>VAWY01000124.1:0-76148 GCA_005888335.1 Actinomycetota bacterium
CTGCTGGCAGACCAGCACGAACGGCTGGTCGGGCATCTGGCCGTGGCAGGTGAGCCGCTCGGCGGCGGCGATCTCGCGAAGGCTGCCGCCGACGTGCACGGTGCCCGCGCGGCGGGATTCCTCGTGCGTCCACGGCACCCCGTCCTGCACGGCGAAGTCGACCTTGAAGGTGCCCGGCCCGTGCCGGTAGCGGGTCAGCGCGCGAGCGATCCGGCGCGGCATCCGGTCGCCGGCGATGCGGGCGGCCGCGGCCGGGGCGACGTCGAGCATCACGATGTCCGGCGAGTCGAGCTCGTCCAGCGACGTGACCCGCACGCCGGACTCGAACGTCGCCCCGTGCTTCTCGAGCAGCGAGATCATCGCGCCGCTGATCGCGGCCGAGCCGCGCTCGGCGACCGGCCAGCCATAGCGGTGCGCGGCCGTGCCCAGGGCGACGCCGATCGCCGACGACATCGGCGCCGAGAACGGCCGCAACGCGTGCGCGGCGACCCCGGCGAACAGCGCCTGCGCCCTCGGTGTGCTCCAGCGGTGGGCGAGCAGGACGGCCGGCAGCCCCGAGAAGGCGCCGAAGCGCGCCATCAGCAGCGGATGGTCGGGCACGCGCAGCATCGGGCGCATGAAGTCCGACGTGATCTCGTCGAAGCGCTCGGCGAGCGGGCCGAACAGCGACCGCCAGGCCTCGCCGTCGTCTCCGAGCCCGGCCGCGGTCTGCTCGACCGACCGGTACGCGGCCGCACCCCCGCCGCCGTCGAGCGGATGGGCGTACTGGACCTCCGGCCAGCGCCACGTCAGGCCGTGCGCGGCGAGGTCGAACCGCCGCGAGAACGGCGTGTCGACGGCGAGCGGGTGCGCGGCCGAGCACTCGTCGTGGACCACGCCCGGGAGCGTCAGCTCGCTGCTGCGCGTCCCGCCGCCGAGCGTGTCGGCGGCCTCGAGCACCGTCACGTCGACGCCCTCGGCGGCGAGGGTGAGGCCGGCAGCGAGCCCGTTGGGCCCGCTGCCGACGACGACCGCCCTCGTCATGACGTCACCTCCGGCTGCTTCGGCGTCGCCGACACCGTCGCCGGCTTGATCGTCGGGGTCTCAATGACCGCCGGCGCGTGGCTCACGCGCTCGTAGCCGGGCTTGCGGTAGGTCACCTCGGTGAGGATCGGGCCGTTGGGCAGCCACGGCAGCTCCGCGATGGCGTCCTTGACCGACCAGCTGCCGCGCTCGACGACGCCGACGGCCGCGTCCATCACCCAGTACCGCTGGCGGCCGTTGAACACCGGCTCGGACTCGACCCACACGACGTTGAACTCGCCGGGCGCGAACCGGCAGCGCTTCTGGATCGCTTCGATCAGCCGGTCGTCGTGCAGGTGGCCGTCGCCGAAGTTGAACCCGACGATCGCGTTGCAGCTGAACTCCGCCTCGCGCAGCGTGTACGTGTCGATGTCGTCGCCGAGGTGGTTGATCATCACGGAGTTGAGCCCTCGGCCCTGGCTGTGCATCGAGCGCCAGCCGAGCATCATGTTCATGACGACCTCGGCCGTCCGCTCGTCGTAGCCGAGCAGCGGCGCGTCGAGCTGGAACTGGTCCTTCTGCATCGGCGCGGGCTTGACGATGTGGTCGTTGAGCTTCTGCTCGCAACCGGGCGCGAACGCCCACATCGCCGACGCCCAGTTGCCGGCGTACTGGCGCATCGACGGCAGGAACGACACGAGGTCGGGGCGCAGGTTTCCGAGCACCGGGAAGAACAGCAGGCCGCCCACGGTCACCGCCAGCAGCACCGGGTCCATGTCGCCGAGCGCGTACCCGTCCTGCGCCGGGTAGCCGAGGAACAGGAACGCGGTCAGGTACATGAAGACCACGTTCCACTCGAGCGGCACCGCGAGCGGGAACGTCGAGATGATGAACGCGTGGTAGCCGATCATGAACACGGCCGCGATCACCGTGACGATGTGGTTGTGCGAGAACAGCAGCACCAGCGGCGGGACGAGCTCGCCGAACATGCCCGGGCCGTGCGCGAGGCGCTTGGTGAACCGTGCGGGGCGCAGGTCATCCGGGAAGTTGCGGTAGTGCAGCCGCTTGATCTTCTTCGAGGCCAGCCACGCGGTGTTCGAGACCATCGGCGGCAGCACGTTCTCGAAGTGGCGGCCGAACTTCGAGAAGCCGGCGCAGAACCAGACGATCACGATCAGCAGCTTGGCCGCCACGATCATGTCGACGAACGGGAAGAACGCGAAGAAGATCAGCGCCGGGAGGTACTGCTCGCCGCGGGCGGCGATGAAGAGCACCTTGTCGCGCAGCCCGAGGATGACGAGCAGCGCGATGATCGGGACGATCGCGGCCGTCGGAACGAGCCCCTTGTTGTCGCCGCCGATCAGCGGCGCCTGGTCGATCCCGTGGATGTGGACGCCCGGTAGCGCGAGCGAGACGACCAGGGCGCCCAGCAGCGCGACGTACAGCAGCACGTCGACCGGAGTGCGCTCATCGCCGGCCGTGAACGGGACCTTGCCCGGCCACGGCGGCATCCGGATCGTGCGCGGACGCGCGTAGTAGTGCCAGCCACCGGTCATCGGCTTCGAGTGACCGGCGAGCGGGCCCCAGGACCCGGCGACGCCCAGGCACTCGAGCAGCAGCGTCCACAGGATCACCTTCTGGTAGACGATCGGCTCGTTGAACCACGCCGCGGGATCCAGCGGGTTCAGATCCGAGGTCAGCGTCGCGACGAGGATCCCGCCGAGCACGAAGAACAACAGCAGCTTGGCGATATAGATCACCGCGGTGATCTTCGGCGCGCCGAAGCCGTAATCGACCCAGTGCCGCGTGAGCGTTTTCAGCCGCTCGCGATACGGCCGCCTCATGAACTCCGCCGGTTCGACCGGCGGGAAGTTGCCTGTCATCAAGCCCATCCTGCCTCCTCCTCCTGAGGTCCGTGTTCGTGGAGGGGGCGAGTGTCCGCGCGCTCCACGGACCGTCCAATGGCTCGTGATCACGATCTTCGCCGCGCTTTTGTGGGCCCGCAACAAGGCCGGATCGGCTTGTCCGCTCGCCCCAAGCGCGTGCTCGAGGTTTGGCGATCGCGCCCATCGGCGCGGCCGTCGCGCCGCCATACGTTGCCCGGCGCGATCCCCGATCAACGCCTTGGAGGAGACCGATGCCTGATCAGACCACGACCACCCCCTCGGACCGCGCGCCGCTCGTGACGCTCGTGGCCGTCGTCGTGCTCGCGTACGTCGCGATCGTCGCCGTCGTGCTCGGCCAGGCCTTCTAGCCGGCATCGCCGCCGCCGTCCTCGCCCGCCAGCACAGCGGGGCCGAGGACGGCGGCCAGGGTCAACGCGCACAGCAGCTCGATCGGGTCCTCGGTCACGCGCCGGCCGAGCAGCTCCTCGGCCCGCTTGACGCGGTAGGTGACGGTGTTCTGGTGCACGTAGAGCTCCTTGGCCACCCGCGTGCTGCTGCCGCCGGCGGCCAGGAACGCCAGCACCGTGTCGCGCAGCCGCTCCGCCGCCTCGTCGGGGGAGGCCAGCGGCCCCAGGCGCGCCGCCACGAACGCGCGCGCCCGCGGGAGGTCGCTCGCCAGCAGCGAGACGAGCTCGACGCGCCGGTAGGTGGCGACGGCGGGCACGCGTCCGCGCGCCAGCGCCGCGAGGCGCGCGGCCTGCACCGCCTCGGCGTGCGAGCGCCTGAACCCGGAGATCCCGTGGCCCGGCGTCCCCGCCGCGACGCGGATCCCCGCCGGCGGCTCGTAGGCCTCGAGCGCGGCGACAGCCTGCGGGTCAGGCGCGTCGCGCGAGCCGTACCACACGTCGAGGCTGGCCACGCCGGAGGGCACCACGAGCGGCGCGCCGGACCCGACGGCGCGCGCGGCCTCGGTGGCCGCGCGCTCCAGTCCGCGAAGCTCGCTGCCGGTACCCCACACGCGGAGCGCAACGTGGTGGCGGCCCAGCTCGTAGCCGAGCCGTCCGGCGGCGACCTCCTGGTCGATCTGCTCGCCGGCGAGGATCGCCCGGACCGTCTCGGCGCGCAGTTGCGCCGCGCTTCGCATCAGCTGCTCGCGCTCGGTGCCGTACTCGTCGACGAGCACGCCCGAGATCAGGTCGACGTACGCGAACATGAACCCCGAGCTCTGGTCCTGGGCGACGACGAGCTCGTCGTGGTCCGCGAGGCGGTCGCGCAGCGCCTGCGACCAGCGCTCCCAGAGCCAGGCGTGCCCGAGCCTGTAGGCGCGCAGCAAGGCCGCGACCGTGATCCCGCGAACGACCAGGCCGCGGACCCATTCGCCGGCCTCGACCGGCAGCACGATCGCCTCGGCGCCCACCCCGAGCTTCAGCAGCCGCAGGATCTGGGCGATGTTCGACTCGCAGCTCGCCCGCGTCTCCGCGCGCAACTCGTCGTCGCCCGCGCCAAGCTCCGGCATCGCCGCGAACAGGTGGTCCGTCATGCCGTCGGCGAGCTGCGGGGTTCTCGCCAGCAGCTCGGCGGCGAGCTCACGCACCGCCGACGGCGCGCCCTCGTGCGTGGCCGGCCCTGCGTCGGCTGACCCCAGGGCACTCATCTTCCACGGCCGATCGTATCGGGGCCGTCGAGGGTCCCGGCGCCGGCTCGGCGCCCGCCCGGGTCGCCGCCCGGGCCGCGCAAGACGAAGGCGAAGGCGACCGCGACCAGAGCACCGGCGAGCGGGCCGACGACGCCGCGGCGCTTGTCTTCGATTCCTGCAACCGCGAGTGTTCTCCGCGGATGCCCCCCTACGTCGCGCCTCGCGAGCGTGCCGCGACGGGCAGGTCGCTGCGGTCGCAGGCGCCGCGCTCGAGCCACGCCGACTGGGAGCCGCGACCCGACCGCCCGGACACGATCGCGCTGCTCGAAGAGCAGGCGGCCAACCGCCTGCCGGAGCTGGTTCCGATCCGCTACGGGCGGATGTCGGCCTCGCCGTTCGCGTTCTTTCGCGGCGCGGCGTACGTCATGGCGTCCGACCTCGCCGGGACACCGCGGTCCGGGATCCGCGTCCAGCTGTGCGGTGACGCGCACCTGGCGAACTTCGGCGGTTTCGCGTCGGCCGAGCGGCAGCTGCTGTTCGACCTCAACGACTTCGACGAGACCCTGCCCGGCCCGTGGGAGTGGGACGTCAAGCGGCTGGCGGCCAGCGTGGCCGTCGCCGGTCGCGAGAATGGCTTCGCGCCCAAGCGGCGCGAGGCCATGGTCCGCCGGGCCGTGGGCGAGTACCGGGAGGCGATGCACGGCTTCGCCGGGATGAAGACGCTGGACGTCTGGTACGCGCGGGCGAGCGTGAGCGACCTCGAGGAGCTGCTGCGCTCGCAGGCCACGCGGAGCGAGCTGCGGCGGTTCGACAGGACGGTCGCGAAGGGCACGCGGAAGGACAGCGCCCGGGCGTTCGCGAAGCTCGCCGTCAACACGAACGGCGAGGCGCGCATCGTGGCCGACCCGCCGCTGATCGTGCCGATCAGGGACCTGACCGGCGACGCTGACGCCGAGCAACTCGAGCGCGGCGCGCGTGAGCTGCTGGACTCCTACCTCAGGAGCCTGTCCGGCGACCGCCGCCGGCTGGTGGAGCGCTATCGCTACGCGGACCTCGCCCGCAAGGTCGTCGGCGTTGGCAGCGTAGGAACGCGCGCGTGGGTGATCCTCCTCCTCGGCCGCGACTCGAACGATCCCCTGTTCCTCCAGGCGAAGGAGGCGCAGCGGTCGGTGCTCGAGCCGTTCGCCGGCAGGTCCCGGGTTCGCAACCAGGGGCAGCGCGTCGTGGTGGGCCAGCGCCTGATGCAGGCGGCGGGCGACATCTTCCTCGGCTGGCTGCACGCGGCGCACGATCTCGACGACGGCAGGCTGCGCGACTTCTACCTGCGCCAGCTGTGGGACTCGAAGACCTCCGCCGACATCGCCGCGATGCGGCCCGAGGCGATGGCGCTCTACGCGAGGCTGTGCGCGTGGACGCTGGCCCGCGCCCACGCGCGCTCCGGGGATGCCATCGCCATCGCCGGCTACCTCGGCTCGGGTGACGCGTTCGATCGCGCGATCGCCGCGTTCGCCGAGGCCTACGCCGACCAGAACGAGCGCGACCACGCGGCGCTCGTCGATGCGATCGCGAACGGCCGCGTCGAGGCCCAGACCGGACTCTGAGGTGGTCTCGCCCCAACGCCGGGCGTCGAGTTTGGCCCGCGGCGCCATTGGGACCTCGGCGGGCGGCGCATAGCGTCGTCGTCGAGCCTCAAGCCCAAAGGAGTCGCCTTTCCATGTCCTACAGCGTCCCGTCCGACATCGATGATCGCCCGGTCGTGGTGATCGGTGCCGGCACTCTCGGAGCACGAATCGCGCTGATGTTCGCCGCCGGCGGGAGTCCTGTGCGCATCTTCAACCGCACGCCCCACCGCGCGACGGCCGCCAAGGAGCTCATCGACCAACAGGTCTCGGACGTCCGCCAGAGCCTCGGCCTGTCCGCACCACGGGCGGGAGAGGTCGAAGTCGTCACGCAGCTCGACCGTGCCGTCCCCGGGGCATGGCTCGTCATCGAATCCATCGCTGAGGACCTCGCGCTCAAGCGACCGCTCCTCGGCGAGGTGGACCGGCTCGCCGATCCCGACGCTGTCCTCGCGACGAACTCGTCCTCGTACCCGAGCAGCGAGATGATCGACGAGGTCGAGCGTCCGGAGCGCGTGCTCAACATGCACTTCCTGATGCCACCACAGGTGAACCCTGTGGAGCTGATGTCGTGCGGCAGGACGGACGAGGCGATCATCGACGCGCTCGTGGACCGACTTCCGCGCTACGGACTGGTCCCGTTTCGTGTCCAGCGCGAGAGTGTCGGGTTCATCTTCAACCGCATCTGGGCGGCCATCAAGCGCGAGGCGCTGATGGTGGTCGCGGAGGGCGCCGCGACGCCTGAGGATGTTGACCGGATCTGGCAGGAGGTCTTCCGGTCCCCCGCCGTTCCCTTCCGGATGATGGACCAGGTCGGCCTCGACGTGGTGCTCGACATCGAGAACCACTACGCCGCGATCCGGGAAGGCATCCCTGAGGGCCCGCGAACCCTGCTGCAGCGCTACGTGGACCGCGGCCACCTCGGCGTCAAGAGCGGCCGCGGCTTCTACGGCGACTACGCCGGCGCCGCGGACTGAACCGCAGCTCGAGGACAGAAGCCCGTGGTTACTTGACCTCGCGGCGCAGCAGCCGGATCACGCCGAGTGTCAGCGGCAGCACCAGCCAGAAGGCCAGGGTTGTCGCCAGCTTGGCCCAGCCGGTGGCGCCCATGTGGTTCTCCAGCAGCGGCGTCATCGCGTCGCTCTGGTTGATCCAGCCACCGACGCCCTGGAGCGCGGGGACGAGGCCGGTCGCCAGCTCCCCGATGATCGGCACCACGAAGTAGAGGACGATCGCGAGCGCGGGGGTCTGAAAGAGCATCCCGAAGGCCACGCCGATCGAGATGCTGATCACGGCGAAGAGCAGGCCGTTGAGCAGCGCGCCGGCGGTCAGGTCGAAGCCGCTGCCGACGGGGGTGGCGGCGGCGGCGAGGATGCCGACCACCGGCAGCAGCGAGCCGACCGGCAGCAGCGCGGCGATGAAGACCTGCGCTCCGGTCTGCTCGTCAGGCTTGGCGACGATCAGCTGCAGCGCGGCCAGGCCGATCGCCAGCGCGGCGACGGTCAGCATCAGCCAGAAGCCCGAGCGGGTGTCGATCATCTTGCGCAGCTCGATCGCGGCGAGGCGCAGGAGCGGGGGTCGGCGGAACTCCGTTGTCGGTGCGGTGCCGGCAGGCAGGATCAGTGGCTCGGCGTAGGCGGTCGCGCTCATCGGGTCGTCTCCTGGGTGAGGTCGAGGAAGAGCTGCTCGAGGCCGCGGCTGCCTGGCGCACCGCCGTGGAACAGCCGGGCTGAGCGCCGCAACGCCCACGAGGGCCGACCCCACCACGCAGAAGGCGCGCGTCGCGAAGGTGGGCCGCGAGGAGGTGGCCTTCGGCCAGGCGCTGCTGGCCACGGGCGCCATGGTGCGGCGCCTCCAGGTCGACGGCGCCCAGCTCGACGGGATCCACTACCTGCGCGCGCTCGGGAACGCCGGCGCGCTGCGGCGCGACGCGCAGGACGCCGAGCGCATCGTCATCGTCGGCGGCTCCTACATCGCCACGGAGGTCGCCGCCTCGCTGACCTCGATGGGCCACGACTGCACGATGGTGATGCAGGAGCGCCTGCCGCTCGAGCGGACCTTCGGCGAGCGCGTCGGGCGCCTCGTCGCCGGCGAGCTGGCGGCGCGCGGCGTCGACATCCTCGGCGCCCAGGACGTCACGCGCTTCGAGGGCGACGAGCGGGTGCAGGCCGTCGTCACGGCGTCGGGCCGGCGCATCGCCGCCGACCTCGTCGTCGTCGGGGTCGGCGCGATCGCCGACCCGCGCTGCGCACGTCGTCGCCCGCGGTGTTCGCCGCCGGCGACGTCTGCGAGTTCGACAGCGCGCTGCACGGCCGGCCGGTGCGGATCGAGCACGAGGAGGTCGCCGCCGCCCAGGGCCGGCTCGCCGCGCGCAACCTGCTCGACGGCGGCGACGAGCCGTTCCGCGACGTTCCCTACTTCTGGTCCGACCTCGCCGACTGGCTGTCGCTCGAGTACGTGGGCCTCGGCGGCGCCTGGGACCACGAGGCGCTCGAGGCCTACGAGGACAAGCGCCGCTTCGCCCTTCGCTACACGCGCGGCGGGCGTCTCGTCGGCGTCTGCTCGGTCGGCGGCGCCGCCGACCTCGACCGCGCGCGGGCCGAGCTCGCGGCGGGCGCGGTGGCGGAGCGCGCGGCTGCGTAGTTCCAACGACGACCCAGAACGGAGACAGCGATGCCCACCACAGCTACCCCAACGAGGGAGGACAGCTCCTCGAGCCCATCCACGTCGACGACGACCCGGAGCGCGCCGACGACCGCGCGTACGTCGATTCCGTCTATCGTCAGGTCGAGGCGGCGATCCAGGCCGGCATGGATCGGCTCGCTGCCCGCCGCAGCTTCCCGGTCTTGGGGTGATGACGATGAGCGACCGCGACCGTTTCGACTACGACTGGCTCGTCATCGGCTCTGGGTTCGGCGGCAGCGTCGCCGCCCTGCGACTGGCGGAGAAGGGCTATCGCGTCGGCGTCCTGGAGTGCGGCCGGCGCTACGCCGACGAGGACTTCGCGAAGACGAGCTGGCAGATGCGCCGGTACTACTGGATGCCCAAGCTGGGGCTGAAGGGCATCTTCCGCCTGACGATGTTCAAGGACGTCTTCGTCGCCTCGGGCTGCGGCGTCGGCGGGGGCTCGCTCGGCTACGCCAACACGCTCTACCGCGCGCGGCCGGCGTTCTACGGCGATCGTCAGTGGGCCGATCTGGCCAACTGGGAGCGCGAGCTCGCGGCGCACTATGACGCGGCGGAGCGCATGCTCGGCGTGACCACGTACGACGAGGACTCCGCGGCCGACCTGCTGCTCAAGGAGTACGCGGACGAGTACGGCTTCGGCGACACCTACGCCAAGACGCGGGTGGGCGTCTTCCTCGAGAAGCCGGGTCAGACGGTCCCCGATCCTTACTTCGGCGGCGAGGGCCCCGAGCGCGCCGGCTGCATCCGCTGCGGCGCGTGCATGCTCGGTTGCCGCCACAACGCCAAGAACACCCTGGTCAAGAACTACCTGTACTTCGCCGAGCGCCTGGGCGTCGAGATCAAGCCCGAGCGCACGGTCTTCGACGTCCGCCCGCGCGGTGCGGCCGACGGCTCCGACGGCTACGTCGTCACGCACGAGCGCTCGGGCGCATGGCTGCGGCGCGATCGCCGGCGGCTGACGGCGCGCGGGGTGATCGTGGCGGCCGGCGCGCTGGGCACCAACAAGCTGCTGTTCCGCTGCAAGCTGGCCGGCTCGCTGCCACGGGTCTCCGACCGCCTCGGCCATCTGATCCGAACCAACAGCGAATCGATCCTCGCCGTCACGGCCCCGGATGACGGCCGCGATCTCACGCGCGCGGTGGCGATCACGTCGAGCGTCTACCCCGACCCTGACACCCACATCGAACCGGTCACCTACGGACCCGGGGCCGACTCCCAGTCGCTGCTGTACTGGCTGGCGACCGAGGCCGGAGGCCGCGGGACCCAGCCGCTGCACCTCCTGCTCAACGTCGTGCGCCACCCGCGCGCCGCGCTGCGGGCGATGCGCGTGCGTGGCTGGTCACGGCGGACGGTGATCCTGCTCGTCATGCAGACGCTCGACAACGCCATGCGGCTGAAGGTCAAGCGCCGCTGGCCCAACGGCAACGTGGTGCTCACCACCGAGCAGGATCCCGACAACCCCAACCCCGACAAGATCCCCGCCGCCTACCGCGCCGCCGAGTGGATGGAGCGCAAGCTGGGCGGCACCTCGCAGGCGCTGTTCACCGAGGCGCTCTTCTCGATCCCGACCACCGCCCACATCCTCGGCGGCGCGGTCATCGGCGCCGACCCGCGGACGGGCGTCATCGACGACCGCCACCGCGTGTTCGGGTATCAGAACCTGCTCGTCTGCGACGGTGCGGCCGTCCCCGCCAACGTCGGCGTGAACCCCAGCCTCACGATCACCGCGTTGGCGGAGCGCGCCATCGACCACGTCCCGCCCAAAGGCGGCCCGAGCCTTCCGACCGCCACCGGCGCGGATTCGCTCGCGCCCGGTGCAACCCCCTTGCAACCCTGAGCGGGGACCGTGGACCTGCCGATGTTCGATGCGACCGATCGCCGGGTGTCGTACGCGGAGGCGGCGCGCATCCTGGCGACCCGTGACCCCGTCCTCGCCGGCCTGATCGCCGAGGCGGGACCGATGCGCGTCCGCCGCTCGACGATGTCGCACTTCGCGGCCCTGGTCCAGGCGATCGTCTACCAGCAGCTCGCCGGCGCGGCCGCGAGGGCGATCCACGGCCGGCTGGTGGCAGCGCTCGACGGCGACGTCGGCCCCGACGCCCTGCTCGCGCTCTCCGATGAGACGCTGCGAACGGTCGGGCTGTCCGCGGCCAAGGTCCGCTCGCTGCGCGATCTCGCCACGAAGGTGCTCGACGGAACGGTCGTGCTTTCGCCACGCGGCCTGTCCCGCCAAGCGGACGACGAGATCATCGCCCGCCTCTCGACGGTCCGTGGCATCGGCCCGTGGTCGGCCGAGATGTTTCTCATCTTCCAGCTGCGACGCCTTGACGTCTGGCCGGTCGGTGACCACGGGGTCCGCCAGGGCTACGGGCTTGCGTGGAAGATCCCGACGCCCACCGCGCGCGAGCTCGAGCCGCTCGGCGACCCGTTCAGGCCGTACCGCACGGTCCTGGCCTGGTACTGCTGGCGTGCCGCCGAGCTCTACGCGGGCGCGGCCGACAGCGCGCTCACGCGGTAGCGCCGCAACGCGAGGCTGACGTAGATCGCTCCGTGGCGCTCAGGGCGTCAGTCGCCGAGCGCCTCGATGACGAGCCGGGCGACCTTCTCGCCGGAATACTGCTGCTGGCCGGTGATCAGGTTCTGGTCGCGCACGGCGAAGGCCTTGAACAGCCCCGCCTGGATGTAGTTGGCGCCGCGCTTGCGCAGCTCGTCCTCGACTCGGTAGGGCATGATCGTCACGCCGGCCGCGGCGTCGCTGAAGTCCTCCTCGACGTTGGCGAACCCGGTGACGGTGCGGCCCTCGACGAGGTACGAGCCGTTCGAGAGCTGAACGTCGATGAGCGCGCTGACGCCGTGGCAGAGGACGCCGGTCGGCTTGCCGGACTCGTAGAAGTGCGCGATCGCCCGCTTGAGGTCCTCGTGGTCGCGGTACTGGAACATCGGCGCCTGCCCGCCGGCGACGACGATCGCGTCGAAGCGGTCGAGGTCGAGGTCGCGCAGCGCGGGCGTGTTCTCGAGCAGGCCCGTGATCTCGGGCGTGTTGAGCGCGCCCATCGAGATCAGGTCGTCGGCGCTCCAGCGCGACTCGTCGCGGGGATCGCTGAGCGCGTCGACCTCGACCCTGCCGCCCTCGGGCGACGCGATCGTGACGTCGTAGCGCTTCTTGGTGAACTCGTGGAACGGGTGGAAGAGCTCGGCGGCCCAGAAGCCGACGGGCAGACCGGTCGTCGTCGAGGTCGTCGGGTTGGCGACGACGATCAGGACGCGGGGGCGGGGGGAGGCCGACGTGATGTCGACGACCTCGTGATGGGTCTCGGCGTGCTGGATGCTCATCGTGTGTGGACCTCGGTGGCGAACGTCGTGCTGTCGGTGAAGAGCGTGCCGCCGGCGAACCGCAGGGCGGCGAGGGAGCGTTCGGCGGCGGCGGCGTTGCCGGCTCCGCACGCGTCCTCGATGACCACCGGCAGGTAGCCGAGGTCGGTGGCGTGGCGCACCGTCGGCTCGATGCCGACCTCGAGCGCCACGCCGGCGATCGCGAAAGCGGACACGCCGCAGTCGCGCAGGACGATGTCCAGCGGGGTGCCGACGAACGCCGACATGCTGATCTTGTCGAAGACCGCTTCGCTGTCGCGGGGGCGCAGCTCCGGGACGATCTCGAACCCCGCGGAGCCGCGGGCGAGGGCGGGGTGCACCTCCGAGACCGTCGAGACCCGCTGCCACGCCATGGCGGTCCGCAGGGCCGAGGCGCCCGCCACCTCGTTGGGCAACGACATGTGGCGGGTGAAGACCACGCGCACGCCGGCCTCGCGCGCGCTCTCGAGGACGGCGAGGACGCGCTCGGTCACCGCGTGTCCGTTCGCGATCTGCCCGACGACGCCGACCTGCATGTCGTAGACGATCAGTGCCATCCGGCCGGGGTCGCAGGCGTCCTCCAGCGTCAAGGGGACGTCGAGTCCGTACGCGTGCTGCATCGTTCAGACCTCGACACGGGTGCGGTCGTAGGGCTCGGCCACGTCGACGTCGGCGCGGAACAGGCTCTCGAGCGGCAGCGGCGCCATCAGCGGCACGAACTCCCACTCGAGGAAGCCCGCCTTCGTCAGCGGGAAGTCGTCGGTGTACCGGCGCGCCTCCTCGACGCCGTCGACCTCGAAGACGATGGCGACCCCGGGCTCGTCGGCGCGCGCGTAGTTCTCGCGCACGATGCCGGCCTTCCACAGCCGCCAGACGTTGGCGACCTCCTCGGGCAGGTAGGGCGTGATCGTCTCCAGGGTCACGCCGGGCTTGAAGCGGTCGTAGCTGAAGACGCGCATGGTGCTCCGTTCTCGAGGTAAAGTATCTCAAGGTCAAGAGATTATGTCTCAACCTCAAGATAGTCAAGCCGACCACGTCGATCACGTCGTTGAGCAGTGGCGCAGCGCGCGGCCGGACCTCGATACGAGGCCCGTTGCCGTGATCGCCCGCCTCGGCCGGGTGGTCGAGCACATCGATCAGAGCCGCGACGCGCTGCTCGCCGAGCACGGGCTCAACCGAGCGCTGTGGGACGTGCTGGCCAGCCTGCGGCGGGAGGGCGCGCCCTCAACCGGCTCGCCGCGCTGGAGCGCGCGGGACTCGTCGAACGGGTCGCCGACCCGAGCGACGGCCGCAGCATCCTCGTCGCGCTCACGCCACGCGGCAAGAGGCTCGTCGACAAGGTCGCGCCGGCCTACCTGGAGAACGAGCGGCGCCTGCTGTCGGCGCTCTCGGCTGAGGACCAGGCGGCGCTTGCGGCGATGCTGAAGTCGTTGCTCCTCGAGCTCGAGGGGTCGGGCCTGAGTGCGGCAGGGTCACACGGTCATCGCCGCCGACGGCGATCACGCATGCTGGGCGGCGAGCAGCCTGGTGGCCGTCCGAACGTCGGGGGCGATCGGCAGCGTGTCGGCGAGTCCGACGATCTCGAGGACGCGCGCCACGAAGGGCTGCACGGAGGCCAGGGCGACGCCTCCGCCGCGCCGTGACAGCCGCCGGTGCAGCGTGATGAACGGCATCTTGGCGACGTCGAGGACGAGCGTGTCGAAGGCGTCGTCGTCCCTCACGGTCGCGGCAAGCTTGGGAGCGGTCAGGATGTCGACCTCGCCGGCGACGCGGACGATCCGCAGGCGCCCTTGCTGGGTGATGCGCGCGTCAAACGGAGGAATGACGGACTTCATGGGGCCTCCTTGGTGGCGGGTCGTTGCGCGCCCACAACGCGCGCTCGTGGTTCAGGCACTGGTGCTCGGGCCGGGCGTGCCCATCGTTCGGCCGATCATCGAGCGGGACACCGCGCGGGCGATCTTCCGCTGACGCCGGCAGCGCGCTCTCGCTCAGGAGGCCGGACCACGGCCGCGCGCCGAGGCGCGCAGCCATGGTCGTGGCGGGATGGTCAGGAGACGAGCTCGCGCGCGGCGGCCGTGTACGCCTTGGTGACCTCGCGCGTGAAGTCCGCCTGCGCGGCCGCGACGGTGGCGACCCAGTCGACCTTGGTGGCCTCGGCGGCCTTCTCGTAGGAGTCGGCGAGCGAGACCACGGCCTTCTCGTACGAGCTCAGGTACGCGGCGCCGGCCTTCTTGCTGTTCGCGACGGCCTTCTCGTTGAGCTCGGCGACGCGCTCAGCAGCGTCGTCGAAGGCGTCGGTGGTCGGGTTGGTCTTGGTCTGGGTGGCCATGGGGCCCTCCGTTCGGGTCGGGTTGCAACGGGTGCTAGCTATGTTAGCAAACGTATGCTAGCACTAGGCGAACTGATGTCGACTCAAGATCGTGGCGAGTCGGGCGCCAGGCGCTCGTAGCGCTCACGCAGCTCCCGCTTGAGCACCTTGCCCGTGGCGTTGCGGGGCAGCTCGGCGACGACGTCGATGGAGCGCGGCAGCTTGTAGCCGGCGAGCTGCTCGCGGGCGAACGCGATGAGGTCGCCGGCCTCGAGCGCCGTCCCGTCGCGGGGAACGACGACCGCCTTGACCGCCTCGCCCCAGCGCTCGTCGGGCACGCCGATCACCGCGACCTCCGCGACGTCCGGGTGCCGGGAGAGGACCTCCTCGACCTCGACGGGGTACACGTTCTCGCCGCCGCTCACGACCATGTCCTTGATGCGATCGGTGAGGAAGACGTAGCCCTCGTCGTCGACGTAGCCGCCGTCGCCCGTGCGCAGCCAGCCGTCCTCCGAAAGCGCCGCGGCGGTCTCGGCCGGCCGCCTGAAGTAGCCGCGCATGACGTTGGGCGCGCGCAGCCACACCTCGCCGACCTCGCCGGGAGCACGGTCGCCACCGGTCACCGGGTCGACGATGCGCAGCTCGACCCACGGGTACGGCCGGCCCGCTGAGCGCAGCAGGTGCTCGCGCGGGCCGTCGGGGTCGTGGTCGTCGGCGTCGAGCACGACGACGCCGCCGGTGGTCTCGGTGAGGCCGTAGAGGCCGAACAGCGCGCACCGGAAGGTCCGCAGGGAGGCCTTGAGCGCCGGCGTGGTGATCGGTGAGGCGCCGTAGGCGATCGACCTCAACGCCGAGTAGTCGCGCTCGGCCGCGCCGGGAACGGAGGTGAGCATCTGCAGCATCGTCGGGACGAAGACCGCGTTGGTCACCCGCTCGCGCTCGAGCAGGTCGAGGACGGGCTCGGCCGCGAACTCGCTGACGAGGATGTTCGTCGCGCCGTTCCACAGCCCGCAGAACGTCCATGCGAGGCCGCCGACGTGGAACATCGGCAGCGGGCTGAGGTTGACGCTGTCGTGGCCGAAGGACCAGCGTGGCGACGTCTCGGCCGCAGCGGCCAGGTTGCGGTGCGTGGTCAGGACGCCCTTCGGCGTCCCGGTCGTCCCGGACGTGTACATCTGCAGGACCGGGTCAGCGCTCTCGCCGCGCCCGCCCGGGTCGACCGGCTGCTGTGCGGCCAGCCAGTCCTCGTACTGCGCGCCGACCATCACGACCTGCGCCCGCGCCGCCATCGCCTCGGCCACCTCGCCGGCGACCTCCGCATACCGCGGGCCGGCGATGATCAGCGGCGCCTGAGCGTCTTCGACGATCGTCGTGAGCTCGCGGCGCGCCAGCCGCCAGTTGAGCGGCACGGTGACCGCCCCGATCTTGCTGGTGGCCAGCAGCAGCTCGACCACCTCCGGCGCCGTGCGGTCCAGGTGCGCGACTCGCGAGGCGCGGCGGACCCCCGCCGCCAGCAGCGCCTGGGCCAGCCGGGTGGAGCGCTCGTCGAGCTCCGCGTACGTGAGCGCGCGGGCGCCGTGGCGAAGCGCGACCACGTCGCCGCGCTGCGCCGCCTGCTCGCGGATCAGGTCCGCCACGCGGAAGTCAGCACCAAACTGCACTGAAGTCAATTCAATCACACCGACGCGGCCACGCGCAAGCGCCGCCGCCCGCGCGTCAGGACAGCGCCTGCAGGAAGGCCGCGATCTCGACGTCGACCTCGGGCGCCTCGGTTGGGTAGAGGTGCCCCGAGTCCTCGAGGATGCGCAGCCGGGCGCCCGGGATCCGCCCGGCGATGAGGTGCGCGTTGGCGACCGGGATCATGCGGTCCAGCGCGCCGTGCACCACGAGGGTCGGCACGGCGATGCGGTCCAGGCGCCCGTAGCAGTTGTGGACGGCGCCCGCGTAGAGCTGGGCCGCGTAGGCGGCCTCGCTGAACGGGTGCGCGAGCCGCTGGGCGATGTCCTCCTCGATGCGCTCCGGGTGCTCGTCGCGGCAGCGCGTCCCGTAGTTGAAGGGGATGGACGCCCGGGCGGCGTCCCGCGGTTGCATGTGGAGTCGCGAGCCCAGGAACTCGAGCACCTCGGCGTCGGGCGGCCGCGCCCTCGGGCCGCCCGGCTGGGTGGCGCCGAGCACGAGCGACCGCACGCGGTCGGGGTGTCGCAGCGCGAGCTGCTGGGCGATCATCCCGCCGAGCGAGATGCCGTACACGTGGACGCGCTCGAGGCCGGCCGCATCGAGGACCGCGGCGGCGTCGTCGGCCATCGCCTCGGTGGTGTAGGCCAGGGAGGCCGCCTGCGAGCGCCCTGTGCCGCGGTTGTCGAAGGTGATCACCCGCAGCCGGCGCGCCAGCACGGGGACGGTGCGCCACCAGGCGCCGCCGCTCAAACCGAGCCCGTGGATGAGCAGCACCGGCGCCCCCGAGCCGGTGGTCTCCCAGTGCAGCCGCGTGCGTCCGTCCGGCGCCGGGGCCAGCCCGGCGGTGGCCGTCACACGTCGAGGAGCCAGCGCGCGCTCGAGACGGCCGTCGCGCCAAGATCGCGCGTCAGATCCCCACATGTCGCGGCGATCGACCGGATCGGCTCGACGTCGAGCGCGCGGGCGAGCGTGAACTGGAAGTCGGACGCCGCCCGGATGCTCGCCTCGTAGGCGTCGATGCAGGCGGCGGCTGCTGCGAGGAACTGGTCCAGATCCACGACATTACCGGAACTCAGTTCAACGCGAGCCGGCGGACCCGGCTCACAGGCCGTCGGCGATGCCGGTCGCGCCGAGCGCGGCGAGCCGGTCTCGCTCCTGCGGGTCGGGCCGCTCGTCGCTGTGCTCGACGATCCAGCGGGTCAGCTGCGGCATGGTGTGCTTGAAGGCCGACTTGCCCGTCCCGAACGTCACGTGGCCGCCGGGCAGGCGCAGCTCGTGTCGCCGGGCGGGATCGCCGACGAGCTGCATGGCCGGCTCGACGGCCGGGGGCGGGACGACGTTGTCGCGCTCGGCCATCGCGTTGAGCACGTTGGCGCGCGCGTCGGCAAGGCGCACGACGCGATCGCCGAGGGGCACGGAGCCGGTCATGAGCAGGTTCTCGCGGATCAACAGCTCGACGACCTGGCGGAACGCCGCACCCGGGAACGGCACGTGATCTCGCGACCAGGCCGCCATCGCCTGGAAGCCCTCGACGAACTCGTCGTTCCACAGGTTCTCGAGCAGCGTCGCGTTCTGGGCGATCTCGGTGGTCGGCGCGAGCATGTAGAAGCCGCTGTAGAGGACGTCGGCGGGGACGTTGCCGGTGTCGTCGATGAGGTCGCCGGGGTCGAGCCGTCCCTCGCGCAGCATCGCGACCATCGCGCCCATCTCGCTGAAGTCGACCGGGGTCGCCATCAGCACCAGGTTGCGGACCGGCGCATCGTCGTGGCCGGCGGCGAACAGCGCGGCCATCACGCCGCCGAGGCAGTAGCCGGCCAGGGTCACCTCGTCGCAGCCGGTCTGGCGGCGCACGGCGGCGAGGGCACGCGGCAGATACCAGTCGACGTAGCGCTCGAGGTCGTTGTCGGCGTCGAGCTCGTCGGGGACGCCCCAGTCGAGCATGAAGACGTCCAGCCCCGCGTCGACGAGGTACTCGACCATGCTGTTGCCCGGCCGCAGGTCGAGGATGTAGCTGCGGCTCACGAGGCTGTGGACGATCACGACCGGCGGTCCGTAGCGGACGCGGCCGCCCTTGTAGCGCCACAGCTCCGCCTTGCCGCGCTTCCAGACGACGTCCTTGGGCGTCGCCCCGAGCTTGGGCCGGTGGGTGCCGCGCAGGTAGCGGATGCCGTTGCGGGCGCGCAGGATCGAGCGCTCGACGTCGCGGTTGACGCGCGAGACGAGGTCCGTCGCGCTCAGCGTCGCCGGCAGCGCGTTCACGGGACAACCTCGGTGACCTCGTCGGCCAGGAGGTTGAGCCGCCGCTCGATGCGCGAGAGCTGCTCGCGCATCCGCCGCACGTCGGATCCCGCCGGGAGGTTGAACAGGTGCAGCCACCGGCGCGAGAGGTCCTCGGCCGCGCGGTTGACCTGGCCGTGCAGGCGGGTGAGCCGGCTGACGACGTCGAAGTAGGTGTCGGTGCGGACCGCCGATTCGACGCGCGTGCCGACGGCCCGCTCGGCGCGCAGGACGGCTCGGAGCCACAGTGGCTGGTTGGCGCTCATGCAGGCGCCAGGATAGCGAGAATTTGAGCTGACTTCAACTCTGGAGCGACTTACGGCGCCGCGTCGCCCGTGCCCGCCGTGCTCCACTGCGCCCCGCCGTCCACGGTGAGGACGGTTCCTGTGGTGTAGCTCGAGGCGTCCCCGGCGAGGTAGAGGGCCGCGCCGGCGATCTCCTCGGCGTGGCCGGCCCGCCGCAGGGGGAAGGTGCGGGCGCGCTCGGCGAAGGTGTCCATGTCCCAGCCGCGCGCGATGCTGGTCAGGAACGGCCCGGGCATGATCGCGTTGACGCGGACCTTCGGCCCGAACGCGTCCGCGAGCCCGACGGTCATGGCGTTGATCCCCGCCTTGGCGGCCGCGTAGGGGACGATGTCGCGCGTCGGGCGCACCGCCCCGGTGCTGCTGACGTTGATGATCGAGCCGCCGCCGTCGGCCACCATCCGCTCGCCGACCAGCGCCGAGAGCCGGAACGGGCCCTTCAGGTTGACGGCGATCACCTTGTCGAAGAGCTCCTCGCTGACCTCGGTCAGCTTCCCGTACACGGGGGAGAGGCCTGCGTTGTTGACGAGGACGTCCACACGGGCGTAGTCGCGGTAGACGTTCTCGACGAGGGTCGCGAGGTCGTCCCAGCGCCCCACGTGGCACGCGCACGCCGCCGCCTTGCCGCCCTCCGCGCGCAGCGCGGCCGCCACCTCCGCGCAGACGTCGGCCTTGCGGCTGACGACGACGACCTGTGCGCCGGCCGTCGCGAACGCCCTGGCCATCGCGAGCCCGAGCCCGCGCGTGGCGCCGGTGATGACCGCCACGCGGTCGGTGAGGTCGAACAGCCGATCGGCGTCGACGGGGCTAGCTGCTGTGTCGGCTGGCTCGCGCAGGGCGGCCACCTCCTGGGCGTCCGGGTTGATGATTTCGGCGGGCCGCCCGCAGCCGCGAAGCCGGCGTGCCCGGGGGCGGTCCGGCGCGCGTGAGCTCGAAGCGGGCGGTCCCTTCGTCGCCGAGGCCCTCGGACACGAGCCCGGCGTCGAGCAGCAGGTCGAGGTGTCCGAGCACCTCCCACACGACGAGCAGCGGCTGCTCGCGCACCGTGCGCGCCGACCACAGCTCGCCGGCGATCGAGTACGCCGTGCGGGGCCCGGACTCGAGCACCGCCGCGATGCGCTCGCAGCGCCGCCGGTGGTCCGCGAACCGCTCGTCGATGAGCCGGGCGTGCCCGTCGACGGGCGCGCCGTGACCCGTCAGCAGCCGCTCGAGGGGCATGCCGGCGGTGCGGGCCAGGCTCGCCAGGTACTCCACCCGTGCGCGCGGCCGCGTCCCGTCCGGTTCGGCGGCCGGGTAGATCTCGGTGTTCGACGAGATCCCAGCGAGGAGATGGTCGCCGACGAAGGCGACGCCCGCGCGCTCGTCGACGAACAGCGTGTCGGTGGTGCTGTGCCCTGGCCGCGCGACCGTTCGCAACTCGCGCCCGCCCGCCCGGATGCGGTCGCCGTCGCGAAGCCGCACGTCGGTCGAGAAGGCCTCCGACGTCCTGCTGATGTAGTCGAAGAAGCCCTCGTTGTCGGCGATGACCGGCGCCGGCACGCCGTGATGGGCCATCAGCGCCCGCGAGAAGCGCCGGTCGGCCGCCGCCCGCTCGTCGTAGCGCTCGCCGTAGGCGGCCACGCCGTCCAGCGCAGCCACCGTCGCGCCCGAGCGCCGGACGATCGTGGCCACCAGCCCAACGTGATCGAGGTGGTGATGGGTGCCCAGGACGAGCTCGATGTCCTCGATGCGCACGCCCTCTCGCCGCAGGCCGGCCTCGAGCGCGGCCAGCGCCTCGTCGTCGCGTGGACCGGTGTCGACCAGCGTGAGCGGGTCGCCCCGCAGCAGCCAGGCGTTGACCGAGCCGACGTGCGGCAGGGGGAGGGGGATCTGGACGACGGCTTCCATGGCTTCAAGTCCCGAATCGACTTCAAGTATGGCACGGTGGACGAGTCGGCGCAGGAAATCAACGAAGTTCGTCGTCCGTCCGGTGACCTCCGCGCCAGCCCGCTTGCCTTCGCGGCTCGCGGCCGATATGATCTGAGTTCAATTCAGCAAACAGCAGCGGAGGTCGTTCGGAATGGATGTGCAAGAGCGGGTGAACGGGCAGGCGGCGACGGCGGCTCCCATCGAGTACGAGGTGGCGGACGGCGTCGCCACCATCTGGCTCAATCGACCCCACGTCAAGAACGCGGTCAACTGGGAGCTGCTCACGCAGCTGGGCGCGGCGCTCGAGCGCGCCGAGGACGACGACGACGCGCGCGTGGTGGTCATCCGTGGCCGCGGCAACACGTTCTGCGCCGGGGCGGACCTCAACATGCTCGACTCCGAGTTCCTGGGCACGACGAACAACTCGGTCAAGATCGCCCAGGTGTCGGCGCGGACGTTCGACCGCGCGTTCAACCTCAGCAAGCCGACCATCGCCGTCGTCGAGGGCTTCGCGGTCGCCGGCGGCTTCGAGCTGATGATCTCGTGCGACTTCTGCATCGCGGCCGAGGACGCAAAGATCGGCGACTTCCACATCCGCCGCGCGCTGTTCGGCGGCGCCGGCCCGATCTACCGCCTGCCGCGCTACATCGGCCTGCGCAAGACCAAGGAGCTGCTCTTCACCGGCAAGCTGCTGTCCGGCCGCGAGTGCGAGGAGTGGGGCCTGGCCAACGTCTCCACGCCGGCGGACCAGCTCGACCAGGCGATCGCCGACTTCGTCGCGCCGATGAAGGACAAGAGCGCCTTCACGATGCGGATCACCAAGCTGGCGGCCAACCGCGGCCTGGACGGCGACACCGAGACGCTGATCGCGCTCGAGAGCATGACCTGCAACGTCGCCCACCAGTCCGAGGACGCGCGCGAGGGCGTCCAGGCGTTCCTGGACAAGCGCGAGCCCGTCTGGAAGCACCGCTAGGTCCGCGATGGACTTCGCGTACGACCAGACGACCCTCGAGGCGCGCGAGCGCCTGCTCGCGTTCATGGACGAGTGCGTCTATCCGGCGGAGCAGCGCTTCCGCGAGGAGGTCGAGGCGGCCGATGACCGGTGGGGCACCCCACCGGTCATCGAGGAGCTCAAGGCCGAGGCGCGGCGGCGCGGCCTGTGGAACCTGTTCCTGCCGCGCACGCACGAGCACGGGGCCGGACTGACGAACCTGCAGTACGCGCCGCTGGCCGAGATCACCGGCCGCAATCCGTGGATCGCTCCCGAGGCGATCAACTGCTCGGCGCCGGACACCGGCAACATGGAGCTGCTGTCGCTGTTCGGCACGGAGGAGCAGCAGCGCCGCTGGCTGGATCCGCTGCTCGACGGCACGATCCGCTCGGCCTTCTCGATGACCGAGCCCGACGTCGCGTCGTCGGACGCGACGAACATCGCCACGCGCATCGAGCGCGACGGCGACCACTACGTGATCAACGGGCGCAAGTGGTGGACGTCGGGGGCGATGTCGCCGCGGTGCGATCTGCTGATCGTCATGGGCGTCACCGACCCCGACGCCGAGCCGCACCGGCGGCAGAGCATGATCCTCGTGCCCAAGGACACCTCGGGCGTGAAGATCCGGCGCTCGACGAGCCTGTTCGGCTACGACGACGGGCCGCACGGGGGACACGCCGAGATCGTCTACGACGACGTGCGCGTGCCCGCGTCGAACCTCCTCGGCGAGGAGGGCGACGGCTTCCGGATCGCGCAGGAGCGCCTCGGCCCCGGCCGCATCCACCACGCGATGCGAGCCATCGGCATGGCCGAGCGCGCGCTGGAGATGATGTGCGAGCGCACCGCGAGCCGGTCGACGTTCGGGCGGCCGATCATCGACCACGGGGTCGTCCAGCGCTGGATCTCCGAGGCGCGCGTCAAGATCGAGCAGGTTCGTCTGCTGGTCCTCAAGACCGCGTGGCTGATGGACACGGTCGGCAACCGCGGCGCGCGCATCGAGGTCTCGGCGATCAAGGTGGCGGCCCCCGAGGTGGCGACCTGGGTCATCGACCGCGCCATCCAGGCCCACGGCGGCGCCGGCGTCTCGCAGGACCACCTCCTGGCCGAGCTCTACGCCGTCGCGCGCATCCTCCAGATCGCCGACGGGCCCGACGAGGTCCACCACATGGCGATCGCCCGGCGGGAGACCCGTCGCTACCGCGAGCAGCTGGTGCAGGTGTAGCTCCGCGGCCGCGTCGCGGCGTCAGGCCGCGGCGCGGCGGCGGGTCCGCTTGGGCTTGGCCGCGGTCTGCTTCCCCGGCGCGGCCGCGTCCATGGGCAGGCCTGCCACGGCGAGGCATCGCGCGACGTAGAAGTCGCGCACCGCCTCGAGCGACAGGCCGCCGCGCGGCCGGTACCAGTGCCACACGCTGTTGTAGAGGCCGATGATCGCCCGCGTGAGCAGCCGCGGGTCGGCCTCGGGGATCGCGCCCTGCTCCATGCCGCGCGCCAGGAACGTCGCCCACGCGAACTCGACGTCGCGCATGCTCCCGAGCGCGCGCTGGCGCGCCTCCTCCTCGCGCGGGGAGGTCCGATGCAGGCCGACGAGCGCCTGCTCGGCGACGAGCACGCGGTTGCGCAGCACCTCGTGCTCGGTGAGGTCGAACAGCGCGTTGAGCACCGCGACGAGCGCCTCGGTGAAGTCCTCGTGCTCGCCGACGACGCGCTCGAACTTCTCCCGGTCGGCCTGGACCGCGTCGGCCTGGATCTCGTACAGGCAGTGCAGCTTGGACTCGAAGTAGTGGTACAGCGCGGTCGAGCCCACGCCGACGGCGGCGGCGATGTCGGCCCACTTCGTGTACTCGTAGCCCTCCCGGCCGAAGTACTCCGTCGCGGTCCTGAGGATGTCCGCTCGCTTGCTGCGACTCGACGTCCGCTGCGAACGTCCGTCCGGTCGCGTCTTCTGCGCTCGCTTGGCCTGGGGCACGGGCAACTCTTTCCAGTTGAAGTCATGACGACGGTACCACCCGAAGGCGATGACGGGGCGTTTTTCGCCCTGACAGCGGCATCGCGTCATCTTCCATACGAGACCAGCGCTGGTATACTGAAGTGACTTCAATTTGAATTGTGAGGAGAGCGTTGATGGGACAGACCACGCTGGACGGCCACGTCGTCGTCGTCACCGGCGCGAGCTCGGGCCTGGGCGAGCAGCTGGGCCGCTCGCTGGCGGCCGCGGGCGCCGTGCCGGTCCTCGCCGCCCGGCGGGCCGAGCGCCTGGAGGCGCTGCGCAGGCAGATCCCCAGCGCCGACACCGTCACGTGCGACGTCACCTGCGACGCCGATCGCGAGCGCCTGATCGCCACGGTCATGGAGCGCCACGGCCGCCTCGACGGGCTCGTCAACAACGCCGGCGCCGGCGCGACCGCCCCCGCGCTGCGGACGCCCACCGAGACCTTCGCCGGCGTGGTCGACCTCAATCTGACCGCTCCGTTCGCGCTCTCGTGCCTGGCCGCGCGCGCCATGCGCGAAGGCGACGGCGGCTCGATCGTCAACGTCGCCTCGGTCATGGGACTTCGGTCGATCGGCGAGATCCCCGACGCGGCCTACGTCGCGTCGAAGGCGGGCCTCATCGGTCTCACGCGAGAGCTCGCCTCGCAGTGGGGCCGCCACGGGATCCGCGTCAACGCGGTCGCCCCGGGCTTCTTCGCGTCCGAGATGACCGCCGGGCTGGGCGACGACCCCGAGCAGTTCCCCGACTTCCTCCTCGCGCGCACGCCCCTCGGCCGCGGCGGGCGGCAGGGCGAGCTCGACGAGGCCGTCCTGTTCCTGGTGGGGGAGGGCAGCAGCTTCGTGACCGGCGCCGTCCTCAGCGTGGACGGCGGGATGGCGGTCCGCTAGGGGTCAGGCCCCGAGCTGGTGCCGGCCCGCGTCGACGAGCGGCGCGACGAGGCGCTGGGCGTCGTCGAAGCCGGAGCCGACCATCGCCCCGCCGGCCGCCCGGGCCGCGATGCCCTGGCAGACGACCGCGAGCTTGAAGAACGCGAACGCCTGGTACCAGTCGACGTCGGACACGTCGAAGCCCGTCACGCGCGCGTAGCGCTCGATCACCTCGCCGCGGCCCGGAAAGCCGCCGGCCGCCGTCACCGGAGCGACGATCCGGGCCGCCAGGAGCACCTCCGGGTCGGCCTCCTCGCTCCAGAAGGCGAGCAGCGCGCCGAGGTCGGTGAGCGGGTCCCCGAGCGTGCTCATCTCCCAGTCGAGGACCGCCACGATCGCGCCGGGCCGCGTCGGGTGCAGGATGGTGTTGTCGAGGCGGTAGTCGCCGTGGACGATCGAGGCCGCGCGCTGGGCCGGCAGCGTTCGCACCAGCTCGTCGCGCAGCGCGTCGAGCGCCGGCAGGTCGTCGGCCTTCGAGGCCTCCCACTGCTTGGACCAGCGGCGCAGCTGGCGCTCCATGAAGCCAGCCGGCCGGCCGAAGTCGGCCAGCCCCACGGCGGCGGGGTCGACCGTGTGCAGGTCGGCGAGGACGTCGACGAGCGCCTCGCCGATCGCCTGGCGGCGCTCGGGCGTCTCGGCGTACCCCGGCGGCAGCGCGTTGCGGCAGATGTGGCCGACGACGCGCTCCATCACGTAGAACGGGGCGCCGAGCGGACCGTCCGCCTCGCCGAGGTGCAGGATGCGCGGCACGGGGACGGGTGTGGGCTCGAGCGCGGTGAGCACGCGGTGCTCGCGGACCATGTCGTGGGCGGTCGGGAGGATGTGGCCGAGCGGCGGGCGCCGGAGGATCACCTCGCCCGCGTCGGAGGCGATCCGGTACGTGAGGTTGGACTTGCCGCCGGAGATGAGCGCCACGTCGGGCTCAAGCCAGCGCGGGTCGTGCAGGACCTGCGCGAGGAGCGGGCCGACCACCTCGGGCTCGGCGCCGGTGGCGATCCGCTCGAGGCGCTGGGCGGTCGGGTCGTTGAACCCCATCGACGTGGTGGGCGGCATGGAGGTCGTCCTTTCGTCAGCCGGCGGCCGGGATCACGGCGGCGGCAGGCGCGCTCGCGCGCCCCTGCGCCGCCCGCGTGGCGAGCGCGCGCCCGAGCTCGCGCTCATGGTGGGCCGCGTCGCCGAACTGCTGCTCGCGCACGACGATGCGACGCAGGTAGCGGTGCGCGGGGTGCTCCTCGGTGAAGGCGACCCCGCCGAAGACCTGCAGGGCGCCGTGGGCGACCTCGCGGGCGGCGCGCGCCACGTAGGCCTTCGCCACGGCGGCCGTCTGGGCGGCCTCGGGCAGGTCGTCGTCGAGAGCGGCGGCGGCATAGAGGACGGTCGACCAGGCGCTGGCGTGCCGGACGTGCATGTCGGCCATGAGGTGGCGGAGCGCCTGGTAGCTCCCGATCGTGCGCCCGAACTGCCGGCGCTCGCCGGCGTAGCGGCGCGCGTCGTCGAGCAGCCGGCCCGCGGCGCCGATCGACTCGGCGGCCGCGAGCAGGGCGCCGGCGGTCGCGAGGCGGTCGAGGGCGACGCGCGCGGTCGGGCCGGTGATGGCGGCCACCACCTCGGCGCCGCTGAAGTCGACGGCGCTCATCGGCACCGTGGCGTCGAGCGAGGGCTGCGCCGCCGTCTCGCAGCCCGGGGCGCCCGCGACGACGAAGGCGAGCGCGGGCTCACCCGCGGTGGACGCCACGACGGCCAGGCGGTCGACGCCGTCCGCGTGCTCGACGGCGACCTTGTGCCCGCTGACGGCGTCATCGGCGAGACTCGTGCGCGCCCCGGCCACCGACCACCCGCGCCCGGGCTCGAGGAGCGCGACCGAGATGCGCTCCTCGTCGCCGGCGAGGTCGCCGGCGACGGGCTCGAGCGCGAAGCGCACGGCGGCGCTGCCCAGATACGGCACGGAGGCGAGGTGCGCGCCGAGCGCGCGCGCCGCCAGGCAGAGCTCCACGGCGCCGAGTCCGTCCTCGGCGTCGACCATGAGCGCGCCGAAGGCGGCCAGGCGCTCCCAGAGCCGCTCGCGCTCCGCGGGGGTCGCGCCGGCGGCGGCGTCCGGGCCGACCCACTCGCGCGCGAGCAGCGTGTCGATCGACTCGCTCAGCCAGGTCTGCTCGTCGGTGAGCTCGAGGTCCATGTCGTCACTCCTGGGGCAGCGCGAGGATGCGGTCGGCGATGATGTTGCGCTGGATCTGCTGCGTCCCGCCGTAGACGGTCGCCGCGCGCGAGTAGAGGTAGGTCTCGTGCCAGAAGTCGTCCTCCGCGCGGTCGTCCGGCGCGGCGTGCTGCAGGGTCGGCCCGAGCACCTCGAGCACGGTGCCCGCCAGCCGCTGCTCCGCCTCGGCCATCAGCAGCTTGACGCTCGAGCTCTCCGGTCCGACGGCGCCGCCGCTGAGGAACTCGCCGACCGTGCGGTAGGCGTGGTGGCGCAGGACCTCGATCCCGATGAAGGCGCGCGCGAGCGCCGCCTGCGCCTGCGGATCGTCGAGCACAGCGCGGCCGTCGAGCTCGCGATCGGCGGCGGCGCGCAGCGCGCGGTCGAGCCACGTGCGCAGCTTGACCTGGCGCGGCAGGGCCGCGGTCCCCCGCTCGTGCCCGAGCGTGTACATCGCGATCTTCCAGCCGTCGCCGCGCTCGCCGAGGAGGTTCTCCTTGGGCACGACGACGTCGTCGAGGAACAGCTCGCAGAACTCGGCGTGGCCGGTGATCTGCGTCATCGGCCGCACCTCGACGCCGGGCGAGCGCATGTCCACGAGCAGCATGGAGATCCCGCGGTGCTTGGCGACGCCGCTGTCCGTGCGCGCCAGCACGCCGCACCAGCGCGCGAACTGCCCCCAGGAGACCCAGGTCTTCTGGCCGCTCAGGGCGAAGTGGTCGTCGTGCTCGACGGCGTGCGTCCGCAGCGAGGCGAGGTCCGACCCGGCCTCGGGCTCCGAGAAGCCCTGACACCAGATCTCGTCCGCTGACAGGATCGAGGGGATGTGGCGGGTGCGCTGCTCGTCGTTGCCGAAGCGCAGCAGCGAGGGCCCGAGGACGTCGAGCCCGACGACGTTGACGAACTCGGGCGCCCCGGCGGCGGCGAGCTCCTCGTCGACGATGATCTGCTCGATCGCCGGGCGCCCCCCGCCGCCGAACTCGCGCGGCCACGCGCGCCCGACGTACCCGGCCGCGTGAGCGGCGGCCTGCCACGCGCGGAGGGCTTCGATCCGCTCGTCGAGCGAGCGCGGCAGCCCGGCCGGCATCAGCTGTTGCTTGGCGAGGAAGTCGCGGACCTCCTCCTGGAGAGCGCGCTGCTCGTCTGTTGGGCGAAGTTGCATCTGAACTGAGATCGTATCAGGTACTCTGGCGGGCGCGGAAGTCACAATCGTTCGCGGCCCCGCTCGGAGCCATGCGTGTTGACAGACCTGTACGTCATGAACTAACTTCAACTCGATTGGATCATGCCGCCGTCAAGGGCTGAGCGGCGCCGCCCGATCTGAGTCACGATCATCGAAGAGGGATGAACACCCATGTCCACGTTGACCTACCAGCCTGAGGCCGAGCGCTACTACGCCGAGGGGTACTGGCGCTCGGGCGATCTCTGGAGCGACTTCGCCAAGCGTGCCGACGAGAACCCGGCGAAGATCGCCCTCGTCCTCGACGGCCGGCAGGTCACGTACGACGAGCTGCGCCGCGCGGCGGTCGGCGTGTCGGCGCGCCTCGCCGACGGCGGGGTGCAGCCGGGCGACGTTGTCGTCCTGCTCGGCCGCCACTCGATCGAGGCGGCCGTGGCGATGCTCGGGTGCCTGCACCGCGGCGTCGTGCTGGCGCCGCTTCCGCCGATGTTCGGCGTGGGCCAGCTGTCGGCGCTGATCGCGCAGACCCGCGCCACCGGCCTCATCGGCTTCGGTGGCGACAAGGAGATCGCCAAGTGCCATGAGGTCGCCGACCAGGTGCCGTTCGTCCTGGCGGTGCGGCCGGACCTGGTCGACGAGCTCGCCGCCGCGTCGCCCTCCGCCGACCGGGTGGCGCGCCATGCCGACGACCTCGCCATGGTGCTGCACTCGTCGGGCACGACGTCGGCGCCCAAGGGCATCGCGCACTCGAGCAACACGCTGCGCTACGCGACCGAGGGCGTGTGCCGCCGCTGGGAGCTGACCGGCGAGGACGTCTATCTCGTCGTCTGCGAGTTCGGCTTCGTGGGCGGCCTTGTCTTCGGCTACTTCCCGGTCCTGCTCAACGGCGCGACGGGGGTGCTCGTGAACCGCTGGAACGCCGAGGACGCGCTGCGTCTCGTCGAGGAGCATCGGTGCACCTACGTGCTGCTGATGCCGACGCACGCGGCCGATGTCCTGCAAGCCGCGCGGGAGACGAGCCGCGACCTGTCGTCGATGCGGGCCCTTGCCGCACCTGGCCTGACCCGCGAGCGCCGCTTGGCCATGAAGGAGGCCTTCGGGCTGCCGCCGCTGGCCGACTACGGCCTCTCCGAGGTGCCCGGCCACGCCGCCCACGGGCTCCGCGAGGCCGACGACAAGGTCGTGACGACGGAGGGCCGGCCGTACGACGGCACGGAGATCCGCATCTTCGACGAGGACGAGCAGCCGCTCGGGCCCGCCGAGATCGGCTCCGTGGTCGTCAACGGGCCGAGCCGCTTCCTCGGCTTCCTCGGCAACGACGAGCTGACGCGCGAGTCGCTGACCGACTGGGGCGGCTATCGCACGGGCGACCTGGGCTACCTCGACGAGGACGGCCACCTCGTCTACGTCGGGCGCAGCAAGGACATCATCCGCCGCGGCGGCGTGACGGTCGTCCCGGCCGAGCTCGAGCCGGTGATCATGAAGCACCCCGCCGTGCATGAGGTCGCCGTCGTCCCGCTCCCCGACGACCGGCTCGGCGAGCGCGCATGCGCGGCGATCGTCCCTGAGCCCGGGGAGTCGGCGCCGACGCTCGAGGAGCTGCAGCAGTTCCTCGACGCCGAGGGCGTCGCGAAGTACACGTGGCCCGAGTCGGTCGAGGTCTTCGAGGACTTCCCGCGGACGCCGTCGCTGAAGGTGGTCAAGCGCGACCTTGTGCGCCAGATCGTCGAGCGCTCGGCGGTCGCGCGATGAGCGGCACCAAGCGCACCGACATCCTGGAGGCGGCGATCGAGCGCTTCGGCCGCGACGGCTACGAGGAGACGAAGTGGGCGGACATCGCCGCCGACGTCGGGCTCGGGCCCACCGCGCTCTACCACTACTTCGAGTCCAAGCAGCACTGCCTCTACGTCATCCTCGACCAGGCGATCGACGACTTCCGCGCCCGCTTCGCGCTGATCACCGCGGACGCGCCGAGCGCCCTGGACGGGCTCCTCGCGGTCCTGCACGACTGCTTCGACCTGTCCGAGCACGACGTGCTCCGCAACCGCGTCCTCGTCGCCGAGCAGGGGCTGCTGTCGAGCCGCCGGCCGTCACCGCGCGAGGAGGAGGCGCGCCGGGCGGCGCGCGACCGCACGCGCGACCTCGAGTTCGCCTGGGCGAGCTTCCTCGCGCGGGCCATGCGGGAGGGCGCCATTCACCACAACGACCCCCGGCTGCTCACGCGGGCCGTCCTCGGCCTCTACAACAGCATCTGGCACTGGTACCGGCCCAACGGCCACGTCGGCCTGGACCAGGTTCGCGCCTTCTTCATCGCGCGGGCGCTGGCCATGCTGGGGGTCGCTCCCGAGTCCTCTCGTCCGCGAATGGCCGCATGAGCTTCTTCGAGCGCTACTTCGAGGCCCTCGACGGGCCACAGCCGCACTCCTCGCTCGACCTCGTCGCCGACGGCGTCCACTTCTCGATCCAGTGGGCGGCCGGCACGGACGCCAAGAGCCGGCAGTTCGTGGGTGGGCGCGAGGAGCTGCGCGGCTTCATCGACGCGGGGGACACGACGGGCTGGGCGCACCACATCCTGTGGAGCGGCGCCGCCGACGGAGTCGAGTTCGCGCTCGGCGAGACGCGCTGGGACGACACCGGCGAGCGCATCGGGACGTTCCTTGCCGTGGCGCAACTCGACGACCACGGCCGCATGACCCGCTACATGGTCGCCCGCAGCCCCGCGATCGCCTTCTCGCAGGAGACCGCCGATGCTCGAGCAGACTGAGTTCACGCCCGTCGCCGACGGGCTCATCGCGGGCACGGCGAGCCGCCCGGAGCTGATCGGCTCGGCTTGCGAGCGCTGCGGGACGGTGACGTTCCCGCGCCAGGCGTCGTGCCCGCGCTGCACGTCGACCGACGTCCGCGAGCGCCGCCTGGCGCGCCGGGGGACGCTCTGGACGTGGACGATCCAGTGCTTTGCGCCGAAGTCGCCGCCGTACGCCGGGGCCGCCGGCGACGAGTTCGAGCCCTACGGCGTCGGCTACGTCGAGCTCCCCGGCGAGGTCCGGGTCGAGGCCCGGCTCACCGAGGCCGATCCCGAGCGGCTGCAGATCGGCATGCCGATGGAGCTGACGCTCATACCGGCGCCGGGCGATCCGAGCCGCGTCACCTTCGCCTTCCGGCCGCTGGAGGAGGACGAGGCATGACCACCGACGTGGCCGTCGCCGGCCTCGGGATCCACCCGTTCGGCCGGCACCCCGGCGTCTCGGGTCTCGAGATGGCCGCCGTCGCCGCCCGCCGCGCCCTCGCTGACGCGGGCATCGGCTGGGAGGACGTCGACTTCGCCGCCGGCGGGTCGGACGCCGCGGGCAACGCCGACACGTCGGTGTCGGTGCTGGGGCTGACGGGCCTGCCGTTCATCAACGTCAAGAACGGCTGCGCCACCGGCGGCTCGGCCCTGACGACGGCCCACGCGATGCTCTCGGCCGGCTCGGCCGAGGTCGCCCTCGTCGTCGGCTTCGACAAGCACCCGCCGGGCGCCTTCAACCCGCTGCCCGAGGAGTGGGGCATCGGCTCGTGGTACGGCGAGACCGGCCTCATGCTCACGACGCAGTTCTTCGCGATGAAGATCCAGCGCTACATGCGCGAGCACGGCATCAGCGAGTCGACGCTCGCCAAGATCGCCGCGAAGGCGTTCGAGAACGGGTCGCGCAACCCGAACGCCTGGCGCCGCACACCGCTCTCCGAGGACGAGGTCCTCGCCTCCAAGATGGTCAACCACCCGTTGCGCCAGTACATGTTCTGCTCGCCCGGGGAGGGCGCCGTCGCCCTCGTCCTCGCGCGCGGCGAGCGCGCCCGGCGGCTCGCCGGCAAGCCCGTCTTCCTGCGCTCGGTGGCCTTCCGGACGCGGCGCTTCGGCTCGTTCGAGGTCTTCAGTCCTTCGATCCCGGTCGAGTCGGCGCCCTCGCCGACGGCCGAGGCGGCCGCCGCCGCCTTCGAGCAGGCGGGCGTCGGCCCCGCGGACGTTCAAGTCGCGCAGCTGCAGGACACCGAGTCGGGGGCCGAGGTCATGCACCTCGCCGAGACGGGCCTGTGCGAGCACGGCGAGCAGGAGTCGCTCGTCCAGAGCGGTGCGACGCGGATCGACGGCCGGCTGCCCGTGAACACCGACGGCGGCTGCCTGGCGTGCGGCGAGCCGATCGGGGCCTCGGGGCTCCGGCAGGTCCACGAGGTCGCCCTCCAGCTGCGCGGCGACGCCGGTGACCGCCAGGTCCCCGGGTCGCCGCGCGTCGGCTTCACGCAGGTCTACGGCGCCCCCGGCGTCAGCGCCTGCACCGTGCTCAGCGTCTGACCGGCGAGCGCGGTCCTGGCCGCCTCGAGGCCGAAGGCGAGCGCCGTTGCGAGCCCTCCCGCGTAGGCCTGGTGGAAGACGCCGCCGGCGTCCGCGCCCGCCGCGAGGAGCCCCGGGACCGGCTCGCCACGGTCGTCGAGCACGCGCGCGCGCTCGTCGATGCGAAGGCCTCCGAAGGTGAAGGTGATCGCCGGGATGACCTCGATGACGTAGTAGGGAGGGGAGAGCAGAGGCGCGGCGTCGAGCTCGCGCGACGGCGAGAGCCGGCCCTCCGTGCACTGCCGGTTGAACTCGTGGAGCGCGTCGCGCGCCGCCGGGCCGGGATAGCCCCACTCCTCGGGGAGCGCCTCGAACTCGTCGATGTCCTCCGCGATCGCGGCGCGCGCGCCGCGGCGGTAGGCGAGGGCGAACTTGTCCAGCGGCTCGACGCCCTCGACGTACGGGGCGAGCATCCACTCGTCGTGCACGCGCTGGTCGGTCACGAGGAGCGCCCGAGCCTCGGGCTGCTCGAGGACGCGCAGCGTGCTGAGGTGGTCACCGAGCGTCTCGTCGCAGAAGCGGCGGCCCTCGAGGTTCAGCAGCACGCCGTGCTCGCTGTGGTAGAAGGTCAGGTCGGTGAACTCGAGCGGGTTCCCGTACGCGACGCGCGACGGGATCAGATGGCCGTAGAAGCCGGCGCCGTCGCCCGTGAACGCGCTGCCGGCCTCGAGGCCGAGCCGCAGCCCGTCGCCGGTGCTGTGCGGGTTGGCCCGCAGCGGGATGTCGGCGGCGAGCGGATGGACGTGGCGAGCGCGCAGCTCCGCGTCGCCTCCGAAGCCCCCCGTGGCGAGCAGCGTCGTGCGTGCGCCGACCTCCCGTGTCCGCCCTGAGCGGTCGACGACCTCGGACCCCGTCACGCGCCCGCCGTCGACGAGCAGGCGCCGCGCCTCGGTGCCCACGAGGATCTCGCCGCGCTCGCGCACCAGGCGCTCGCAGGCCAGCAGGTAGTTGGCCAGGTCGGTCTCTCGCCCGCGGCCGTAGCCGAGGACCGTGACCGGATCCTTCACGTCGACGCCGAGCGACCCCACCCAGGCGATGCCTTGGTCGTAGGCCTCGACGACCCGGTCGGCGAGCGCGTGATCACCGTCGGGGTTGACCTCGTGCATCACCTCCAGGGTCGGCGCCGTCCAGATGAACCCGGCGTACGCCGCCGAGCCCCCGATCGCCTCGCCCTTCTCCACGAGGACGACGGTGGCTCCATCGCGCGCGGCGCGGGCCGCGGCGCTCATCCCCGCCATCCCGCCGCCGAGGACGAGGAGGTCGACCTGTTCAGGTTCTGTGGGACTCATGCGCATCTCTCCGTGATTTATGAAGTGAATTCAACTTGGGCGTATCGTAGGCGCCGCTCGCCGCGCGCGCAAGCCCCGCGCGCGCTCGAACGGCAAGGCGCTCGTGTACGGTCCGCCTCCCATGCCCGACCGCGCCGCCCTCGTCACCGGAGCCTCTCGGGGCATCGGCTATGCGCTGGCGGACACCCTCGGCGCTGAGGGCTACGGGCTTACCCTCGCCGCGCGCAAGCCGGACACGCTCGAGCAGGCCGCGTCGCAGCTGCAGGCCAAGGGCTACGACGTCGAGTTCGTCGCGGGCAGCATGGCCGACGAGGAGGCGATCCGCTCGGCGGTCGCCCGCCACCGCGAGCGCTTTGGCCGCCTCGATGTGCTCGTGAACAACGCCGGCGTCGGCATCGGCGCGCCGGTCGACGAGCACCAGACCAAGTACGTCGACATGCAGCTCGACGTCAACCTCCGCGCGATCGTCCTGTTCTACCGCGAGTGCACCGAGCTGCTCCGCGCCGCAGGCGCCGAGCACCGGAACGCGCTCGTGGTGAACCTGGCGTCCATGGCCGCCAAGGTGCCGTCGCCGTGGCTGTCGGTCTACTCGGCCGCCAAGGCCGGTGTCGCGGCCTACACCGTGGCCATGAACAAGGAGCTCAACAACGCCGGCGTGAAGTCCGTCGCCTTCTGCCCCGGCTTCGTGGACACCGACATGACCGACTACGTGAAGGGCACGATCTCCGCCGAGGAGATGATCAGCACGAGCGACATCGCCGAGGCGCTGCGCTTCCTCCTCCGGCTCTCGCCCAACTGCGTCGTCCCCGAGATCATGTTCCACCGCCCGGGGGACGTGAGCTAGACCGAAGTTCCCTCGCGGGAACTTCGGGCTAGAGGCGCCCGGGCTTGCCCGGGACAGGCCCCGGGCAGCGGACCAGCGACGCGATGACGAGCGCTCGCTGGCTCCGGCGCCAGTGCTCGGGCTGGCCGCCCGGGCGCGAGGCTTGGGGGGCGCGGCGCAGCTGCTGATCCTCACGCATGGCGGGCCTCCTGAAGGCCGGGCGCCCCGGTCGCGCGGACGACGCGACGGCTTGGGATCTCGCGCACGACGGCGCGGGAGTAGAGGTGGGCGGCGATGCGGTCGGACTGCGCGGACGGCGTGGTCTTCATCTCACCATCTCCTGTGGCGGATGGCGTTCTCGGCAACTGGCCGAACAGTACGCCCGAACTGAAGTCATGTCAAGAAACTGCTATGCTCACCGCCATGAGAGCCGTGCAGCTGATCGCCTGGGAGCGGCCCGCGGAGCTCCGCGACGTCCCGCGTCCGGAGCCGGGGCCCGGCGAGGTGCTGCTCGAGGTCCGCGCGGCAGGGCTGTGCCACTCCGACCTGCACCTGATGCACTGGCCGGCCGGCACGCTGCCCTACGAGCTCCCGTTCACGCTCGGCCACGAGGTGGCCGGGACGGTCGCGGAGCTCGGGGAGGGCACGGACGGCATCCGGGTCGGCGACTCGGTCCTCGTCTACGGCCCCTGGGGCTGCGGCCGCTGCCCGCGCTGCAGCCTCGGCGAGGAGCACCTGTGCCAGGCCAAGAACGGGCGGCCCGGAGGCGGCTGCGGGCTGGGTCGCGACGGCGGCCTCGCCGAATACGTGGTCCTCCCGTCGCCGCGGCTCGCGGTCCCGATCGGCGACCTGGACCCCGCGGCCGCCGCTCCGCTCGCCGACGCCGCGCTGACGCCCTACCACGCGATCAAGCGCGCCCTGCCGGTGCTGCGCCCCGGCTCCGCGGCCGTCGTGATCGGCGTCGGCGGCCTGGGGCACGTGGCCGTGCAGCTGCTGCGCGCGCTCACCGCCTGCCGCATCGTCGCCGTCGACCTGCGCGAGGACGCGCTCCGCCTGGCCGCGCACGCCGGCGCGGACGTCACGCTGCACGCCGACGGGCTCACGCCCGGTGAGGTGCGCGCCGCGGCCGGCGGCCGCGGGGCCGAGCTGGTCCTCGACTTCGTCGGCGTCGACGCGACGCTGGCGCTCGCCGCCGCAACGGTCGCCGCCGGCGGCCACGTCTCGATCGCCGGCGTCGGCGGCGGCACGTTCCCGATGCGTTTCGGCGCCGTGCCGCCGGAGACGCCGGTGATCATCACGAACTGGGGGACCCGCTCCGAGCTCGCGGAGGTCGTCGAGCTCGCCCGGTCGGGAGCGGTCGCGATCGAGGTCGACCGCGTGCCGCTCGAGGCCGTTCCCGCCGCATACGTACGTCTGGAGGCCGGCGACGTGCGCGGTCGCGTCGTCGCCGTCCCGTGAAACGAGGAGGAGCCATGAAGTTGACGGGAAAGGTGGCCGCGGTCACCGGAGGCGGCGCGGGCATCGGGCGGGCGATCTGCCTGCGGCTCGCGGCCGAGGGCGCGCGCATCGCGGTGCTCGACATCCACGCGCGCTCGGCCGCGCAGACGCTCGAGCTCGCCGGCGGCGCCGGCGTCGCCATCGAGTGCGACGTGACCGACAGCGCGCGCGTTGACGCTGTCTTCGCGCAGATCGAGTCCGAGCTGGGACCCGTCGACATCCTGGTCAACAACGCCGGCGCCGTGAGCGGCGCGCACCTCAAGCGCGTCACGCCGCTTCTCGAGCGCCAGCGCGCCGAGGCACAGAACGGCGGCGTGAAGACGCCGCTCGATGCGCTCGTGCGCATCACCGACGACGAGTGGCGCCGGCTGCTCGCCGTCCACGTCGACGGCACGTTCTTCTGCACCCGCGCCGCCGCGCGCTCGATGGCATCCCGTGGGACCGGCGTGATCGTGAACATGTCGTCGATCTGCGGGCTGGAGGGCTGCACCGGCCACCCGCACTACTCGGCGGCCAAGGCGGCGATCCTCGGGTTCACCAAGGCCGTCGGCAAGGAGCTCATCGTCCAGGGCGTCCGCGTGAACGCGATCGCCCCCGGTCATGTCGGCACGAGCACGCTGCAGTCGCAACTCAATGACACGCGCCGGGCCATCGCCGCCGGCACGCCGGCCGGCCGCCTGGCCGATCCCGACGAGATCGCGGGCACGGTCGCGTTCCTGGCTTCCGACGACGCCGGCTACTTCGTCGGCGCCGTGCTGAGCCCCAACGGCGGTCTGGTGACCGCATGACGTTCTTCGAGCGCTTCTTCGGCGCCCTCGACGGCCCCGACCCGGCATCGTCGCTCGGCTTCGTCGCCGACGACTTGCGGTTTGCGATCTTCTGGACCGCGGGCGCCGGTCGCGAGAGCGAGCAGCATCTCGGCGGCAAGGAGGAGCTGCGCCAGTTCGTCGAGGCGGGTGGTGTCCGCACCTGGACGCATCGCATCACACACACCGCGCGCGTCGACGGCGTCGAGATGGTCCTGGGCGAGACCCGGTACGACGAGACCGGCGAGCGCGCGGCGACGTTCGTCGCCTCCGCCGAGCTCGACGACGAGGGACGGATGATCCGCTACATGGTCGCGCGCACGCCGGCCATCGGCTTCGGGGAGGCATGATGGGCTTGCGGTTCGCCGGCAAGGTCGCGCTCGTGACCGGCGCGGGCTCCGGGATCGGCGCCGCCGTCGCCCGCGGCCTGGCGGCTGAGGGCGCCGAGGCGATCGTGGCGGCCGACCTCGACGCCGCGTCGGCGCAGGCGGTGGCCGCCGGGCTCGCCGGGGTGCGGGCCGTCGCGGTCGACGTCGCCGACGCCGGCGAGGTCGACCGGGTCGTCGACGAGGTGGTGACGGAGCACGGCCGGCTCGACGTCGTCGTGCACGCCGCAGGTGTCGACGACCCGTCGGCAAAGCAGCGCATCGCCGACGCAGTGGTCGCCGGCGAGCCCGTCGACGTCACGCCTCACCTCACGGACGCCGCCTGGCGACGCGTGATGGCCGTCAACGCCGACGGGACGTTCCACGTGCTCCGGGCGGCGGTGCGCGCGATGCTGCCGCGGCGGTCGGGGGCGATCGTCGCCGTCGGCTCGTCGTCGGTGTTCGACACGCCGACGGGGTACCCGCACTACGCCGCTTCGAAGGCCGCAGTACACGCGTTCAGCCAGGGTGTCGCCAAGGAAGTCGTCGTGCACGGCATCCGCGTCAACGTCGTCGCGCCCGGTCCGACGGCGACGGGGATGGCGGCGCGCTCGCCGCAGGTCCTGAAGGACGCGCTGACAGCGGCCGATGCGCTTCCGATGGCGACCCCGGAGCAGATCGCGGCCGTCGCGCTCTTCCTGGCGAGCGACGACGCCGCGACCATCGCCGGGGCGATCATGCTCGCCAACGGCGGGCGCTTCACCGCGGCGTAGCGCCGCGCCTCAGCCGAGCAGGTGCACGCCCGGCTGGAAGAGCGTGACGTAGCGATCGAAGCGCCCGTCGGGCGTCGTGTGCACCGCCGAGAGCAGCGCGCCGGTCGCGTGGCCGTTCTCGAGCACGACGCCGTAGTGGAACTCCAGCTGCTCGTGGACCGCCGAGGCGACGACGTGGTGCACGCGCTGCTTGCCCGCCGTGTCGCGGCCGGCGATGTAGGCGGCGAGGTCGTCGCGGCTGCGGCCCTCGACGGAGCGGCCGGGCATCGCGAGGTGGAACTGGACATCCGGGCTCGCGACCTCGAGCCCGCGGCGGGGCTCGGGGCCGTCGAGGTGGCCGTAGTAGCGCTTGAGGACCATGGTGGTGGCTCCTTGCTGGACGGGGACGGGCGTGGCCACGTTGTAGCGAAGTCCTGAAGTGACGTCAACTTTGCTAGCCGCGCCGAAAGGCCGCTTCTTTCGACAGTTCTGCTTCGGCTCGCCGGAGTTCTCAAAGTGAGTTCGAATTGCAAAGCGCTTGACGAGGATGCCAACCGATCGCTATATTCGAACTGAGATCAGGTCAACACGATCGCAAACACCTACAAGGGGAGAGACGATGCGCATCGCATCCGTGCTGGCAGTGGCGCTGACCGCGCTTGGAATGGCCGCCTGTGGTGGCGGGCAGACGGGGTCCGGTGGTGGCTCCGGGGGCAACGGCCCCATCAAGCTCGGGGCGTGGTTCCCGCTGACGGGGCCCGTGGCTGCGTCCGGGATCCCGCAGAAGGAGGGCGCCTCCGCGCTCTTCGACCAGCTCAACGCCAAGGGCGGCGTCAACGGCCGCAAGGTCGACTACATCGCGCGTGACAACGCCTTCGATCCGCAGCAGACGATCCAGGCCGCCCGGCAGCTGGTCGGCGAGGACAAGGTCGTCGCCGTCGTGGCCGCCAACGGCACCGCGCCCAGCGCGGCGGCGTTCCCGTTCGTCATGAACCAGGCCAAGGTGCCGATCGTCAACACCTACGGCGGTGCCGCCGACTGGTACAAGCCCGCGAAGCCGCTCCTGTTCGGCGACCAGACGCTCTACGAGGAGCAGGGCGCGGCGGCCGGCGCCTGGGCGGCCCAGGACGGCCACAAGAACATCCTCGTCGTGCGCAGCGATCCAGCCGCCTTCGCCGGCGTCGCCAAGTACGTCGAGCCGGGCGCCAAGGCAGCGAACCCGGGCGCTCACGTCAACCAGCTGGTCGTGAAGTTCGGAACGACCGACTACAGCCCGATCGTCGGCCAGGTCAAGGCCAAGAAGCCCGATGCCGTCGTGCTCATCCTCGCCTTCCCTGAGGCCTCCGCCTTCCTCAAGCAGGCCAAGCTCCAGGGCGTCGACGTGCCCGCCTACGGCTATGGCCCGACCGCCGACGAGGGGCTCATCAAGCTCGCCGGCAGTGCGTCGGAGGGTTTCCACGCCCTGTCGCTGACCAAGCCCGCGATGGACCCGAGCCCCGCGATGCAGGAGTACCGGCAGGCGCTCAAGCGCTTCGCGCCCGGCCAGCAGCCGTCGAGCAACTCGGCCATCGCGTACGCGAGCGCGAAGGCGTTCGCCGCGGTCCTCAAGAAGGTCCAGGGCGCGGTCAACGCTGACAGCATCGCCAAGGCGTTCGAGAGCGCCGGCACCGTCAAGACGGGGATCCTCCCGCCGCTGACCTGGGACAAGGGCCACCACCTCGGCACCAACCAACTCCAGCGCGTGGCGGTCAAGGGCGGCAAGTTCGTCGCCGTCGGCGACTTCACGACGCCGCCGCCGGTCGTCGGCCAGTAGGCGCGACGCCACGCGGACAAGGAGACACAGGCAATGGACCAGCTCCTGCTCAGCATCATCAGCGGCGTCTCGAACGGCGCCGTCTACGGACTGGTGGGCCTCGGCCTGGTGATCATCTACCGGTCCACCGACGTCATGAACTTCGCCGCGGGGACCATGGCGCTCGGATGCATGTACCTCGCGTCGGGGCTCCATGGCGCCGGCGTGCCGCTGGCCCTTGCCGTCGTCGCCGGCATCACCGTGTGCTCACTCCTCGGAGTGGGCGCACGGGAGGTGCTGATCCGGCCGCTCGGGCCCGGGGCGCTGTTCTCGGCGCTCGTGGTCACGATGGGCCTGTCGCTGATCCTCGAGGAGGCCACCCGCGGGATCTGGGGCGGCGAGCCGCGCGACTTCCCGGCGCTCGTCGGCGGGAACGCCACGATCGGCGGCGCGACGTTCACCAACCAGCAGCTGCTCGTGATCCCGGTCGCGGCGGTCGCGATGCTGGCGGTGGCGTACCTGTTCAAGAAGACGCCGCTGGGCTCCGCGATGCGCGCCGTCGCGGAGTCGAGTGGGACGGCGACGCTGCTGGGCATCAGGCCCCAGCGCGTCGCGCGGGTCGCCTGGGCGCTCGGCATGGGGCTGGCGGCTCTCGGCGCCGCCATGCTCGTGCCGACGGCGGGCCTCTCGATCGGCGGCTTCACCGGGGTCCTGTTCCGCGCCTTCGCGGGGATCTTCCTCGGGGGCCTCACCAGCATGTACGGCGCGGTCATCGGCGGCGTCGTCGTCGGCGTCCTCGACAACGTGGCCGCCAACTACGTCTCGGCCAGCCTGCGCGACACGTTCGTGTTCTCGCTGGTGATCCTCGTCCTGCTCGCCCGGCCCCAGGGCCTCTTCGGCGAGAAGACCTTCGCTCGCGTCTGATGAACCCCATGAACTCCACCAAGATCAAGAACCCGCTCGGCGACCGCCGGCTCCAGCTGCTCGCCGGCCCGGCGGTCTCCGTCCTCGTCGTCCTCATGATCCAGGGCGGCGTCATCGGCGCGACGCGCTCCTACGACGTCGCGCTGGCGGCGGTCTACGGCATCGTCGTGCTGTCGATGTCGCTGCTCGCGGGCTGGAGCGGCGTGTGGTCCGTCGGCCACCCCGCGCTCTTCGCGATCGGGGCGTACGCCGCGGTCTACGGCTCGGCCCACGGCTGGTCGCTGGAGGTGATCGTCCTGGTCGCCTGCGGCCTGGCCGCCACCACCGGCGCCTTCCTCGGGTACGCCGGGGCGCGCTTCTCCGTGCTCTACATCTCGCTGCTCACGCTCGCCTTCAACCTCGTGGTCCTCGAGATCATCGGGCGCTGGCAGAGCCTGACGGGCGGCGACCAGGGGAAGCCGGTCAACGCTCTGAACAGCGTGTTCGGACCGAGCGTCAGCAACGCCTCGGGGGCGACGACCGCGCTCATCGTCCTCTTCGGGATCGTCCTCGCCATCGCTGTGCTGCTTCGCGGCACGGCGCTGCGGATGCGCCTCGTCGCGGCCAAGTCGCACGCGGCCGCAGCGCGGACGGTGGGCATCGCGCCCGAGCTGCAGACGGCGCTGGCCTTCGCGGTCAGCAGCGCCTTCACCGCGCTCGCCGGCGTCGGCCTCGCCGCCATGACGGGCTACGTGAGCCCGGAGACCTTCGGGCTGACGTTCGCGGTGAACATCATCGCCGCGGCCGTGCTCGGCGGCATCGGCAGCATCGCCGGCGCCGTCGTGGGCGGCGCGTTCCTCTCCCTCGCGCCGACGCTCGCCTCCTCGACCGGCATCGCGCTGCCGCTGCTGCAGGGCGGCGTCCTGATCGGCGTGCTGCTCTTCCTGCCGCGCGGGGCCGTGCCCTCGCTCGCCGACCTCGCCCGCAGGCTGCTGCGGCGACTGCGCCCCGAGACGTTCGCGGCGCTCGCCGTCGACGTCCCGGTGCTCGACATCGACGATCACCACGTGGCGCCCGGCGCCGGGCGGGCGCCGGACCCGCGCGCCGACGAGGCGGTCGGGACGCGCGAGGGCGGCGCGGTCGACATCTCCGAGATCACCGTCCGCTTCGGCGGGCTGACGGCGCTCGAGCACGTGTCGGTCGACGTGCGGCCCGGGGAGGTGCTGGGCATCATCGGCCCGAACGGCGCGGGGAAGACGACGCTGATCAACACGCTGTCCGGCCTGGCGGCGGGCGGCCGGATCAGGGGCGCGCTGCGCTACAAGGGCGTCGACCTGCTGCGCAAGCGGGCCACCGCCCGGCGCAAGCTCGGCGTCGCACGCGCGTTCCAGCACGCCGAGCTGTTCGACGAGCTGACGATCGCCGAGAACCTCCTGTGCGCCAAGCGCAGGGCCGGCGCCCGCGAGCGGCGCACGGCCACCGAGCTCCTGGCGCGCGTGGGGCTCGCCGACGTCGCGGACCGCTACCCGCGCGAGCTGCCGTTCGGCCTGCAGAAGCGCGCCGACCTCGCCCGCGCGGTGGCGGAGGGCGCCGACCTCGTCCTGCTCGACGAGCCGTTCGGGGGCCTCGACAGCACGGAGCGCGAGATCCTGGCGGCGCAGATCCGCGACTTGAAGGCCGCCGGCGCGACGGTCGTCATCGTCGATCACGTCCTCGAGGACCTGTTCTCGGTCACCGATCGGGTCGTGGCCTTCGATTTCGGGACGCCGATCGCCGCCGGTGATGCGGAGGCGGTCATGCAGGACGCGCGCGTGCGCTCGTCGTACCTCGGCGAGCGCGAGGCGCCGGAGCGCCAGGCCCTCCCCATCGCGACGGGCGAACAGCCGGTCGTGACGCTGCGCGACATCGCCCACCACTACGACGGCGTCCACGCGCTGCGCGGGATCGACCTCGAGATCCCGGCGGGCTCCGTCGTGGGCGTGGTCGGCGCCAACGGCGCCGGCAAGAGCACGCTGGGGCGGATCGCGGCGGGGATCCTCAAGCCGTCGAAGGGCGCCGTGGAGTTCCACGACGTCGGCGCCGGCGCGCCGCGGCGCAGCCTCGTCCCGGAGGGAAGGGAGATCTTCAAGACCCTGTCCGTCCGCGAGAACCTCGAGGCGGCCGGCTACGGCGCCGGGCTGAGGGGCGGCGAGCTCAAGGCACGCATCGAGGAGCTGCGCGCCTGGATGCCCGAGCGGGTGCGCGACCGGATGAGCACCCCGGCCGGGGCGCTCAGCGGCGGCGAGCAGCAGATGGTCGCCATCGCGCGCGCGCTCATCTCCCGACCGGACGTCCTCGTCGTGGACGAGCCGGCGCTCGGCCTCGCTCCCGCGCTCGTCGACGAGGTCTACACGCGGCTGACCGACCTGGCGGCGAGGACGGGCATCACGATCGTCCTGCTCGAGCAGCTGCTCGGGCGTGCGATGGCGGTGTGCCACGAGGTCGTGGTGCTGCGGGACGGGGTCATCGTCGCGGCGGGCTCTCCGGACGACGACGCGTTCACCCGGACGGCCGAGCAGGCGTACTTCGGCGAGGTGTCCAAGGTCCTCGTCGAGGCCGCTGCCTAGTGGGCGTCACGCGCACACGGGCGCGGCGAGCAGGGCCCCGGCGGGGTCCTGCTCGCTCGCGTTCCCTGCCGGGCTGATGCGGGCGGTCAGTGGCTTAGGTCGTCTTGACGCTCGGTTCCTAGCTTCAACGCGGTGATCTTCCATGACCCGAACCGGTGTCCCCGGTGCGGCGAGCGGGTTACTCCGTACGCCGCGGGCTGCGCGATCTGCGGCGCGCCACTCGACCCGAAGCGGTGGCAGGCGCCGCCTTCGCGCCTCCAGCGCTTCATCGGCCGCCACAGGCGTCCGCCGGCGCGCCGCGGCGCGGCCTGAGCGGCCGATCGCTTCATGCCGCTCCAGAGCGGCCCCAACTCGTAGGTTTGTCCCATGGGTCGCTACGGAAAGCGCGCCGGCATGATCGTTCACGGGGAGGAGCCGTTCGACGCCGAGACCGGGCTCGCCGCGCTGGCCGAGGGTCCGGTGACCGCCACAGACGCCTTCTACGTGCGGAGCCATGGCGCGGTGCCGGAGATCGACTCGGCCGCGTGGCGGCTGCGCGTGCTGGGCGTCGTCGAGCGGGAGCTGGAGCTCTCCCTGACGACGTTGCGCGAGGCGTTCCGGGAGCGCGAGGTGACCGCGACGCTGCAATGCGCCGGCAACCGGCGTGCGGGCCTGATCGCCATCCGCGACATCCCGGGCGAGGCGCCGTGGGGGCCAGGGGCGACCGGCACCGCGACCTGGACCGGCATCGCGCTCGCGGACGTGCTCGCGCTCGCCGGACCGCTGCCCGAAGCCGCCCACGTCGGCTTCGAGAGTGCCGACCTCTGCCCGGAGGCGCAGCCGCCCCAGCGTTTCGGCGGCTCGATCCCGCTCGACAAGGCGCGCCGCCCGGAGGTCCTGCTCGCGTGGGGGATGAACGGCGAGCCGCTCGCGCCGGTCCATGGCGCGCCGCTGCGCGTGGTGGTGCCCGGCTACATCGGTGCGCGCAGCGTCAAGTGGCTCGAGCGGATCGAGGTCCGATCGAGGCCTTGGCGGGGCTATTTCCAGCACGTCGCCTACCGGCTGCTGCCGGAGGACGGCACGCCGGGTCCCGGAGCGGGGATGCCGCTGGGCCTCGTTGCGCTCAACGCCGACGTGCTGGCTCCGGCCGACGGCCAGACGGTCGCCGCCGGTCCCGTCGAGGTGCGCGGCTACGCCTTCGCGGGCGGTGAGCGCCACGTGGCGCGCGTCGACGTCTCCCTCGACGGCGGCGCGAGCTGGTCGCAGGCGGAGCTGCTGGAGGACCTGGGCCGGTGGGCCTGGCGGCACTGGCGGATCACCGTCGATCTTGTCCCCGGCGACCACGAGATCCTCGTCCGCGCGTGGGACTCCTCGGCGGCGACGCAGCCGGAGGACGAGGCGGCGCTGTGGAACCCCAAGGGCTACGTGAACAACGCCCGCCCGCGGATCCGCGTCCGCGCCGCCGCCGCTTGACCGGCGGTCAGAACTCGTTGATCGCCTGCTGCACGCTGGAGTTGCTCTTACTCTCCCGCGGCCGGCGTGGCGGCCGCTGCGGCGGGCTGCTGGGGAAGGGTGTAGCCGCGCTCGGCTTTGGCGAGCTCGCCGTTCTTGGCCATCTTGTTGAGCAGCGTGCTGGCGGTGCCCGGGCTGATGCCGGTCGCCTTCGCGATCTCCGACGCGGTCATCGCGCCGCCGCCCTTCAGCGCCTCGAGCACCTTGGCCTTGTTCTGGCCACGCGGCGTGCCGGTGCGCGCCGGCGAGCGCTTGGCGGTGCTCGCGGCCTTCGCGGTGCTCGCGGCCTTGGTGGTGCTCGCAGCCTTCGTGGTGCTCGCGCCTCTCGCCCGGGCTGCACGCCTGGCGGGGGTTGCACGCTTTGCGGCCCGAGCGCGGGCGGGCGCCGCCGTTGCGGCGGGCCGGCGGCGGCTCGGGGCGGCGCTGACCCGCGATCGGGCGGCACCCTCGAGACGGCTCAGGGCGTCCCGCAGGCGCTCGAGCTCATCGTTGAGCCTCTGGTGCTGCTTGAGCTGGTCTTCGATCAGCTTGATGCGCGCCTTGACGTGCTGGGCGATCGCACCGACGTCAGGGACCTCGGGCATGTGACTCCTCCTCGCGTTCGGCGGCATCGTAGTCACCGGCGCCGCGAAGCGCCCCTGACCGACACTCACCAACCCGGCCGGGCGAGACGCGGAGACGTATTCGTCAACGACACTACGCCGATCGAAACGCTCAGCGCAGAGGGGGAGAGAGATGACCGCTGCGACCACTGTCGAAACCGTCGAGCCGCGTGCGGGCGTGCCGCCTTCGCCGGCGGGCCCGGCGAGCGGCGATGAGCTGTCGCTGCCAGCGCCGCCGCTCGTGCGCCTGCCGCGCGCGCTGGTCACGCTGCGGATGAACGTGCGCCAGATCGAGTTCGTCTTCCGGGCGCGGCGCGAGCTCGGCGAGACGTTCCGCATCCACGGCTACGCGACCGAGCGCCCGGCGGCGATCGTCAGCCACCCCGACCACGTCAAGTCGCTGTTCACCGCCGATCCCGGCGACGCGCCGACGGTGGCGGCGAACTCCCCGCTGCGACCGGTGGTCGGGCCCAACTCGGTGCTCACCGCGCTCGGGCCGCGGCACCTGCGCCAGCGCAAGCTGCTGCTGCCGGCGTTCCACGGCGAGGCCGTCGCCCGCTACCGCGAGATGATCGCGCAGGCCGCCGAGCGCGAGATCGAACGGTGGCCGCTGGGCACGCCGTTCGCCCTCGCGCCGCGGATGCAGGCCATCACGCTCGACGTGATCATGGCCGGGATCTTCGGCATCGAGGGCTCGCCGGCCAAGGGCACGCCCGAGCGCGGGCTGCGCCAGGCGGTGCGCTCGGTGCTGTGGCTCTCGACGCTGCCGGGCGCCAAGCTGGCGGAGCTGTCGAACCTGCGCCGCGACGAGCCGGTCGGCGTGCAGCGCGTGGTGCTCGCCTGGCTCGATCGCAAGATCTACGCGGTGATCGCGGCGCGCCGGGCCGAGCACGCCGGCGGCCCGCGCACGGACATCCTCTCGCTGCTGCTCGACGCCGAGACCGAGGACGGCGAGCGCCTGACCGACAGGGAGCTGCGCGACGAGCTGCTCACGCTCGTGCTCGCGGGCCACGAGACCACGGCCAACTCGCTGGCCTGGGCGTTCGAGCGCCTGCTGCGCACGCCGGCCGCCTACGACCGCCTGCGCGAGACGGTGCGGTCGGGCGCGGACGCGGACGGCTACGTCGAGGCGACGATCCACGAGGCGATGCGCGTGCGGCCGGTGGTGCCGATCATCGGGCGCGTCGTCAAGCGGCCGTGGCGGCTCGGCGAGTACGTCGTTCCGGCGGAGACCGAGGTCCTCGCCAGCATCCTGCTCGTGCACCATCGCGACGACGTGTATCCCGATCCGTTCGCCTTTCGCCCCGAGCGCTTCGTCGGCGTCAAGCCCGGCACGTACACCTGGATCCCGTTCGGCGGCGGCATCCGCCGCTGCCTGGGGGCGGCGCTCGCCATGGCCGAGCAGCGCGTCGTGCTCGAGGCCATCGCCCGGCGCACCGACCTGCGTGCGCCGGACCCTCGGCCCGAGAAGGCGCGCCACCGCAACGTCACGATGATCCCGGCACGGGGCGCGCGAGTCGTGCTCGTCTCCCGGGTCCGCTAGTGCGCGAGCACGGGCCCGGCGGCAGGGTCGAGCTCCCCGCCTCCGCGAGGGTGGCGGGGGTTGGCGTGCGCGTGCTCATCCAGCCGCTCACCGCGCTGCTCGCCAGCGTGCTCAGCAGCGCGGTTCCGATCGAGCCGCCGACCTGCTGCGACGTGTTGACCATCGCCGAGGCGACGCCGGCGTCCGCTCGCGCAACGCCGGCGGTCGCGGTCGCCATCGCCGGCGCGAAGACGAGGCCGAGCCCGACGCCCATGACCAGCAGCGAGGGCAGCACGTGCGAGGCGTACGCCGTGTCGACGCCGACGCGGGTCAGCAGGATCATCGCCGGTGGTGATCGGTGAGAACCCGAGGGTCTGCTGCAGGTAGTACGTCAGGAAGAGGAAGACGCCGAACATCCCCGCCGCCGCGAGCCCCATCGCCAGGTAGGAGCCGCCGCGGTCGCGGTCGAGCACGACGCGCAGCGGCAGCAGCGGGTTGGCGAGCCGAGACTCCAGCCACGCGAAGAGCGCCAGCAGCGCCGCGCCGCCGGCGAGCATCGCCACGGTCACGGCGTCGCCCCACCCGTCGGTCTGGGCGTGCGAGAACCCGTAGACGACCGCGAAGAGTCCCGGTCGTCGCCGTCAGCGCGCCGAGGATGTCGAGGCGCGGACGATCGGCCTGCCCCTGGTTGTGCAGGAGGACGAGCGCCCCCGCCGCGGCGGGGATCGCGAACGCCAGGCGGGCCGGCGTGGCGGCGCTACCTCGGCATCGTGCTCGACGGGCTGCGGACGAAGCAGCCGAGCGAGCTCGCGGTCCCGCCGCTCACCAGCGAAGAATTCGAGCAGGCGCTCGCCAGCCAGCAGTAGCGTTGGCCCTGCCGTGATCCGGGCGCTGCTGACCCTGGCCGTGGCGCTCGCTGCCGTCGGCGTGACGAGCTCGCCGCAGGCCGCGACGCCGGCCGCACGCGTCCCGCGACTCGAGCACGTCTTCCTGGTCATCGGCGAGAACACGAGCTACGCCCAGCTCACCGCCAAGCGCGCGCCGTACCTCACGAGCCTCAAGCCCCGTTCCGCGTGGCTGACCGGCTACCGCGCGCTGCCGCGCACGAAGTCGCTCGGCGAGTACATCGCGATGACGTCGGGGCAGTTCATCCACTGCCAGGCGCTCGACCACCTCCCGATCCGGTGCCACCAGCGGATCGACAATGTCTTCCACCAGCTGAGCGCGCGCGGGCGCAGCTGGAACGCGTACCTCGAATCGATGGTCAACCCGTGCGACGTCGTCGACCACGGCACGACCTGGTCGGCCAACAAGTACGCGGCCCACCACAACCCGGTCCTCTACTACGACAACCTCGAGGGCGCCACCTACGACGACGCGGTCAAGCCCGCCGCCGCGTGCGTCGCGCGCGACCTGCCCATGGGCACCAGCCTCGCGCCGGGCGACACCAGCGCGCTGGACGCCGCGCTGGCCGCGGGCCGGGTGGGCGACCTGACGCTGATCGTCCCCGACGACTGCGAGAACGGCCACGATCTCTGCGCCGGCCACAAGGACCCGGTCCGCGCGTTCGACGGCTTCCTGGCTCGCGAGGTGCCCAAGATCGAGGCCAGCCCGGCGTTCGCCGACGGCACGCTCATCATCACCTGGGACGAAGGCGGCGACCCCCCGCAGCAGCCCGAGCACGTGCTGACCGTCGTCGCCGGCCCGCACGTCGCGGCTGGCACGTCCGCCGCACGCTATGACCACTACAGCCTGCTGCGTACGCTCGAAGACGGCTTCCGGCTGCCGGCGCTGCGCCGCGCGCGCACCGCCCACCCGTTCGCCGGGATCTGGAGATAGCGGGGCCTTTTCGCGCGAACTACGTACCGAGGACGACGCCGCACGTCGGCGGACCCTCGCGGCGCCGCCACACCTTGTTCGCTGTCGGACATGTCGGTCAGCGGACACGATCGTCTCCTCAGACCGACCCGAGGAGTCGTCGATGCCTTTCCCAGTCAAGCGGCTGGCACCCGCCGCCGCCGTCCTGGCCTTCGCCGTGCCCGCGACGGCAGCGCACGCCGCGCTGACCGCCGCCGGCCCGCTCGATCCGGCCACCAAGGCCCCCGCGTTCTACACCGACGCCAACGGCCTGGCGCTCGCGCTGTGCCATCCCGGGACCGCGAACTGCGGTCCCGCCGTGCCGGGCGAGGACTTCTACAACTTCGCGACGTCGACGCTGACGATGCCGAACGGCGGCACCGCGTCGCTGACGCTCAACGTCACGCTCGCGCCGAACGTGACCGGCGACCCGTCGGCGTTCAACCGCGTGCGCATCCAGATCGACGGCGCGCCGGTGGGCAGCTACACCATCACCCATCCGTACGGGACCGACACGGTCGATGTCCCGAGCGCCGGGGCGCGCGGTCGCACGACGACCGACATCGGCTGCCTGGTCGCCGCGAGCGGTCCGTGCAACTTCGCCTCCGCGCTGGCCGGGCGCTTCGGGCCGTTCCTGACGCCGGCGGCCGGAGCGTTCGCGCCGCCCGCGGGCTTCATCGGCGACTTCGCCACGCTGACCCCGGTCATCGGCAGCCCGCTGGGGACGAACTTCTTCCGCGTGGAGGGCCCCGGCCTGCCGGCCGGAGGCGTCTCGTCCAACGACTTCGCGCTGATGGGCAAGCTCTTCGCCGGCGCGGTCCCCGCGTTCGCCAGCAGCGGTGACGTCGCCTTCGCCGACCAGCTGGTCAACACCAAGAGCGCGATCAAGACGGTCACCGTGACGAGCAGCGGCATCCCGGGCGCGGGATCGAACCTGACGATCAGCGGCGTCACCGTGACGGGCGCCAACGCGGGCGATTACGCGATCGCCGCCAACACGTGCGCCGGCAAGACGCTGCCGTCAGGCGCCACGTGCACCGTCGACGTCACGCTGACCCCTGGCGCGACCGGGACGCGCAGCGCCGCGCTGACCTTCGCCGACAACACGGCCGCGGCCACGCACGCGGTGGCGCTCACCGGCAAGGGCATCAGCCCGGCCCCCGCCCCGGCGCCGGCCCCGGCACCCGCGCCGGCTCCCGCGCCGGCCCCGGCGCCTGCGCCGGCCGTCGCGCCGATCGTCACCGCGCCACAGCTCAGGCTCGACGCGTTGACGCTCGGCGGCCGGATGACCCTGCGCTCGGCGCGCCGCGGCGGCCTGCGCCTCGTGGTCTTCGCGCCCAGCGACGCGCGCGTCGTCAAGGCCCGTCTGCTCCGCAAGGGCCGCGTGATCGCTCGGACGATTCGCGCGGTGCCCGGCGACGGCGTGCTGACGATCGTGCTGCCGAACAGCGCGAAGACCCGGCATCGGCTGACCCGCGGCACCTACACCGTCCAGGTCACGCCGGGCGCGCGGCCGGGCCGGTACGGGGCCACCACCTCGCGGACGGTGCGCATCAGGTAGCTCCCGCCGAGGCATCCCCACGCCGTGCGAGAGCCCGGGGCCGTCGTGGCGGCCGCGGGCTCTCGAATCCGCCCCCGGCGGGCAACTTCGCGTCTTCGCGCAAGGGTCGCGAGAAGTCGCAGACGACATCAGCGAGTCTTGCCGATGGCCGCGGCCGCCGGGCGAAGCACGATCGCGTACGCCACGCGACATGGAGGAACGGCTCGTGAATGCTGAGAGCGGCTTCGGGCGACGGTTGGCGCCGAGGATGAGGGTCATGGTTGCGATCGTTGCCGGGGCGACCCTGTTCGCGCTGGTCGTCGGCGGCGTGCAGCCGGCGCGCGCCAAGCACGGCGGCGGCGGAGGCGGCGGAGGCGGCGTCGAGCTCGCGGCACTGAACACCCTCCCGGTCCCCACGCCACCCGATATCCAGCGGTTCATCAGGGACAGCGCTGCGGCGCGGAAGCTGGGCAAGGCGCTGTTCTGGGACATGCAGGCCGGCAGCGACGGGCGACAGGCCTGCGCGTCGTGCCACTTCAACGCGGGCGCCGACAACCGCTCTCGCAATCAGCTCAACCCGCGCGGCGGCGGCTTCACGCTCAACGGGAAGGCGGCCAACGCGCAGCTCACGGCCGACGACTTCCCGTTCCACCGTCTCAGCGACCCGAACAACGCCGCCTCGGCGGTGACCTTCGACACCGACAACGTGTCGGGCTCCCAGGGCGTGCTGCCCTCGCACTTCACCGGTGTGAGCGCGGGCGACCCGTTCGACACGCAGAGCTTCGACGCGCTCGATTCGGACTTCCACGTCGGCTCGGTCAACGTGCGCCGGGCGACGGGGCGCAACACCCCGTCGGTGATCAACGCGGTCTTCAACTTCCGCAACTTCTGGGACGGCCGCGCGCAGAACGACTTCAACGGCGTCGACCCCTTCGGCGCGCGCGATCCGGACGCCCGGGTGGGCGAGGTCAACGCCGCGGGCGGGATCGACAAGGTGGCGGTGAGCATCGCCAACTCCTCGCTGGCCTCGCAGGCCGACGGGCCGCCCGGCAACCCCGTCGAGATGTCCTCCGACGGGCGCACGCTGTCCGACATCGGCGCGAAGCTGCTGTCGGTGCGCCCGCTGGCCTCCCAGCAGGTCTCGCCGAGCGACAGTGTGCTCGGCGCCGACGTCGCGGCGTCGGGGCGCGGCCTGAGCACGAGCTACGCGGACATGATCCGCCAGGCCTTCCAGCCGCAGTGGTGGGACTCCAGCGACCCGGTGACCGGTCCCAACGGGCGCTCCTACTCGCTGATGGAGTTCAACTTCTCGCTGTTCTGGGGGGTGGCGATCCAGTCGTACGAGTCGACGCTGGTCTCCGACCAGACCCCCGTGGACCGGTTCCTCAACGGCGACGTCGGCGCGCTCAGCGCCCAGGCGCAGGACGGCATGGGCATCTTCAACGGCAAGGGCGGCTGCCAGAGCTGCCACGAGGGGCCCGCGTTCAGCGATGCGGTCGCCAGCGAGATCGCCCGCAAGGGCGTGGTCAGGGGAGCGACCGACACCGGCTTCCACGACGACGGCGTGCGCCCGACGGCCACCGACCCGGGAATCGGCGGGTCCGATCCGTTCGGCAACCCGCTGTCGGCGAGCGGCGTGAGCACCGGGGTCCCGGGCTTCTTCAAGACGCCGGGCCTGCGCAACGTCGCGCTGACCGCGCCGTACTTCCACAACGGCGGTGAGCTGACCCTGCGCCAGGTGGTCGACTTCTACAGCCGCGGCGGTGACTTCGCCAACCCGACGAAGGAGCTGGCGCCGCTCGGCCTCACGGACGCCGAGAAGGACGCCCTCGTCGCGTTCATGGAGGCGCTGACGGACCCGCGGGTGCAGAACCAGTCGGCGCCCTTCGACCACCCGCAGCTGTTCGTCCCGGTCGGCGAGCAGACCAACGCGGAGGGCTCGGTCGTCACCGACGGCAGCGGCCGGGCGGTCGACTGCTTCAAGGACGTGCCGTCCACCGGCGCCGCCGGCGGCGCGCCGCTGACCCCGTTCCCCGCCTTCACCGGGCCGCCGTGCGCCACGCCGCCGCCGCTCGAGGTCGCGCCCAGGGCGGTGGCGCCCGGGACGGCGGCGCCGGCGCCGGCCCCCCAGGAGAAGCCGGCGCCGGCCGCCGCCCCCGCGCGCAGCTGCGTCGTGCCGAAGCTCAAGGGCCGCACGCTGGGCAAGGCGCGGCGCCTGCTCGGCAAGGCCGAGTGCGGCGTCGGCTTCGTCGGCCGCCCGCACGGCCGCGGCCTGCGGCTGCGGGTCTTCCGCCAGCACCCCGCGGCCGGAACGGTGAAGCCCGGGGGCTACCGCGTGTCGATCCGCCTGCAACGGGTCCGCCGGCACCGGGTCAAGCACCGCCGCCATTGAGCGACCGACCGCGGGGGTCGACCGCCAGCTCGGGTGAGGGCCCTAGAAGGTCACCACACGGTCGGACTTCGCGAACAGCTCCGCGACGTCCGGCGGCCCGACCCACGTCCCGTTGACCTTGGACAGATCTTCGTCGCTCGCCCCACGGGCGGCAGCGCAGCCCTTTCAGACGAAGACCGGAACGGCGTGATCGCGTAGCTTGGCGAGCAGCTCGCGGGCAGGCGGGAGGCCGATGCCCTCGACGCGCTCGGCGTTGTCACCGAGGAGGAGCTCGGTCGCGTCGCCGCCCAGGATGATCGCCGTCGTCTGCCCCAGCTCGAGCGAGCCGTTGGCCGCGAGGTGCAGCGGGATCGACGCCCGGGTGGCGTCCGCCATGCCGGCGCTGACGAAGTACGTGATCTTCATCGCGTCCCTTCCGTTGCGATGGCCGGTGGTCAGCGTCTCAGACCGTGCCGGCGGGCGCAACGCGCGCCGCGGCCGAAGCGGGCGCGTGGGCGACGAAGACCGACGTGCCGGCGTGGCGCAGGACGTAGCCGCTGACGCTGCCGACCAGCGCGCCGACGCGTCCGACGCCGCGTGCGCCCAGCAGGATCCCGTCGTAGTCGCGCTCCCGGGCCTGGGCGACGATCTCGGGGCCGGGCTTGCCGTGACGGATGACGGTGGTCACCGGGATGTCTCCGGGGATGCGCTCGACGGTCTGGCGAAGCAGCCGCTGCGCCTCGGCGTCGGCCTCCTCCTGCAGCGCCCGCGGATCGGGCGCACCGGGCCCGCCGGGGATCCAGCGCCGCGACTCGAGCAGGATGTCGGGCACGACGGCGAGCAGCGTGATCGCCGCGTGGTCGCGCCGGGCGGCGGTGACGGCGGCCGACAGGGCGAGGTCGGCGGTCTGCGAGCCGTCGACGGCGACGAGCAGGCGGTGGAAGTGCAGCTCGCCGAACGTGCTGGTCGGCTCAGGGGCGGTCTCGGTCTGGGTGGTGGCCATGGGGTCTCCTTCTCATGCAGCGGCTGCGTGCGCGAGCGAGTTGCCCGCGCGGGCCGGCCGCGGCACCGCGAGCGCGGACACGAAGCTGACGAACAGCGCGGCGGCGGCGATGGCGAAGGCGAGCGTGAAGCCGCGCTCGGTCGGGAGCCCGTGGACGACGCTGGCGGTGAGGACGCTGGCGCCGACCTGTGCGCCGACCGAGCCGCCGATCGTGCGCATGACGGTGTTCATGCCGGTGGCGACGCCCGTCTCGTCGGGACGGACCGCTTCGACCATCAGGTTGGCCATCGCCGAGAACGCGAAGCCGATGCCGATCCCCATGAGTCCCGAGGCGACGTACACCTCGCTGCGATGCTCGTGCGCCGTGGCGAGGAGCGCGAAGGCGGCGGTGCTGGCGAGCGCGCCGACCAGCAGCGGCACCCGCGAGCCCACCGTCGAGCTGAGCCGGCCGGCCAGCGGGCTGACGAGCAGCATCCCGATCGTCGACGGCACGAGGAACAGGCCCGCCCCCGTGACCGAGGCGCCGAAGCCGAAGCCGCTCGAGACGGGCAGCTGGACGAACTGCGGGATGAGCACGAACGAGGAGAACATCCCGGCGCCGAGCAGGATCGCGGTCGCGTTCACCGTCCAGACCGCGCGCCGGCGCATCATGCGCATGTCGACGAGCGGCTCGGCGGCCCGCTGCTCGTTGCGCACCCAGAGCACGGCGAAGACCGCCGTCGCCACCAGGAGGGCGACGATGCGCAGCGACCCCCAGCCCCACGACGGCCCTTCGCTGATGCCCAGCAGCAGGCAGACGAGCCAGGCGGACAGCAGGCCGGCGCCGGCCCAGTTGACCTGCCCGGGCGTCTTGATCGGAGACTCGGGGACGAAGAAGTGCGTCAGGCCGGCCGCGGCGACGACCACGACGAGCGGCATCCAGAACAGCCAGTGGTACGAGAGGTGCTCGACGATCGGGCCGGCCAGCACGATGCCCAGGCCCCCGCCGACGCCGAGGATGGCCGAGACGAGCGCGATCCCCGTGGCGACGCGCTCGCGGGGGAACTCGTCTCGGATGATCCCGAAGGCGAGCGGGAACACCGCGCCGCCCGCGCCCTGGACGGCGCGCCCGAGGATCATGAGTCCGATCGAGTGGGCGAGCGCGGCGATCAGGGTGCCGGCCGCGAGGACGCCGAGCACGCCGACGAGCATGCGCTCCTTGCCGTGCATGTCGCCCAGCCGCCCGATGATCGGGGTGAACACCGCGGCGCTGAGGAGGTAGGCGGTCAGCACCCAGGTCGCCGACGTGGCGCTGGTGTGCAGGTCGTGCTGGATCGTCGGCAGCGCGGGCGCGACGAGCGACTGCAGCAGGGCGAAGGCCGCGCCGCCGAGGGCGAGCACGGCGAAGGTCAGGGTGTAGTGCTGGCGTGCGGGCTCGGCGTGGCTCATCGGCGGCGGCGGTCTTCCGGGATCGGTATCAGGAGCGTCCGCTCCGGTTATCGGCAACTGTAGCACAAACTGGAGCGGGCGCTCCGCTTCGCGCCAAGCTCGCCGCCAACCTCTGATCCAAGACGACAACTCCCGGTCGGATGGTTAACATCAAGACGGCAGGAAGCGCCGATCCGCCCCCACCCGACCCTCAAGGAGGAGGAGCATGCGCAGAGTCGCAGCTTTGGCCGCGTCGGTCGGAGTTGTGCTGGTGGTGGCCGCTGTCGCGTTCGCTCAGCAGACCAACCAGTACAGCGTCGACGCTTCGGTGACGCCGAACCCGAAGGGCTCCAAGGCGAAGCCCGTGCCGGTCGGCGTGAAGTTCAACTACTCGATCACCGAGGCGACCGGAATGCAGCCCGCTCCGGTCAAGTCGTACAAGATCGCGTTCACCGGCCTGCGGGTCAACGGCGCGTTCTTCCCGACGTGCACCGCCGCCAAGATCACCGCTGCGGGCAACAGCGATACCGCCTGCCCGAAGAAGGCGCTCGTCGGCACCGGGACGATCGACGCCTACGTCTACCAGACGGCCGATCCGTCGGGCGCCGGCGGCTTCGCGTGCCCGAAGAAGACCGACCTGTGGAACGCCGGCAAGAACAAGATGGTCATCTTCATCTTCGGTGACCCGTCCCAGTGCGGCGGCGTCGCCGCGCTGCCGCCGATCTCGGCCACCTTCGTCAACACCAGCGGCGGCCAGGCGCTCCAGTTCGACGTCCCGCCGACGATCCTGCACGCGGTCGCCGGCCTGTCCGTCGCCGTCCACAACGTGACGTCGACGGTCAAGAAGCTCACCGTCAAGAAGAAGGGGAAGACGCGGGGCTACTTCGAGGCGGTCGGCTGCCCGGGCGGCAAGCGCACCGTCGTGGTGACGTTCACGCCGGAGGTGGGTTCGCCGGGGACGGCGACGAAGAGCCAGAGCTGCTGAAGGGATCAATTCCAGGGGAGCGCGGCGCGCGTCTGCCAGTAGGCGACCGGGTCCTCACGGAGAGCGACCCGTGGCCGAGGACGATGTACCCCGGCCGGCCGAGCGCCGCCAGCCCCAGCCCGATCCGGCTGACGGCGAGGCCCGTGGTGCCGAGAGCGCCGGCCATCGCCTGCGGACAGTAATCGCGGAGCTGGTCACCGCCGCCCCCCGCGCGTCACGAGCCGCCAGAGCCCGTAGGGCGGGGCGGCCACCAGCGCGACGGCCAGGCCGAGGACCACGACGGGCAGCACGAGCACCGCCGTGAAGACCACCGTCAGCGCGAGGATCGGGAGGAGTCCCGGGATGATCACCGACAGCTGCACGAGGAACAGGCCCGTGCCGGCGCCCGCGTGCAGCAGGCCGTTGTAGGTCTTGGTCTCCATGTTCCGTGCCTCCTCACGCGGCCGCCGGTTCGGGCAGGGCCTCGGGTGCGATCGCCTCGCGTTCGATGTCGCCCTCGCGGACGAGCCAGAGAGCGAGCGCGGCGCCGGCGAAGCTGACCAGCGCGCCGAGGGTCAGGACGTCGTTGAAGCCCGCGAGGAAGCCCTCGCGCGCCGCGCTCGCGAGCGCCTGCCGCGCCCCGGGCGGCACCGAGGCGAGGGCGTGGTCCAGGCTGCCCGACGACGCCGCCTCGACGAGCTGGCGCGGGCGGTCGCCGGTCGCGTTGGGTGTCCCGGCGGTGAGCTGGGCGACCTTGTCGGCGCCGCGGCCGACGAAGATCGCTCCCCAGACCGCGATCCCCACGGCGACGCCGACCTGGCGGAACGTGTCGTTGATCCCGGCCGCCATGCCGCTCTGCTCCCTGGGCACGACGCTCACGGCGACGTCCGCGATCACCGGGTTGATGAGGCCGACCGCCGCGCCGGCGACCAGGAAGCCGCCGAGCAGCGTCGTCCATTCGGATCCGGCGTCGACGCCGCCCATGAGGAGCAGCCCGCCGCCGACCCCCGCGAGGCCGACGCTGAGGAGGATCCGCGCCTGCACGCGGGACAGGAGCGCGCCGGCGAGCGGCGCGGCGAAGAAGCTCGCCACCGTGATCGGCAGGTAGCGCAGCCCAGCCTGGAAGGGGGAGAGGCCGAGGTAGTTCTGCAGGTACAGCGTCAGGTAGAGGAACAGCGCGAAGATCGAGCCCGAGACCGCGAAGGCGGCAAGCTGCACGCCGGTGAAGGCGGGCCGCCGGAAGAGCCCCAGCCGGAGCATCGGCTCGGTGACGCGCCGCTCGATGGCGAGGAAGGCGACGAGAAGCGCCGCGGCGCCCGCGAACAGCGACACGATCAGCGTGCTGCCCCAGCCCTCGTCGTTGCCGCGCACGAGCGCGAGCACCAGGGCGAGGAGCGCCGTGCTGAACGAGACGACGCCGGCCCAGTCCACGCGCGTCGCGTTGGGGTCGCGCGTCTCACGCAGCTTGAGCTGGGTGATGGCCAGCGCAGCCACCCCGATCGGCACGTTGAGATAGAAGATCGACTCCCACCCGAGCGAGTCGGTGAGCGCTCCGCCGACGAGCGGGCCGACCGCCACGGCCACGCCGATGGTCGTCCCGTAGGCGCCCATCGCCATGCCGCGCTCGCGCCCGGCGGTGAACTCCTGGGCGATGAGGGCCAACGAGACCGCGAACATCACCGCGCCGCCGACGCCCTGCACGGCGCGGGCGAGGTTGAGGAAGGTCGGATCGGGCGCCAGCGCGCACAGCAGCGAGGCGGCTGAGAAGATCGCCAGCCCGGCCGCGAACAGCCGACGACGCCCGAGGCGGTCGGCGAGCGAGCCCGCCGTCAGCACGAGCGCGGCGAGCGTCAGCGCGTACGCGTCGATCACCCACTGCAGATCCGTGAAGCTCGCACCCAGGCTGGCGCGGATCGACGGCAGCGCCACGTTGACGACCGTGATGTCGAGCAGAAGCATGAAGGTCGCCACCGAGACGGCGAGCAGGGTCCACCACTTGCGTTGCATCAGACGTCGCTCTCCTTGTCACATCGGCTGGATGTCGTTCGTCACCCCTATGACGGAGCGCGACCAAGGGATGTGACCGATGGATGAGCGTGAATGGCTGGCGGAGCGGTTCGAGGCGAACCGGACCCACTTGCGGGCGGTGGCCTACCGGATGCTGGGCTCGGTGAGCGAGGCCGACGACGCGGTGCAGGAGGCCTGGCTGCGCCTCAGCCGCTCCGACACGGGCGAGGTCGAGAACCTGCGCGCCTGGCTGACGACCGTCGTGGCGCGCGTCTGCCTCGACATGATGCGCTCGCGCCGGTCACGGCGCGAGGAGCCGCTCGGCCCGCACGTGCCCGAGCCGATCGTGAGCCGTGAGGACGGGCTCGACCCCGAGCACGAGGCGCTGCTCGCCGACTCGGTCGGGCTCGCTCTGCTCGTCGTGCTCGAGACCCTGACCCCGGCCGAGCGGCTGGCCTTCGTGCTGCACGACATGTTCGCCGTGCCGTTCGACGAGATCGCTCCGATCGTGGGGCGCTCGCCCACCGCGGCGCGCCAGCTCGCCAGCCGCGCGCGGCGGCGGGTCAACGCCGGGGCCCCCGTCCCCGATACCAATCTCACAGCGCAGCGCGAGGTCGTCAACGCCTTCCTCGCCGCCGCGCGCGATGGGGATTTCGACGCGTTGGTCGCAGTCCTCGACCCCGACGTGGTGCTGCGCGTCGACAGCGGCGCCGTGCCGGCGCGCGCGTCGAGGGAGACGCGGGGCGCGGCGGCGGTCGCCGGGCAGGCGCTCACCTTCGCGCGGCTCGCTCGCTTCGCGCGGCCGGCGCTCGTCAACGGCGCGGCGGGCTTCGTCGTCGCTCCGCGCGGGCGGCCGCTCGCGGTGGCCGGCTTCACCGTCACGGGCGGCAAGATCGTCGAGATCGACCTGCTCGCCGACCGCGACCGTCTGCGGGAGCTCGACCTGACCGTCCTCGACGACTGACGGCGCAGCACATGGCCGCGGCGCCTCGAGGCGGCCGGCGTTAGCCGCCCCTTAGGGGGCGGATCTACGGTCGCGACATGGAGACGGCGCCAGGCCAGGACATCGTCGAGGAGGCGGCCCGCGCCGCCCGCCAGGCCGCCGACGAGGCCTCGACGCCCGAGGCGCGCTTCTTCCTGCGAGAGCACGCGAACCTCCTGGCTCGGATCGCGGCGACGCGAAAGCGAGCGGAGGACACCGCTCAGCGGTCAGCGCGATCTGCCGCCTGGCTGCTCCCCCTCGTCGGGGCGCTGCCGGGCTGAGCCGACAGCACTAGCCGACCTGGATGCTCGCCTCGTCGAGCGAGCCGCGGTACCAGTCAGAGCCGGGACGCGAGCCGATGACGACCGGGTCGGTGTTCGCCATCGAGCCGATTGTCGCGGACTTCGAGAACGTCTGACCGTCCACGACGAGCTTGATCGCCGATGCGGTCTTGACGCACTGGATGGTGTGCCACTGCCCGTTGTTGAGCGCCGGGCCCGCGATCAGCTCGCTGTAGTTGGCCGAGCCCTTGAACCCGCACGACGCCTGCCCGGACTGCTGGAACTCCATCTTGACCTCGCCGCCGGCGGTCGTGTAGAGGCCCTTGCGGATCACGTCCCAGTCGGCGGGCGCGGGCGGCGGGGTCCCGGTGGTCTTGAGATGGATGGTGACGGTCAGGTTCGCGCTGCCCGGGTTGAGGTCGGCGGCCGAGGGCACCGAGACGTAGCTCGAGCCGGTGAAGCCGTAGGCGAAGCCCGCGAAGCCGCCGAGGCCGAGCTGGACGGAGTGCAGCGCGCCGTCGTGGGCGCCGACCGAGTCGGTCATGACGAGGCCCGAGGTCTCATCCATCGGCCAGAGCGCGACCAGGGCGGCGCCGGCCGAGCTCGCCTGCACGACCGCGGTCGGGTTCGTCGTGGCGGTCGCCGTGCCCGCGGAGTTGGTGGCGGTCACGGCGACGCGCAGGGTGTGTCCGACGTCGGCGCTCGTCAGGACGTACGTCGAGCCGGTGCCCACCGGGCTGCAGGCGGCGCCGTTCGCGTCGCAGCTCTGCCACTGGTAGGCGAACGTGATCGGCTGCGTCCCCGTCCAGCCGCCGGCGCCGGCGTTGAGCGTCTGGCCCGCGCGCGCCGTGCCGGAGATCGTCGGCGGCGCCGTGCTCACCGGCGCCGACGAGGTCGCCTGGACCGCCGTCGTCGGCGTCGAGTTGGCGGTCGCCGAGCCGACCGAGTTGGTGGCGATCACCGTGACGCGCAGGGTCGCGCCGACGTCGGCGCTCGTGACGGCGTAGCTCGGGCTCGTGGCTCCCGAGATGGCCGCGCAGGCGGAGCCGCCGGAGCTGCAGCGCTGCCATTGATAGGCGAACGTGATCGGCTGGGCTCCGGTCCAGATCCCCGGGCTCGCCGTCAGCGTCTGGCCGGCCTGCGGCGTCCCCGACACCGTCGGCGGCGAGGTGTTCACCGGCAGCGAGGGCGTCGAGGCGCCGCCGCTCGCGACGCTGATCGTGTCGACCGCCATGTTGAACGCCTGTGCGGCGGTGTCGTTGCCGATCTGGACGGTCGAGACGCCCGCGGTGCCGAGGCTCGCGGCGGCGGTCTGGTAGACGGCCGTCCCGTTGAGATCCACCTCGACGGTGCTGCCCGCGACGTGCACCGCGATGGTGCCCCACGTGTTCAGCGGCAGCGTTCCGCTGGTCGAGAAGTGGCTGCCGCCGTAGGTGAGACCGACAGCCCCGCTCGTCCCGTTCTGCCGGTAGACGCTGATGATGCGAGCCGAGCTCGCGTCGAGCAGGCGGAAGAACGGGACGTTGCCGCCGCTCGCGCCCTGGGCGACGACCCGGAAGTCGCCGCTGGCGGTCAGGTCCTGCTGGGCGGCGGCGAAGGTCTTGCGTGCGTAGGCCTTCGAGCCCGTGGTGGCGCTCTCCGAGAGCTGGGCGGCCAGGCCGCCGGTGCGGGTGATCGCGCTCTGGACGACGGCCATCCCGTCGCCGCCGGTCTGCACCTGGCTCCAGGCCGAGTAGTCGCCCGACTCGAACCCGTCGCTGAACAGCGTCGAGGCGCTCGCCGGCTGGGCCGCGGCGAGCAGCGCAACAACCACTGCGACCGTGGCTGAGAAGCAGCGGCCATCCATCCGTGAAGCAACCTCCGACTCGCGTCCGTGCGGGGGGTGGGCCCGCCGACGCTAGCCGATTTTCCTGTGCTGTGGCAACGTCCCATCGCGGACACCGGCCTCGGCGCGTGATGCGCTGCCGGTCGACGATGATGCCCGCGTGGCGTACGACGAAGATCTCGCCAACCGGATCCGCGAGCTGATCGCCGGCGAGCCCGGCGTCACGGAGAAGAGGATGTTCGGCGGCCTGGCGTTCCTCATCGGCGGCAACATGTCGGTTTCGGCCAGCGGTCAGGGTGGCCTCATGGTGCGTGTCGCGCCCGAGGACACCGATGAGCTCCTCCGCAAGCCGCACGCGGCGCCCTTCGAGATGCGCGGGCGCTCGATGCAGGGCTGGTTGCGGGTCGATGCCGAGGGTTTGCGGACGAAGCGCGAGCTCGAGCCGTGGGTCCGGCGCGGCGTCGAGTACGCGCGCTCGCTTCCGCCGAAGCGGTGACCATCTAGAGTGGCCCCTATGGCCGAGTGGGTGCACGACCTCGGCGGGTCGCGCGGTTTCGGCCCCGTCGAAGTCGAGCCCGGCGAGCCGCCGTTCCACGCCGACTGGGAGCGGCGCGTGTTCGGGATGACGGCCACGGTCATGGCTCAGGGTCGCGCTAACGGCAGCGAGTTCCGCCACGCGATCGAGCGGATGGATCCCGGCTGGTACCTCGCCAGCCCGTACTACGAGCACTGGCTCACGGGGCTTGCGACGCTGCTCGTCGAGAAGGGCGTCGTCGATCGCGAAGAGCTCGAGGCGCATGGCGCGCCGAGCTTTCCCATCTCCCGCGCGGCGGCTCGCGCGGATGTCCCGCCCGGCGCCCAAGCCGATCCGTTCGCGGTCGGGCAGAGGGTGCGCGTCCGGAGCTTCGAGCCGCGCGGCCACACCCGATGTCCCGGATACGTCCGCGGGCACAGGGGCACCGTCGTGCGCCGCGACGGCGACCACACGGTCCCGGACGTGGAGGCGCACTCCGAGGAGCGACCCGCCGAGCCGACGTACTCGGTCGCCTTCGACGCGACGGAGCTGTGGGGCAGCGAAGCCGAGCCGGGAGCCACGGTCCACGTCGACCTCTGGCATCGCTACCTGGAGGCGGTCGAATGACCGAGCCGGCCCACCATCACGCGCCGCCGTCGCCGATCGAGCAGCGCGTCGCGGCGCTCGAGCAGCTGCTGACCGAGAAGGGGCTCGTCACGTCCGAGTTCATCGACGGGGTCGTGAGCCTCTACGAGAACGACATCGGGCCGCTGAACGGGGCGAAGGTCGTCGCTCGCGCGTGGGTCGATCCGGACTACAGGCAGCGGCTGCTGACCGACGGCACCGCCGCGATCGCCGAGCTCGGCTTCGGTGGACCCGAGGGCGGACACTTGGTTGTCGTGGAGAACACCGACACGGTGCACAACGTCGTGGTGTGCACGCTGTGCTCGTGCTACCCGTGGCCGGTGCTCGGCCTCCCACCGGTCTGGTACAAGGCCCCGCCCTACCGGGCGCGGATGGTGCGCGAGCCCCGCGCGGTGCTGCGGGAGCTCGGCGCCGAGGTGCCCGCGGACGTCGAGATCCGCGTGTGGGACTCGAGTGCCGAGGTCCGGTACATGGTCCTCCCGCAACGCCCTGCGGGCACCGGCGACCTCACCGAGGACGAGCTCGTCGGCCTGGTGACGCGCGACGCGATGATCGGCGTGGCGCGGCCTTGACCCGGGCGGTCGTCGACCCGCACGTCGCCGACATGCGAGGCCGAGCCGCGTTGCCGAGGAGCAACGGCGAGCTCGTGTTCGACGCCCCGTGGCAGGGTCGGGCGTTCGCGATGGCGATCGGGCTGGTCGACGCGCTCGGCCTGAGGTGGGACGAGTTCCGCAACCGGCTGGTCGCCGAGATCGACGCGGCGCCCGATCGGCCCTACTACGAAAGCTGGCTCGCGGCGTTGGAGCGGCTGGTGGCCGATCTTCAGCGCGGGCACCAAGGGTTGCGGGGCACCCCTGCGCACGGGTCGGGCATGGTCGGAAGGTTCGAGGGCACCGGCGGCAGCGAGAACTGCATGTCGGGTCGCGGATAGCTGGCCCCGGGGAGCCCCGGGCACGGGCCGACCAGCTGGCTGTCGCAGAGCACCTGCGCGGCGAGGACGCCCTGGTCGCCCGAGTTGGCGCTCGTGCACATGCCGCCGGACGGCTGGTAGGAGGGGTTGGTCTCGAGGTCCGACGGGTCGGTGCCGTCGGGGACGCTGTCGTTCGAGAAGCAGTTGCCCGGGCTGTGCTCCATCGTCGAGAGCCCGATGTCCCCGTTGCTGGGGTTGCCGAAGAAGCCGTTGCCCGACAACCGGTTGTTCTCGCTCACGTTGCCGTAGGCGTTGAAGTAGCACGTCTCGCCGCCTGGGGCCGGAACGAAGGTGCCGCCCTGGCACGGGTTCGGGTTGTTGTCGGCGGGGGCCTCCTGGTCGGGGAGGTCGGCGATCAATTCGCCCCACGCGCCGTTGTGGGTCACCGTGTTGCCCGACAGCGTGACGTAGGTGCTGCCGGCCAGGATCATCCCGGTGCCGGTCGGCGCGCCTCCCGAGAGCCCGGACCCGTTGCCGGGAACGTTCGGGTTGTTGTTGTCGTGTACGGAGTTGTTCATCCACACGGTGCACGACTGGGTGCCCAGCGCCCCGGTCTGTCCGGACGGGCACAAGCCGATCTGCGGCGAGGGCCAGTCGTCGTTGTTCTGTGAGTTGCTGACCAGCCCGGTCTTGTTGTTGTCGCACTCGCTGTTCTCGACGAGCAGGTAACCGCCGGCGTTGGTGCTCGAGAGGCAGAGCGCGCTGTTCTCGCCCTGATCGTCTTGCATCACCTGGTCGCAGACCTGCTGGCAGGCCCCGATGTAGAAGGCGGCGTCGGCCATGTTGCTGGCGTAGGAGTGCGTGAACGCGCCGTGGGTGGCGTTGCTGGAGAAGATGCCGTAGTCACCGGCCGGGTAGTTGACGCCGCAGCACGGGCCGAGCGCGCCGGCGACGGAGCTCGAGTAGCTGGAGCTGGCCGTCAGGTAGTTGCCCCAGAAGCCGCTGAGCCCGATGTGCCCCGACCCGTCGCCGCCGTTCCACCAGACCTGCTCGCCCTCCGAGGTGCCGTCCAGGAAGTTGCAGACGGTGAGGTTCTCGATCCAGGTGGTGTTGGTCTTGAAGACCTCCACGCCGTCGCGGTCGAGCGGCCCCTGGTCGGCGGGCTGGGCGGAGCACCGCGGCGCGCCCGGCCTTGTGCCGTCGACGACGACGGCGTTGCGGTCCATGCCGCGCAGGTGGAGGTTGGGCGTCGTGATGAGGACGCCGGCCGGCTCCGCCTCTCCGGGGTACCCGCGCTCCTTGTAGTCGCCCGGGCCGACCAGGACCCAGTCGCCCGGACGAGCCGCGTTGACCGCCGCCTGGATGGTCTTGTACGGCCCGCGAATGCCGTTCCAGGTTCCCACGCGCAAGACCGCGGCACCGGCGAGGGGGACGCCGTAGATGGCGCCGGCCGCTGCCACGAGCACCGCCAGCATCGAGCGCCGTCGCCACATCAGCCACCAGCCTCCCACGATCCCGTTTTGGCGCCTCCGCCGGGACGTTACTTCTCGCCGGCGGGATGGGCGCCACCACGCCTCCTAGCAGAGCCCCTCCCGCAGCCATTGGCGCAGGTCGGTGCGGCGGATCTTGCCGCTCACCGTCTTGGGCAGCTGGTCGAGGAAGTGGATCTCGCGCGGGTACTTGTACGGCGCCGTGAGCTGCTTGACGTGGTCCTGGAGCTCTCGGGCGAGCGCGTCCGACGCAGCGTGCCCCGGTGCGAGCACGCAGAACGCCACGACGATCTGCGTGCGCTGCGCGTCGTCCTTGCCCACGACCGCCGCCTCGGCGACGGCCGGGTGCTCGATGAGCGCGCTCTCGACCTCGAACGGTCCGATCCGGTACGCGCTGGAGGTGATGACGTCGTCGCCGCGGCCCTCGAACCAGAACCAGCCGTCATCGTCGACCGCCGCCTTGTCGCCCGTGTGGTACCACGGCCCGCGGAACGCCTCCGCGGTGGCCTCGGGGTCCTCGTGGTAGCCAGGGAAGAGCCCGATCGGCCGCACCGGCTCGTGGCGCACGACGACGTGGCCGACCTGGCCCGCGGGCACCGGTTCGCCGTTGTCGTCGACCACGGCCACGTCCCAGCCCGGCACGGGGCGGCCCATCGAGCCGGGGCGTACCTCGACGCTGCGGTAGTTGGCGACCAGGGCTGTGGTCTCGGTCTGCCCGTAGCCGTCGTAGATCGTCAGCCCGCCGGTGCCCTCGCGCCAGGCGCGGATCACCTCGGGGTTCAGCGGCTCGCCGGCGCTCGTGCAGTGGCGCAGCGCCGAGAAGTCGTAGCGCTTGAAGTCGCCCAGCACGAGCATCCGGTACAGCGTGGGCGGCGCGCAGAACGATGTGATGCGGTGGCGCTCGAGGATGCCGAAGATCGTGTTGGCGTCGGGCGGGCCGAGCTGAGCCTGCACGACGCACGCGCGCTCGTGCCACTGGCCGAACAGCGTGCCCCAGGCGGCCTTGGCCCAGCCGGTGTCGGTGATCGTCCAGTGCACGTCGCCGGCGCGCAGGTCGTGCCAGAAGCGGGCCGTGCCGACGTGCGCGAGCCCGTAGGACTGCACGTGCTGGACCATCTTCGGGTACGAGACGGTGCCGCTGGTGAAGTACAGCAGCAGCGGGTCGTCGCGGTGCGTGGGATCGTCGGGCGTCGGCCCGTCGCCGGCGGCGTCGAGGCGCTCCTCCCAGCTCAGCCAGCCCGGCGGCGCCTCGCCCCCGACGCACAGTCGCACCGGCAGGCCGGCGACGGCCGCGTCGACCTTCGCGGCACCGGCGGCGTCGGTGATCGCGGCGCGCGCGCCGGTGCGCTCGATCCGGTAGGCGATGTCCTTGGGCGTGAGGAGGTTGGGGCCGGGCATCGGCACGGCGCCGATCCGCATGCAGCCCAGCATCGCGGCGTACCAGCCCGGGACTCGCGGCAGCATGACGAAGACGTGGTCGCCGGCTTCGACCCCGAGCTCCAGCAGGGCGCGGGCGGCCTCGCGCGAGACGCGCGCGAGCGACGCCGCGGTGTCGAGTTGCACGATCTCGCCTGACGCGTCGAGCGAGAGGACCGCCGGCGCGTCCGGATCCTCCGCCGCCCAGCCCTCGACGATGTCCAGCACGGGGTTGTAACGCTCGGGCACCTCGAGCCGAAAGGTGGCCCGCTCGGTCTCGTAGTCCGAGAGCCGGGGCTCCGCGTCGCGGCCTGGGCGCGGGCGGCTGATCGCGCCGGTGGTCGTCACGCCGGCACCCCTTCGGCGAGGAACTCGAGGTGGATGTCGTTGAAGACGTCGGGCCGCTCGAACTGCGGCCAGTGGGCGCAGTCGGTGAGGACCTGGAAGCGCCCATCCGGGAGGTCCTCGGAGACCCGCTCGGCGAGCTCGGTGCTCTGCCCCGGGTTGTCCTCGGTCCACAGGACGAGCGTCGGGCGCTCGAGGCGCGCGAGCACGCCGGGCGCCATGTACTCGTCGCCGTGGTCGCCGCGCAGCATGCCGACGACGCGCGACATGATCGTCGCGACGCTGTCGAGCATGCCGGGCTGCCGGTAGATCCGCAGGCGGCACTCGATCATCTCGTCGGTCATCCGGGACGGGTCGGCGACCAGCCAGTTCATGCGGTGGCGCACCGCCTCCCGGGTCACGCCGCCGGCGGCGAGCGCGTGCGTGCGCTGCTCGAGGTCGTCGAGCTGCGCCTGCCCGGCCGGGTCCGGGCGGGCGAGCGTGCCGGTGTTCATCACGACGCGGTCGACCCGCTCGGGATGCGTGATGCCGACCCAGGCGGCGACCATCGCGCCGAGCGACTCGCCCGAGACGTGCGCGCGCTCGGCGCCGAGCGCGTCGAGCAGCCCGACGACGTGCCGCGCGTAATCGTCGAGCGAGTAGTCCAGCGGCGGGCGGTCGGTGAACCCATGGCCGACCATGTCGACCGCGCACACACGGAACCGGCGGCTGAGCGGGCCGAGGTTGCGGCAGTAGGTCTCGGCGTGGCCGCCCGTGCCGTGCAGGAGGACGAGCACCGGGCCGTCGCCGGCCTCGAGCACGCGCGTGCGCACGCCTCGTATGTCGTAGAAGCGCTCCTGGACGCCGGACCCCATGAGGTCCAGCCAGATGCTCGTCGTCATGCTCGAAGGACCTCCGTGGTCGTGGGCCACCGATGCGTCAGGTAGTTCCAGGCGCGCCGCAGCTGCGCGGGCGCGGGGCCGCCGGCGACCGGGAGGGGGAGTGGAGTCGCGATCGCCGCGGCCGCGACCACGGCCGCCGCGGCGCGCTCCAGCAGCCACGCGCGCACGACCGCCTCTGCGACCGACGCCCCGACCGTCACCGCGCCGAAGCCGCGCAGCAGCACCGCGGTGCCGTCGCCCAGGCGGTCGGCCAAGCGTCCGGCGTGCTCGAGCGTCGTCACCGTGGTCGACGTGTCGAACCACGGGACCTCGTGCCCGACCAGGCCGGTCGTCGGCGGAAGCGGGCGCCCGAGCGTCGACCACGCCAGCGCGGCTGGGCCATGGAAGCGGCAGACGCCGGCCACGTCGGGTCGCCGGGCGAAGATCGCGAGGTGGATGGCCGCCTCGCCGGGGAGTCGCGCCGGGTCGCCCTCGCGCACGGCGCCGTCGAGGCCGAGCGTGAGCAGGTCGTCGGCGTCGCGGACCAGCCCGGGCCCCGCGTTGCCCGAGATGCACACCTCGTCCGCCGCCGTCCGGGCGGAGAGGTGGCCGAAGGCCGAGGTGAGGCCCTCGCCGTCGAGGATCGCGCAGCCGGCCAGGAGGTCGTCCATCAGAACACCATGCTCAGCGCGCCGTTGGGGCTCAGCCGCTCGAGGTCGAGCTCCGCGCGCCGCCGGCGGATGCGCAGACCGTCAGGCGTGCGCACGAGCGTCGTCAGGTAGCGCCCGACGAACGTGTCCGCGTGGCCGTGGCGAAAGCGGTGCACGAGGATCGACGCCGTCACGTCGAGCTCATCGCCCTCGGCGCGCAGGACGCGCACGTTCGTCACGAGCCGGCGGGTGCGCGACCAGGGGAACTCGCGATGCGCGTGGCGGCTCTTGAGGCGGTTGACCCGCCAGGTCAGCCGCAGGTGGTCGTCGTCGATGAGAGTGAGATCGTGGGAGGGGTCGCCCTCAGGGACATCCGTGGACGGCACGACATAGGTCGCGTCCTCGGTGAAGAGCGCGAGCCAGTCGTCCAGCCGCCACTCGTCGAGGATCGCCGCCTCCTCGACGAGGAACTCCTCGACCTCGAGGCGCAGCGCCAGCCGCTCGGGGAGCGTCATCACGTCAATCCCTCCTCACAGCATGCTGCTGCCGCCGTTGACACTGATGACCTGGCCGGTGACGAACGACGCGTCCGGTGAGGCCAGGAAGGCGACCGTGCCGGCGACCTCGTCGACGGTGGCGGGTCGCCCGATCGGGATCGCGCCGACGGCCTCGTCGAGCATCGCGTTCCAGTCGGCGCTGCACCGGTCGCGCTGCGCGAGCATCGCCGCGACCTCGTCGGTCGCCACGACCGACGGCGCGACGCAGTTCACCGTCACCCCGTACGGCGCGAGCTCGCGCGCCAGCCCGGTGGTCAGCCCGTGGACGCCGCCCTTGGCGGCGTTGTACATCGCGTGCATCGCGAGCCCGTTGCGCACGGACTCCGCGCCGATGTTGACGATCCGCCCGCCGTGCTCGCGCAGGACGGGGATCGCCGCGCGGCAGCAGTGAATCGTCGTCAGCAGGTTGCGGGCGATCGTCTCCTCGATCGAGGCGTCGTCGTGGTCGAGGAACGCCCGGATGACGCCGCCGCCCGCGTTGTTGACCAGCAGGTCGAGGCGGCCGAACGCCTCGACCGCCTCGGCGACCAGGGCCTGCGCGGCGCCGAAGGCGCTCAGGTCGGCGCCGTGGGCGCGCACGGAGCCGGCGCCGTCGAGCTCGAACGCCGTCCGCTCGGCGGTGGCGGCGTCCACGTCGGCGACCACGACGTTCCAGCCGTCGGCGACGAGCCGCGCCGCGATGGCGCGGCCGATGCCGCGCCCGGCGCCGGTGACGATCGCGGCGCGACTCACGCCGCATCCCGCCCGCCACGCGCGCGAACGCAGTTCGCGCAAGCGACGGCGAAGCCGTCGCCGCTCACGCCGCATCCCGCCCGCCACGCGCGCGAACGCAGTTCGCGCAAGCGACGGCGAAGCCGTCGCCGCTCACGCCACGCCGACGCGCTTGGGCGCCGGCGACTCGTCGCTGGCGCCGTCGAGGCTGGGGGCGTCGTCCCAGTCGTCGATCTCGCGGCCCTCGATCTGCGCCGCCCACTGGCGCCAGAAGGCCCGCATCTGGAGCTCGTCGTCCATGCGCGCCTCGCGCAGCATCCCGCGGCTCACGTCGTTGTACTGCTCGCCGCCGGCGTCGAAGCCGATCTGGCACGACTCGAGCGCCTCGACGTCGTCGGGGGTGGCGAAGCCGCCCGGGCCGAGGAACTCGAGGAAGTTGTGCAGGCGGGTCTTGAGACGCGCGCCCGTCTCCTCGACCGGCGCCACCGCCCAGGCGTTGACCTCCATGAAGTCCGCCTGGACGGGGAAGAAGGTGCGCAGCGTCGCCGACATGATGTCGTTGACGACGAAGTTGGGGTAGATGAGCATGTTGCGGTTCCACTCGGCGATCCGCTCCGCGCGCTCGGGGCCGTGGCGCTCCTCGAGGTCGCGCCGGATCGCCTCGATCTCCGGCCGGGCGTGCTCGCCCATCTGCGGCACCCAGCGGGCGACCGGGCGCCCCCACGGCGACCAGTACTCGACGACCGCGTGACCGTTGCCCAGGGCGTAGCCGCGCCCGTAGAGCTTCTTTCCCCCAGCGCCGAGGCCGCCCGCCTCCGCCACGTACTCGAAGTAGGTCTGGTGGGTGGGCAGGCCGTGGTAGCCGTCGATGCTGTTCTCGGCCAGCAGCTTCCAGTTGGCGCGCATGCTGTAGCGGTGCGAGCCGTGGACGACCTTGAGGCGCCCCGACGGTGACTGATCGATGAGCACGTCGAGGAACTCGCGCGCGCCCGCGAGGTAGTCGTGCAGCGGCTGGATCTCCGCGTCGAAGCTGAGAAACCAGAAGCCCCGGTACTCCTCCAGTCGCGCCACGGGCTTCAGCGACCGCTCGGCCTGCTCGAAGCAGCCGCCCTCGTAGGCGTCCTTGCCCGGGATGCCGACGAGCCGGCCGCGCGTGTCGAAGGTCCACGCGTGATAGAAGCACTGGAAGGCCTTCGCGGTGCCCTCGTCGTGGCGGCAGACGATCGCGCCGCGGTGGGGGCAGGTGTTGTGGAAGGCGCGGATCTCGCCGTCGTCGCCGCGCACGAACATGATCGACCGCCCGGCGATCGTGCGCCGGCGGTACTCGCCGGGCTCGGCGAGCTCGGACTCGTGCCCGACGAACAGCCACGAGCGGTCGAACACGCGCTGCTGCTCGAGGGCGCGGATCTCCTCGGAGGTCATCGTCGCCCGGTGCACGCGGAAGATGCCCGCCTCGCGGTCGTCGACGACGAGCGGGTCGGGGAGGCCGCTCATGAGACCAGCGCCGCGCGGTCCGGCAGCGCGGTGCCGTCCCGGAAGCTCTCCGGTAGCGGCGTGCCCCACATGCTGTTGCCGAGGTGGCCGATCTCGGGGGCCCACTCGATCGCCGCCCAGTCCGGGTCGAAGATGAGCATCCCGCCCGTCCAGATCTCGACGCGGTTGCCCGAGGGCTCCTTGAAGTACAGGAACGTCGCGCCGCTCGTGCCGTGCTTGCCGGGGCCCCACTCGAGCTCGTAGCCGTGGTCGACGAGCAGCGTCGCCGTGCGCAGCACCTCGTCGGGCGAGTCGGCGTAGTAGGCGACGTGGTGCAGGCGGCCGCCGGTGCCGTAGGCGTTCTTGGTGACCGCCGTCTCGTGCGAGACGTTGTTGGCGCTCAGCCACGAGCCCCAGCGCGTGCCGTCTGGCCCGTAGATGTAGTAGTTGTGGCGGATCCCGAGCACGTCGGTGAGGAACCGCTGCTCGGCGACGACGTCGTCGACGATGAACGTCACGTGGTCGAAGCGCCGGGGCGCGGCGCCGCGCGCCGGGATGCGCGAGGGGTGGCTCGCCATGCGCGAGCGCAGTTCCGGCGGCGCCTGGTAGCGCTCGACCTCCCAATACAGCTCGAAGGGCAGGCCGCCCGGCGTCGTGAACCGCAGCGCGTCGCCGTGGCCGCGCTCGGCGCCGCCGTCGACCCACGCGGTGGCGATCCCCTGGCGCTCGAGCTCCGCCCGCAGGCCCTCGGCGTCCTGCTTGGCCGGGACGCGCCATCCCAGGTGGTCGAGCCCGGCCTCCTCGGCCTCGGTCAGCAGGAGCGTGTGGTGATCCCAGTCCTGCCAGGCGCGCAGGTAGACGCGGCCCGGCGCGCGCTCGGAGACCTGCAGGCCGAGGATGTCGGTGAAGAAGGCCGTCGAGGCCGCCAGGTCGGGGACGAGAAGTTCGGCGTGGCCGACGTGGGCGATGGGCATGCGTCTCCTCCGGATCGGCGACTGCGCGGAGGCAGTGACAACGGACGGCCCACGTTAGGTACGGGTCGCGGATCGGACGACCCCCCAGCGGGTGATCGTCACCCTCCCATCGGGGAGAAGTCGTTCAGCTATTCAGGATTTTCGGGTTCCATCTGCCGACGCAACCGCTCGGTCACCGCGCGGGCCGAGCGCACGACGGCGCTGCGATACGCGGTCTCGCTCGCGGCGAAGCGCTCGGCCGGCGCGGCGATGCTCATCGCGGCGCAGACGGACCCGTCGACGTCGAGGATCGGTGCCGCCACGCAACGCAGGCCCTCGACGATCTCCTCGCGGTCGTAGGCGACGCCGTCGCGGCGCACGCGGTGCAGCTCGGCGTAGAGCGCGTCGCGGTCGGTGATGGTGTTGGGCGTGAAGGCGGGCAGGCCGCGCCGGTCGAGGATCGCGTCGACCTCGCCCGCGTCCAGGTACGCGAGCAGCACCTTGCCGACGCCGCTGCAATGGGCCGGCAGCGTCGCTCCCACCTTGGAAAGCGGGATGTCGACGGCGCGCGAGCCCTGCACGCGGTCGACGTAGATGACCTGCCCGGCGTCGAGGGCGGCCACGTGGACCGTCTCGCCGCAGTGGCGCGCCAGCGTCTCGGCGACCGCGTAGGCGACCGGCCGGAACGGCGAGCTGTCGCGCACGATGCGCTCGAGCTCGAGTGCGCGCCAGCCCGCGCGGTAGCGCCCGCCGGCGACGCGGCGCAGCAACCCGATCTCCGCCATCGACGCCATCAGCGCATGCGCCTTGGACTTGCCCATCCCGAGCTCGGCGGCGACCTCGCTGGGCCCGCGCTCGGGCGTGTCGACGCTGTAGAGGTCGAGGATGCGGCCGACGTTGCGGACCGTGAGCAGCATCGCGGGCACGTCCAGAATAACAGAACGAAGTTTGCGCCGCGACACCCGAGTGTGATCCCCTGGAGACATGTCCGCCGCGACGACTCACGACCTCACGGCCGAAGAGGCCGAGCAGTTCGCCGGGGCGCTTCTGAACGCCTTCGAGGCAGGCGAGCCGCTCGAGCCGATCACCGCCGCCCGGCCCGGCCTCGCGGTCGAAGGGGCCTACCGGATCCAGCGCGCGCTCATCGCGGGGCACGCCCGCGCCGGGCGCACCGTCGTCGGGCGCAAGATCGGGCTGACCAGCCTGGCGATGCAGCGCCAGCTCGGCATCGACAGCCCCGACTTCGGCGCGCTGCTCGACTCGCACGTCTTCCCGTCCGGGGCGACGCTCTCGCGCTCGCGGCTGCGGATGGTCGCGCCCAAGCTCGAGGCCGAGGTGGCCTTCGTCCTCGATCGCGAGCTGCGCGGAGGCGGGGTCGGCGCCGAGGACGTCCTGCGCTGCACGCGCGCGGTGCTGCCGGTCTTCGAGCTGATCGACTCGCGCATCCGCGACTGGCGGATCACGCTCGCCGACACGGTCGCGGACAACGCGTCGTGCCTGGGCGCCGTCCTCGGCACGGAGGTCGCGCTCGCCGACGCCGGGGACCTGCGCGAGCTCGCCGTGCGCTTCGGGCGCGACGGCGAGGTGCTGCAGGAGGGCACCGGCGCGGCCGTCATGGGCGACCCGGCCGTCGCGGTCGCCTGGCTGGCCAACGAGCTCGCGCGGTTCGGCGAGGCGCTGCCCGCCGGGCAGCCGGTGCTCGCCGGGTCGTTCACCGCGGCCATCGAGGCGACGCCGGGGCGCTACGAGGCGAGCTTCGGCGAGCGGCTCGGGTCGATCACCGTCGACATCGTCGAGTGAGGGATGGCCGAGCGCGTCAAGGTGGCCGTCCTCGGGACGGGCAACATCGGCACCGACCTGCTGCTGAAGCTGCTGCGCCGCTCGCAGCTCGAGATCGCGGTGTTCGCCGGCGTGGACCCCGCCTCGGCTGGCATCGCGCGGGCGCAGTCGCTCGGGGTCCGGACGTCGACCGACGGCATCGACGCGGTCCTCGCCGACGACGACGTCCGCGTCGTGTTCGACGCCTCCTCGGCGGGCGCGCACCGCCGCCACGCGCCGCTGCTGGAGGACGCCGGCAAGCTGACCGTGGACCTGACGCCCGCCGCGGTGGGCCCGCTCGTCGTCCCGGCGGTCAACCTCGACGAGCATCTCGACGCGCCCAACGTGAACCTGATCACCTGCGGCGGGCAGGCGACGATCCCGATCGTGCGGGCGCTGCACGACGTCGGGCCGCTGCGCTACGCGGAGATGGTCTCGACGATCTCGAGCGCCTCGGCCGGACCCGGGACGCGGCAGAACATCGACGAGTTCACGCGAACGACGGCGCGCGCGCTCGAGCGCGTCGGCGGCGCCGCCCAGGGCAAGGCGATCATCATCCTCAACCCGGCGGACCCGCCGATCCTCATGGGCAACACCGTGATGGCCATCCCCGAGTCGCCGGATGTCGACGAGCAGGAGGTCCGCGACGCCGTCGACCGGATGGTCGCCGAGGTCGCGCATTACGTGCCCGGCTACCGGCTCAAGGCGCCGGTGGCCTTCGACGAGCAGGACACGCCGTGGGGGCGAGCCACCGTCATCGTGGTGCTGCTCCAGGTCGAGGGCGCCGGCGACTTCCTGCCGCGCTACGCCGGCAACCTCGACATCATGACGTCGGCGGCCGCGCGCGTCGGCGAGCGGATGGCGCTCGCCCAGGCGGTGGCGACATGAAGGTGCGTGTCACCGACACGACGCTGCGCGACGGCTCGCACCCGATGCGCCACCGCTACACCGCCGAGCAGGTCGAGGCGATCGTGCGCGCGCTCGACGCGGGCGGCGTGCCGGTGATCGAGGTCTCGCACGGCGACGGTCTGGGCGGCTCGTCACTGCAGTACGGGATGTCGGCGACATCCGAGCTCGAGCTCATCGAGCGCGCGCGCCGCACCGCGTCACGGGCGCGCATCGCCGTGCTCCTGCTGCCCGGTGTCGGCACGCGCCGCGACCTTGCCGCGGCGGCCGAGCACGGCGCGCAGGTCGTGAGGATCGCCACCCACTGCACCGAGGCCGACATCTCCGAGCAGCACTTCGCCATGGGCGCCGAGCTCGGCCTCGAGACGATCGGCTTTTTGATGATGTCGCACATGCTCGAGCCCGAGCGGCTCGCCGAGCAGGCGGCGCTGATGGCGTCCTACGGCGCGAGCTGCGTCTACATCGTGGACTCCGCCGGCGCGCTGGTCCCCGAAGGGGTCCGCGCCCGCGTCGAGGCAGTCGCCGCGCGCGTGCCCGCGGTCGGCTTCCACGCGCACGACAACCTCGGGCTGGCGATCGGCAACACCGTCGCGGCGATCGAGGCGGGCGCGAGCCAGGTCGACGGCTGCCTGCGCGGGCTCGGCGCCGGCGCCGGCAACGCGGCCACCGAGCTGCTCGCCGCGGTGCTCGATCGCATGGACGTCGCGTGCGGCCTGGACGTCTTCGCGCTCTCCGACGCCGCCGAGCACGTCGTCAAGCCGCTCATGCCGTTCCAGCCGTTCCCCGACCGCGAGTCGCTGGCCATCGGCTACGCCGGCGTCTACTCGACGTTCCTGCTGCACGCCAAGCGCCACGGCGAGCGGCTCGGGCTCGACCCGCGCGAGATCCTCGTCGAGCTCGGCCGGCGCGGCGCGGTCGCCGGGCAGGAGGACTGGATCGTCGACGTGGCGCTCGAGCTGGCCGGATCGCCGGGCGCCTAGCGCGATCGGCGGCTCACGCTCCCTCGTCGGGGGCATGCGGGCGCGGCGCCGCCAACCTAGCGTTCCGGCGCATGAGCTCGATGACCCCCGCGCCGGTCATGCCGGTCCGTGTCAACCTGCGCCACCAGCTCTTCGGGGCGTGGTGCGCGCCGATCTTCAGCGTTCTGACGCTCGCCGGCTGGATCGGCTTCGCGCACTTCTACGACCCCGCCGCCGCCTCGCTGTCGCCCGCGGCGACCGCCGACTTCTTCCGCGACCATCGCGACGGGATCCTGCTCGGCGGCTCGCTGTTCATCCTCGCGTGCGGCCCGCTGGCGCTGTGGACCGCCCAGCTCGGCCTCCAGTTGCGCGAGATCGAGGGCGCCTCGCCGCTGATGGCGATCGGTCAGGTGCTCGCCGGGGTCTCGATCGTCGTCATCATCGTCATCGACGCCTCGCTGTGGATGGGGGCCGCCTACCGGCCGGGCGCGGACGGCCAGATCGTCCAAGCGCTCAACGACGCCGCGTGGCTGGGCTTCCTCATCGCCTGGCCGATCCTGTCGATGCAGATGCTGTGCGCGGCCGTGGTCACGCTGCACGACCGCCGCGACGAGCGTCTTGTTCCGCGCTGGGTGTCGTGGGCCTCGGTCGTGGGCGCCATCGCGCTCGTGACCGCGGGCGGCCCGGCGTTCACGCACAGCGGTCCGTTCGCCTTCGACGGGCTCCTCGGCATGTACGTGCCGGTCGTGATCTGGGGCGCGTGGCTCGACGGCCACGCCTGGTACATGCGCAAGGCGGTCCGCCGGCGCCAGCTCGCGCTCGAGGCCGCAGAGGAGCGCGGTCCCGATCCGCGCGACGTCGCCGAGCTCGTCGCGTTCCAGCCGGCGCCTGCCCCGGACGGGTAGCGGACGTCCCTCCTCGGGATCTTGGCCGCCGCGCGCCGCGGCATGAC
>VAWY01000124.1:76302-100298 GCA_005888335.1 Actinomycetota bacterium
GCGCTCGTCCTCGACGTGGCCAAGATGCCGTTCATCTCCTCCAGCGGACTGCGCGTCGTCGTCTCGCTGCACCGGCGGCTCGCGCGGCGCGGCGGCGGCGTCGCGGTCGTCGCCGCGCAGCCGTTCGTCAAGCGGATCCTCGAGATGGTCGGGCTGATCGACGCGCTCGTGCTCGCCGCCGACGTCCCGACGGCGATCAGGCTGCTCGGCGCCGAAGCCGCGGCCTGACCGATTGGGGGCATTTGCCCCCATGGGGTAAGCGTCTTCCCCCCATGGGGCACTTCCGCGTTCCTCGCTGCCGCGGCACCATCGCTGCCGTCCGAACGGGCAGGGGAGGCGCCGCCGAGCGCTCACTTGCCCGTCCCTTTGATGAGGAGAGAGAGGCAGCCTGCGCATGGCGACCAGCGTCACGACTCCCGCGCCGCGAGTCGGCCGCCCTGAGGGCCCGCCGGCCGGCCGGCCGTCCACGCCGGCGCCCGCCCCCGCCCCCGCGCCGTCCGCCGGCTCGGGCGCCGCCCGCCGCGCGGCCGAGGCTCCCCTCGGCTGGATCGAGCAGGTCGCCGGCATGATGGTGCTCACCGGCAAGGCGATGGTGGCGACGTTCACCCCGCCGTACTCCTGGCGCGACGAGTTCATCCAGGAGTCGTGGCTCATCCTGCGCCGCTGCCTGGTCCCGATGGTCGTCTCGGTGTTCGTCTTCTCGTTCGGCGCGCCGGGGATGCAGGCCACGAACATCACGGCGATCTTCGGCACGGTCGACCGGATGGGCGCGTTCGACGTGATGGCGAGCGTGCGCGAGCTGTCCGGATGGATCAACGGCATGGTCATCGCCGGGGTGGGGGGGACCGCGATCTGCGCCGACCTGGGGGCGCGCAAGGTCCGCGAGGAGCTCGACGCGATCTCGGTGCTCGGCCTCGACCCGGTGCGCGAGATCGTCACGCCGCGCTTCCTGGCGCTGGGCGTCATGACGCCGCTCATGAACCTCGTGGCGGTCGTGATCAGCCTCACCGGCTGCTGGGTCGCCGACATCGTGGTGTGGGGCGAGACGACCGGCGGCTTCCTCGCGACGTTCACCTCGAACTTCTCGCTGCCGGACTTCCTGGGCGCGGTCCTGCGCAGCATCGGCGTCGGCTTCATCGTCGCGATCGCGTGCTGTTACAAGGGCATGTACGTCAAGGGCGGCGCGCAGGGCGTCGGCCGCGCGGTCAACCAGGCCGTCGTCATCGCGTTCGCCGGCATCTGGGCGTTCAGCAACCTCTTCACGGCGACGATGCTCGCCGCCTTCCCCGAGACCGGGAACCTGCACTGATGGAGGCCTCGACCGTCAGAACGCCTCGGGTCGGGAGCTCGCTCGCGCCGCCCGGTCCGGGCGCCCGCCTGGCCGAGGGCTTCCTCGGCCCGATCCGCAACGCGCTGCGCACGGCCGGCGACATCGGCGTCTTCGTCGGCCGCACGCTGATCGAGCTCGGCGGGGTGTGGCGCTACTCGGCCGAGATCCTGCGCCAGGCCGGGATCCTGATCGCCGGCTCGGCGGTGATCGTCTGCTTCATGGTCTTCCTGATGGGCGTGGTGTGCGGCACGGAGGCCAACTACGTCCTGCGCGGCTACGGCGCCACGGTGTACTCGGGCGTGTTCACGTCCTACTGCATGGTGCGGGAAATGATCCCGCACATGTTCGGCTACATCCTGTCCGCGAAGGTGGGATGCGGCCTGTGCGCCGAGATCGGCGCGATGCGGATCCAGGACGAGATCGACGCGATGGAGTCGATGGGTCTCAACCCGCTCCGTTACGTCGTCGCGACGCGGCTGGTCGCGGGCTGGCTCGTCCTGCCGTTCTTCTTCATTCTCGCGACGGCGTCCGGGTTCGCCGCGCTGTACCTGATCATCGTCGTCCAGATCGGCGAGGTCTCGCAGGGCGGCTGGGAGCACGTCCACTGGGCGTTCAGCACCCCGGCCGACTTCTTCTACTCGTTCCTGCGCGTGATGGTCACCGGGACGGTGATCCTGCTGCTGGGGATGTACTACGGCTACCGCGCGAGCGGAGGGCCGATCGGCGTCGGCACGGCAACGGCCAAGTCGATGATCCTCAACCTCGTCCTGCTCCATTTCATCCTCGCCGGCATGACGATGATGATCTGGGGGCTGAACCCCAACGCGCCGATCGGGGGCTAGCCGTGGGCATCCGTTCGACCAGCGCGCGGCGCGTCGCCGACTGGCTGCTGAGCAACCCGCTGCTCGTGCTCGCCCTCATCGGCGTCGTGCTGTTCATCAACTGGGCCGTCGGCACGCGCCATCAGCCGCACGAGGTCCGCGCGGTGTTCACCGAGGCCGTCAACCTCTACCCGGGGCTCGACGTGCGCGTCGACGGGCTCGACGCCGGCAAGATCAAGAAGGTCGAGTACTCGGGCGGGCACGCGATCGTGCACCTCGGGATCGACGACGGCTACTGGCCGCTGCACCGGGGGACCACCGCCGCGCTGCGGTTCGGGACGACGATCGGCAACGGCACGCGGAGGATCGACCTCGACCCCGGGCCGTCGTCGGCGCCGGCGCTGCCCGAGAACGGGATCATCACCAACAAGGACACGGTCGAGGCGACCGAGTTCGACCAGGTGTTCAACACGCTGAACGGCCGGACCCGCAAGGCCCTGCAGGGCATGCTGCGCGGGACCGGCACGACGTTCGGCCCGCGCGCCCGCCAGCTGAGCGCGGGCGTGCGGCAGACCGCGCCCGGCCTGCACGCCGTGGCCGGCCTGGCCACCGACCTCGCCGGCGACGAGTACGCCCTCAAGGCGCTCGTCGCCAACGGCGCGCGCGTGACGCGCACGCTCGCAGCCCGCAAGCCGCAGATCGCCGACCTGATGTCGGTGGCCAGCGGCACGTTCCGGGCGTTCGCCGCCAACACGCGCGGCATCACCGCGTCGCTCGACCGCTTCCCCGGCACGCTGCGCACCGCCCGCTCGACGCTGGCGCGCCTCGACACGAGCGTCGCCGGGCTGGACGGGCTCATGGGCGACCTGCGCCCGGGCGCCGCCGAGCTGCGCCCGCTCGCGCGCTCGCTGCGCCCGGCGCTCAACGACCTGCGCACGGTCGTCCCGTCGGCCGTCGCCACGCTGCGCACCGGACGGCGGGCGGCGCCGGCGATCGCCGGGCTGCTGGGGCGGACGAGCCCGTTCGCGCGGGCGGCGACGCCCGCCTTCCGCGGCCTCGCGCCGGTGGTCGGGTGCCTGCGGCCCTACGCGCCCGAGATGGCCGGCTTCTTCGGGACCTGGGCGAGCTGGCCGAGCTACTACGACGGCACGGCGCACTACGGCCGCGTCCAGGCGAACTTCGGCTTCTCCGAGCCGGTGATCTGGCCCAAGGAGATCACGAGCGCGGAGTACACGAAGCTGACCGGCCAGAAGTACGCGCTCGTGCGCCCGCCCGGCTACAACGCCGGCCAGCCCTGGATGCTGCCCGAGTGCGGGGCAGGCCCGGACGGCCTCGACGCGACCAAGGACCCGGAGGCGGGCAAGTGACCCGCGCGCGCACGCGACTCCTCGCGCCGGCGCTGCTCGGCGCCACCGCCGCGGTCGTCCTCGGACTGCTCGTCGCGCACCTGCTCGGGGGCGGCGGCAAGTACGTCCTGTACGCGAAGTTCAGCGACGCCGCCGGCATCCTCAAGAACAACAACGTCAAGATCGGCGGCGTCCCGGCCGGCGAGATCAAGGACGTCACGCTGGACGCCCAGGACCACGCGGTGGTCCGCATGGAGCTCGACAGGGGCGCCTACCCGGTCGGCGCCGGGGCGACCGCGCGGGTCAGGCCGGTCAACCTCCTCGGTGAGAAATACGTCGACCTCGACCCGGGCGACCTGCGCAAGCCCGAGCCCTCGGGCACCACGATCCCGGTGCGCCGCACGGGGGTGCCGGTCGAGCTCGACGACGTGCTCAACATGCTCGACCCCGACACGCGCGGGCGGCTGCGCATCCTCATCAACGAGGCGGGGGTCGCGCTGGCCGGCCGCGGCGCCGACTTCAACCGCACGCTCTCCGAGCTCCCGCCCGCGCTCGACCAGGGCACCGCGCTGGTCGGGCAGGTGGCCGCCGAGAACCAGACGCTCGGCCGCCTCATCGGCGAGGGCGACCGCGTCATCGCTGCGGTCAACAGTCGCCGCGACGACCTCGGCGCGCTCGTCGACAGCGCCGGCCGCGCCCTGCAGTCGGTGGCGTCGCGCCGCGCCCAGCTCGGCCGCACCGTGCAGGCCGCTCCGGCGACGCTCGCCCAGCTCCGCACCACGCTCACCGCGCTGCGCGGCACCGCGCAGCAGCTGCGTCCGGCGCTCAACGACCTGCGCGCGACCTCCCCATCGCTCGCGGACGTGCTCCGGCGCGCGCCGTCGTTCACGCGCGACGCCCAGGCGGCGCTTGGCGCGGCGCGCGCCGTTGCGCCGGAGCTCTCGCGGCTGGGGCGGCGGGGCACGCCGCCGCTGCGGCGCCTGGCGCCCACGGCGCAGCGCCTCGCGCGCTTCGCGTCCACCCTCCAGCCGCTCATGAACGGGCTCGACCGGCAGGGCGCGCTGAAGGCCGTCCTCGGCTTCGTCGACGGGTGGGCCGGCGTGATCGGCAACCGCGACGGGCTGGGCAACGTCTTCCGCGTCCACGCCACCGCGAGCGAGCAGATGCTCACGAGCGTCCTGGAGCGCATGGCCGCCGACCGGCCCGGCGCGCGCCGGCACGGGCTGCGGCCCCCGCGCCTGCCCGGCGTGACCGACCACCTGCCCAAGAACGCCGTGCCCGACGTTCACAAGCCGGTCGACCACGCCAAGCACGTCGTCCAGCAGATCATCGACAAGCTCCCGCCGGCGGTCAGGGACAAGCTGCCCAAGCAGCTGCCCCCTCCGCCGACCACGCCGCCGCCTCCCCCCGGCAGCGATGCCCAGGACCTCCTCAACTACCTGCTCGGAGGCTGACGCGCGATGAGACGGTATCTGTCCGAACGCTTCGGCCGGCCGGTGGGGCAGCCGCGCAAGCGGCTGTCGATGATCCTGCTCGGGCTCGCCGGGATCGGCGTCACGGTGCTCATGGTCTACATCGGGTTCAAGGCGCCCGACGCGATCCCGGGGCGCGCCTACTTCACGGTCCGCGCGCAGTTCAAGGACGCCGACAACGTCTCCAAGCACAGCCAGGTGCGGATCGCCGGCCGCATCGTCGGGCAGGTGCTCGACCCGCACGTCGAGCACGGGCTCGCGGTGGTCAAGCTCCAGATGGACCCGATCGTCAAGCCGCTGCGCTCGGACACGCGCGTCGTCGTGCGCCCGCGCAGCGCGGTCGGCGTGCGTTACATCGACGTCGTTCCGGGCAAGCGCGGCAGGCCGCTGCGCGAGGGCGACCTGATCCCCGACGCGCAGACGCAGGCCACGCGCCAGCTCGACGAGGTCCTCAGCACCTTCGACCCGGCGACACGCACGAACACCCAGCGCTTCCTGCGCGAGCTCGGGCGCGGCGTGCTCGGCCGCGGGCAGGACCTCTCGGAGGCGCTCGACAGCGCGCCGGACTTCCTCGCCGGCACGCAGCAGGTCGCGGGCGCGATCGTCAGCCGTCCCGGCGCGATGGCGAGCCTCATCCGCGGGGGCGAGGGCGCCGCCGCGGCGGCCGACCCGGTGCGCGAGCCGCTCGCCGCCGGGTTCGCCGCGGAGGCGCGCGCCGTCCGCCCGTTCGCCGACCGCGAGGCGAGCCTGCAGCGGACGCTCGAGGTCGCGCCCGGCGCGCTGGCGACCGTCCGGGCCGGGCTCTCGCAGGCGGATCCGCTGGTCCGCGAGCTCGGCGGCCTCGGGCGCACGGTGCGCCCCGCGCTCGCCGTCGCGCCGCGCGCGTTCGCCCAGACGAGCGCGCTGCTGCGCGAGGCCAGGCCCGGCCTGCGGTCGGCGGACCGCACGCTGCGGCTCACCGGGCGCGCCGTCTCGCCGACGCTGGGCCTGCTCGCCGCGGTCCGTCCGGTCCTGCCCAACCTCGACACCGTGCTGACCGACTCGGTGCCGATCGTGAGCACGCTCGGCGCGCACAGCTGCGACATCAAGCTGTTCGGCAAGAACTGGACCGGCATGATGACCTACGGCAACGCCGGCGGCGGCTACCTGCGCCTGAACCTCGTCGGCGGCAGCCAGCAGTCCGTCTACGGCCTCGGCGACGGCGCCGGCCCGGCGGCCGACACCGGCGACTTCCAGAACGCCTACCCCCAGCCCTGCCAGGCGGGGACCGAGCGACCGGGACGGTGATCGCATGAGCCTGCGTGCGCGCTTCGAGCGGATCCCGGGCGAGTCGCGCCCCAACCTGGTGGCGCGCGGCGCCATCGTCCTGGCGGTCTTCGGGACGCTCGCGGTGATCTTCTACGGCCGCGGCATCCCGTTCTGGCCGAAGGGCGGCGAGGTCGTCAAGGCCGAGTTCGCCTCGGCCGACAACGTCAGCCCCGGCAAGACGCCGGTCCGCGTGCACGGCGTGCCGGTCGGCGAGGTCGAGAAGGTCGAGCGCCGGTCGGGCGGCCGCGGCGTGGTCGTGACGATGCGCCTCAAGGACACCCACGGCTTCCGCGTCACCCGCGACGCGCGCGCACACATCTACTGGCGCACGCTGATGGGCTTCAACTTCTACGTCGAGCTCGAGCCGGGCTCGCCGAGCGCGCCGGCCCTCGGCGACCGCTCGATCCCGCTGTCGCACACGACGACGCAGGTGGAGCTCGACCAGGTGCTCGCGTCGCTCAAGCCGCCGAGCCGTGCCGGGCTGCAGACGATGCTGCGCGAGTTCGACCGCGGCTTCGCCGATCCGGCCGCCGCGGGCCAGACGATCGACCGGCTGGGGCCCGCAATGGCGCGCCTCGCGCCGGGGATCGACGCGCTGCGGGGCACGCACCCCGGCGACCTGACCGACACCGTGGGCCACGTCAGCCGGCTCATGGGCTCGCTCGGGCGCAGCGAGGTGCAGCTGGGCGACCTCGTCGGCAACGCCGACACGACGCTCGGCGTGACCGCGGCGCGCGCCGCCGACCTGGGCCGGATCCTGCAGTCCGGCCCGGCGACGCTGGCCCAGACCGACGCGACCATGCAACGGCTGCGCCGGACGCTCGACGTCCTGGACCCCGTCGCCGCCGCCCTGCGGCCGGGCGCCCAGCGCCTTGACGACGCCTCGCGGGCGCTGCGGCCCGCCCTCGCCGCCCTGCGCCCCGTGCTGCACGACGCCCGCCCGCTGCTGCGCGAGCTGCGTCCGGCGCTCGTGCGCCTGCACGGGGCGGCGAGCTCGGGCGCGCCGCTGCTCGACGGCCTCATGCCGACGCTCGAGCGCACCAACGACACGCTGCTGCCCTGGGCGAACACGCGCGACGACAACACGGGCCTGCGCAACTACGAAGCGATCGGCCCGGTCTTCGCCACCGTCGCCGACAGCACGTCGCTGTTCGACCGCTACAGCTTCATCCAGCGCTTCGGAGCCGGCAACGCGTTCGGCGAGCGCACACCGGCGTTCCTGCCCTGCACGTCGAACGCGATCACCGGCGGCAGCGACAAGCAGAAGCTCGACTGCTCGGACCTCAACGACTTCCTGGGGCGGCTGTTGGGCGGCCCGCCGCCCGCGCGCCACGGCAAGAGGGGATCGCGATGATCAACGCCGACCGCTTCAAGCTCGAGGTCCGCCGGTCGCTGCGGCCGTTCCTCCTCTACGTCCTGCTCGCGTTCAGCGGGCTCGTCGCGTTCCTCGTCATCGCCCACAACCTGACCTTCCAGCGGCCGTGGACGCCGTACCGGACGCTGCGCGCCGACTTCTCCGACGTGAAGGGCATCGTCCCCGGCAAGCACCAGGTGCGCATCTCGGGCGTGGAGGCCGGCGTGGTCAGCAAGTCCGAGATCGTCGGCGGCCATCCCGTCCTGACGCTCAAGGTCAAGAAGAAGTTCGGGCCGATCTACCGCAACGCGCGCCTGCAGATCCGTCCGGTCACGCCGCTGGACGACCTCTACGTCAATGTCACCGACCGCGGGACGCCGTCGGCCGGCGAGGCCACCGTCGACCACCCGATCGCGGTCGACCGCACGATCACGCCGGTCGACATCTCGCGCGTGCTCGACACCTTCGACGGCGACACGCGCAAGCGCCTGACCGTCCTGCTGGCCGAGCTCGGGCGCGGCCTCAAGGACGGCGGCGCGCAGCTGCAGGCCTCCTTCGCGCAGCTGGGGCCGTTCCTCGACGTGGCGCAGCGCGCCACGTCAGAGCTCGCGCTGCGGCGCGCCAACGTGCGCCGGCTCGTCCACAACTTCGGCGGCCTGTCGGCCGCGCTCGCCCGGCGCGACGCCCAGCTGACGACGCTGGTGCGCCAGGGCGACGCCGCGCTCGGGGAGCTGGCCCGCAACGACCAACCCCTCGGCGGGACGCTCACGGGCCTGCCGCCGGCGATGGCGGCGATGCGCAGCTCGTTCGCGAGCGTGCGCGCCCTCGCCGGCGACCTCGACCCGGCGCTGCAGTCGCTGCGCCCCGTCGCCGCGCGGCTGCCCGCGGGGCTCGACGGCCTGGGCCGCTTCGGACGTGATGCGACGCCGGCGCTCGCGGCGCTGCGCCCGGCGGTCCGGAACCTGCGTCCGCTCGCCCGCGTGCTGGTGCCGACGTCGCGCGCGCTCGACGAAGCGTTCGGCTCGCTGCGCCCGCAGGCGCCGCAGTTCGACGAGCTCACCAAGGAGCTGGCCACCTGCCGCGCCAGCGCGCAGACGTTCTTCAACAACACGCTCCAGGTGTTCAAGTTCGCGGACGCCAACGGGTCCTTCCCGCGCGCCGAGGTCACCGAGGACAGCGACGCCGGCCAGGTCGGCCAGAACGGGTCGTCGGGCGTGACCCTCAAGCGGATGCCGACCTGCATCGACGGGATCGGAGGCGGACGATGAGGCTCGAGCACCGCACGCTCAAGCTCGCCGCGCTCATCGGCTTCGCGCTGCTGGCGGTGGTCATCTTCGCCCAGCTGTTCAAGCTGGCCGGCGGCAGGCTCCCGTTCCGTCACGCGTACGTCGCCAAGGCGCTCGTCCCCGAGCCGTTCAACCTCGTCCCGCGCTCGGACGTGCGCACGCACGGCGTGCAGATCGGCGAGGTGCGCTCGCTGCGCAACCGCGGCACGCTCGGAGAGGTCGAGTTCCAGATCGACAAGGACCACGCGCCGCTCTACCGCGACGCGACCGTGCTCGTGCGCAGCAAGACGCTGGTCGGGGAGAGCTACCTCGCCGTCGACCCCGGCACCCCGCGCGCCGGGAAGCTCCCGAGCGGCAGCGTGCTGCCGGTCGCGGCCGCCAAGGAGGCGGTCCCGCTCGAGAAGATCCTGAACACGCTCGACCCTGCCACCCGCCGCGAGGTGCGTCGCAACATGCGCGGTCTGGGCAACGGGCTGCGCGGGCGCGGCCAGGACCTCAACGAGCTCTTCGGCGCGATCAAGCCCACGGCCGTCGACGGCGGGCGGCTGATGGACGTGCTGCGGCCGCAGCGCCATGAGCTCGCGGCGCTGATCGACCAGACGGGGTCGGTGCTCTCGGCGTTCGGCGAGCGCAGCGCCGAGGTCCGCTCGGTGGTGCGCGACGCGAAGGCGACCGCCGAAGCGGCGGCGTCGCGCGACGCGCGCCTGCGCGAGGTGCTCGACGAGCTGCCCGCCACGCTGGCGCAGGCCAGGGAGAGCGTCGCGCGCGTCGGCGCCTTCTCGGGCCGCGCGACGCCCGTGGTCCGCAACCTGCGCCTGGCCTCGGTCGACCTCGCGCCGGCGCTGCGCGACCTTGCGCCGGCCGCGCACGACGCGCGCCGGCTGTTCCGGCAGCTGCAGCCGTTCCTGCGGGCGATCGACCCGGTCGTCGCCCGGTTGCGGCCGGCGACCGGTGCGTTGCGGACCACGCTCCCGCAGCTGGACGCGGTGCTGCGCGAGGCGGCCCCGGCCGTCGGCTACCTCAAGCCGTACGCACCCGAGATGGCGTCGTTCTTCGCGAACGTCGGCGCCGAGTCCAACACCCGCGACGCCGTCGGCAACGTGATCCGCGTGCACGCCGTTCTCGGGCCGGACCAGTTCACCAACATGCCTGACGGTCTCGTGCGCGCCGAGAAGGCGCTGCTCGCGGCGGGCGCGCTCGAGAAGTCCTATGGCGGCCCGCGGCGCAACCCGTACCCGAAGCCGGGCACCGCGGGGCATCCGAACGAGGAGCCGGCCTTCGGCGGGAGCTACCCGCACCTGAAGGCCGCGCCCCCGGGCGGCTAGGGATGCGTCGCGCCAGCCCCGCCGTGCTCGCGAGCGCCCGTCCCGGGCTCACGCTCGCGGTCGCGTTCGCCGCCGTGCTGGCCGCGGTGGCGCTCGCGAGCGGGCTGCGGCCCGACGCGTCGAGCGACCTCCTGGCGAGCCGCGACTCGGATGTCGGGCGAGCGAACGCCGCGCTGCGCAAGGACTTCGGCGCCGATCCGATCTACGTCACGGTCGACGGCGACCTCGGCCGTACGCTCGCCCTGCGCAACCTCGTGCCGCTCACCGGCCTGGAGGGCAAGCTCGCGCGCCTGCCGGGCGTCAAGGCCGTCTACGGGCCGGGAACCTTCATCAACCAGACGGTGGTGCAGGCCGACCGCGTCATCGGCGCCGAGCTGGGCGCCGCCGCGCGTAGCGGCCGGCGCGGGCTGCGGCGCACGGCGCGCCAGTACGCGGATCTCCTCGTGCGCTTCGGGTTCGCCGGGGCGCCGTCGATGGCGAACCGCGCGTTCGTCGCGGCGCTGGTCTTCGGCGCCGGCGCCGAGCCCAAGCGCCGCTTCCGCTGGCTGTTCCCGGACCGCAACCACGCCGTCGTCATCGTGCGCCCCGAGCCCGGTGTCGGCGGCGAGCGCATGCTCGACCTCGGCGCGCGCATCGAGCGCCTGGCGCGCCGGACCGACCTGGCCGGCGTGCGCGTCGCCGTCGCCGGCAGCCCGCTCGTCGCGGCCGCGCTCGAGCGCGAGGTGCGGCGCGAGCTGCTCGTCCTGACCCCGCTGGCGGCGCTGGCCATGCTCGCGCTGCTGCTCGTCGTCCGCCGGCGGGCGCAGGGCGTCGCGGCGCTGGTTGCCGCCGGCGCGGCGACGGTGGTGACCGTCGGGCTCAGCGCGGTCCTGGGGCTCGGCCTCACGCCGGCGACCGTCGCGGCGCTGCCGATCGTCCTCGGGCTGTCGCTGGACTACGCCGTCCAGCTCCAGGCGCGCTACTGGACGGCGCGGGCCGCGCGCGACGCGCCGCGCGCCGCGGTCGCCGGCGCCGCGGCCGCCGTCTGGCCGCCGCTCGCGCTGTCCGGCGCGCTGACCGCGCTCGGGTTCCTCGTCCTGCGCCTCGGCGGGGCTCCACTGCTCGACCGCCTCGGGGCCACGCTTGCCCTCGGGGTCGCGGCCGGGCTGGCGAGCGCGTTCACCGTCTGCCCGGCGCTGCTCGTCCGCTTCGACCGCGGGCCCGCCCGGCCGCTCGCCGCGCCGCTGCCGCGCCGGCTGCGCGCGTTCCGGCTGCGGGCCCCGGTCATCGCGCTGCTGGCCGTGGCGGCGTGCGCCGGTCTCGCGGTGAGCGCCCGCACGCCGGTCGAGTCGGACGTGACGCGGCTCGCGCCCGCCGGCATGGCGCAGCTGCGCGCCGTCGAGGACCTTCAGCGGTCGCTGGGGACGAGCGACCGACTCAGCGTGGCCGTCCGCGCGCGCGACGTCACGCAGCCCCGCGTGCTGCGCTTCCTCGCCGAGCTGCAGCAGCGCGTGCTCGCCCTCGACCCGCGGCTGCGGCCCGGGCCCAACCTCGCCGAGGTCCTCACCTACGGCACGACGTCGCAGCAGCTGACGACGGCGCGGGTGCGGCGGATGCTGCGGCTGCTGCCGCCGTACTTCCTCGAGTCCGTCGTCAACCGCGATCGCACGCTCGCCGAGCTCAGCTTCGGGCTGCCGCTCGTCAGCGTGCAGCAGCAGGCCCGGCTCGTCGACCGCGTCCGCGGCCTGCTGCACGGCGCGCCGCCCGGCGTGCACGTGGCGCCCGCCGGGCTGGTCGCGAGCGCCTCGGAGAGCGAGCGCGCGCTGGAGGGCATGCGGCCGGGCCTGCTGCTGCTGGCGGCCGCCCTGATGGCCGCGATCCTGCTCGCGCGCTGGAGCGATCCGGTGCGGGTCCTCGTGGTCCTCAGCCCGGCGCTGCTCGCGACCGGCCTGCTCGCGCTCGCCCTGTGGGCGCTGCGCGTCCGGCTCTCTCCGCTCGCCGCCGGGCTCGAGCCGCTCGCGCTCGCCATCGGCGTCGAGTTCTCCCTCCTGCTCGAGGCGCGCTACCGCGAGGCGCGTGTCGCCGGCGCGGCGCCGGCCGGGGCGCGCCGGCTGGCGGTCGACGGCATCGGCGGAGCGGTCGCGCTGTCGGCGGGCACGGTGGCCGCGGGCTTCGCGGCGCTCGGCCTCAGCGCGATGCCCGCGCTGCGCCAGCTCGGCTGGCTGGTCGCGCTCGAGCTGGCGGTGTGTGCGGTCGTGGCGCTCGCCGTGGTGCCCGCGGCCGCCGAGCTGCTCGACGGGCGGGCGCGTCCGGTCGCCTCGCTGCGCCGCGTCAGGCTCCTGGGGGCGCGGCGATGATCGACCTCGTCCGCGAGCGTCGCGAGACCAGGCTGGCCGGCGTGCTGGCGATCGTCTCGTTCGCGCTCACGATGGCGGCGGTGCCGATCGCGGCGCGCGGGTCCTCGACCGTGGGCGCGGTGCCCGGCTCGCGCCCCGACGCCGAGCGCCTGCTGCTCGACTTCCAACGCACCGAGCACCAGCAGCTCCTCGCCGCCGGCGCGCGCGCGCTCAGCGTCGCGCTGGTGATCGCCGTCGCGCTGGAGCTGTGGACGCTGACCCGGCGGCGCAACCCGTCGCATGCGCGGGCGATCCTCGTCCTCGGGCTCGTCGCCTGTGCCGTCATGACCGCGACGACCGCGCTGGGCTTCGTGGAGCTGCGCGACGTTTCGCGGGATTTTGTTGGCGCGCAGTTGCACACCCCCGGGCGGGCCCGCGCCCTGCTCGACGCCGACGGGGCGCTGCGCGCGGTCAGGATCGCCGAGCTCGCGGGCGGCTTCGCGTTCGGCCTGTGGGTCTCGCTCGCCTCCTACGAGGCGATGCGCGTGGGCCTGCTGACGCGCTTCTTGGCCGGCCTGGGGGTCGGCGGCGGCCTGATCTCGGCCATCGGGATCCCCGCCGGGCCGGCGCTCTTCCTCGCCTGGCTCGCCAGCGTCGGGCTGCTGTTCGTGGGCTACTGGCCGGGCGGGCGCCCGCCCGCATGGGACGAGGGGCGCGCGGTCCCGTGGTCGGAGGTCGAGGCGCGCGCCCACAGCCTTGCCAACCAGCAACCCGGAGCCTGAGATGCCGTCGCAGGACTTCTTCGCACGCGTGCGCGAGTCGTGGACCACGGTGGGCCGGATGCCGCCCGAGGCCCGCGAGGTCGGGGCGCGCCGCGTCCCGCCCCGCGTCGCGGCCGAGCGCCCGGCGGCGCCCTGGGGCGCGTTCCCCCTCTCGGAGCTGGCGATGCTCGCCGGCATCGTGGCGGCGGGGATCGGCCTCGCCGGCGGATCCGGCGGCTGGCCGATCCTCGTCGCGGGCCTCGCCCTGTGCGCGGTGGGCGGCCTCGAGCTCGCCTTTCGCGAGCACTTCGCCGGCTACCGGTCGCACACGCTGCTGCTGGCCGGCGTGCCGACGGTCGCCGTGCACGCCGCGCTCGCCGTGTCGATCGGCGGGCCGCCCGTCGCCGACGTGCTCACGCTGGTCGTCGACGTCGCGGTCTTCGCGCTGCTGTTCACCGCGTTCCGGGCGGCGTACCGCAGCCGCCGCGCGGAGGCGCAGGCGGAGGCGAGGTCCGAGCGCTGATGCGCTTCCCGATCGTCCAGCTCGAGTTCACCCACGCGCTCGGCCCGCCCGCCGGGCGCTACACGGTGCGCGAGGACGCGCCGTCCGGCAACGGCGCCGCGCCGGGGGCCGCCGGCAGCGCCGACGTGCTCGTCATCCAGGTCGAAGGCGCACCGCCGGCGCGCCGGCGGCTGCTGCGCTCGCGCGTGCGCGCGGCCAAGCCGGGTGCGACCCCGGCCGAGGTGCCGATCGTCGTGGCCACGCTCGTCAAGGGCACGAGCGCGCTGGCCGGCCGCGCCGACGGCGACGCGCTCCTCGCCGAGCTGCACGATGGCGGCAGTCGCGCCGAGCAATGGGTGGCCGAGGGCCTCGCGGTGGTCAACCGGGCGATCACCGCGTACCGGCTGTGCGCGGGCGATCCGCACGCGGTCGGCGTCACGCGCCAGGACGCGCGCACCGTGCGGGTCGGCTACGGAACCGGTGAGCTGGTCTTCCACGGCAGCTGGGAGCAGGCCATCGAGGTCCCGCCGCCGCGCGCGCCGAAGGTCAAGCGCGAGGTGAGCCTCATGCCGCAGCAAGGCGTCGCGGCGGTCCTGTCCGCGGGCGCCCCGCTGCTCGAGGCGGAGGAGCTGATCCTCCGCGCCGGGCTCGACCTCGAGCAGGGCCGCGAGCGAGCCGCCGCGGTCGGCCTGCGCGCCGGGCTCGACCTGCTGCGGGCCGAGCTGCGCGACCAGGACCTGAGCCCCGGGGCCCGGCGACGCCTCGAGGAGGCCGAAGCGGGCGCCGGCGAGCTCGCCGAGCTGGCGCGCCGGGCGACGGACGGCGGCTTTGCGCCGGGGGACCGCGCGCGGCTCGAGCCGGCGGTGGAGCGCCTCGGCGGCGTGGTCGACGCCTGGCGCTACAAGCCGCCCGAGGCGTAGGCCTCTCTCACGGGGGAGGCGGCTCCCCCCTTCTGGTATCGCCGCGCCGGGTGGGCCTCGCCATGCTGGCCCGGTCGAACTCGGAGGCGGGAGGAAGCAATCGTGGCCACGCAAACAGCTGATCTGCGCGAAACGGCGATGGTGGCCCTGCGCCAGCCGAGCCTGTGCGCGGCGTTCCAGCTGACGGCGGCGGCCAACGCCGACCGCCCCGCGCTCCGCACGCCCGACGACTCGGTCTCGCTCACGTGGAGGCAGTATGCGGAGCGGGTGCGGTCGATCGCCGCCGGCCTGGCCGCGCTGGGCGTCGGCGACGGCGACACGGTGGCGCTGCTGCTGGCCAACCGCCCGGAGTTCCACCTCTTCGACACCGCGGCCCTCCATCTCGGCGCGGCGCCGTTCTCGGTGTACCACACGAACCCGCCGGACCTGATCAGGCACCTGCTGGAGAACTCCGACACTCCCGTCCTCGTGACCGAGCAGGCCTTCCTCGAGCAGGCGCGCGAGAGCCGCGCGCTGCACGACGGCGCCGTCCAGCTCGTCGTCGTCGACGGCCCGGGCGCCGATGACTACATGACGCTCGAGGAGCTCGAGAGCCGCGGGAACCCCGACTTCGACTTCGAGGCCGCTTGGCGCGCCGTCGGGCCTGACCACCTCGCCACCATCGTCTACACGTCCGGCACCACCGGCCCGCCGAAGGGGGTGCAGCACAGCCACCGCGTGCTGATGTTCCACCTCAACTCCATCGATCGCCTCGCGCCGATCTCCCCCGAGGGACGGGTCGTCTCCTATCTGCCGATGGCCCACATCGCCGAGCGCTTCATCAGCCATTACTCGTCGGTCGCGTTCGGGTACACGATCACCTGTTGCGCGAACCCCAAGGAGCTGCCGAAGGCGATCGCGACGACGCGGCCGACGCGGTTCTTCGGCGTTCCGCGCATCTACGAGAAGCTGCGTGCCGCAGCGCTCGGAGCCGTCGAAGCGGACCCTTCGGGACCGTTGGCCCGCGCGCTGGAAGCCGGGATCGCCAGAGTTCGTGCCGAGCAGGCCGGCGAGCAGGCACCCGCGGTGAGCGAGGAGCACGAGCGCACCTTCGCCGCGCTGCGCGAGAAGCTCGGTCTCGATCAGGTCGAATGGGTGGGCGTCGCAGCCGCTCCGACGCCGTACGCCGTGCTGGAGTTCTTTCACGCCGTCGGTGTGCCGGTCGCCGAGCTCTGGGGAATGTCCGAGTGCTTGCTGAGCACGAGCAACCCGCCCGCGCGCATCAAGCTCGGCACGGTCGGGACCGCGATCCCCGGCGTCGAGGTCCAGCTCGCCGCGGACGGCGAGATCCTGGTTCGCGGGCCCGGGATCCTGAGGGACTACCGCAAGGATCCCGAGCGCACGCGTGAGGCGATCGACGAGGACGGGTGGCTTCATTCCGGCGACATCGCCGTGTGCGACGAGGACGGCTACTTCAAGATCGTCGATCGCAAGAAGGAGCTCATCATCAACAGCGCCGGCAAGAACATGGCGCCGGCGCACATCGAGTGCACGATCAAGGAGGAGAGCCCGCTCATCGGGCAGGTCGTCGCAATCGGCGACGCGCGCCCGTACGTGACGGCGCTCGTCGTCCTCGACGCCGAGGCGGCCGCGCGGCTCGCCCAGGACGGGCTCCCGGCCGACATCGCGCAGCTCGTCGAGCACGAGCGCGTCAAGGCGGAGATCGACGGCGCCGTCGAGCGGGGCAACGCACGGCTCGCGCGCGTCGAGCAGATCAAGACGTACACGCTGCTGCCCGCGACGTGGGAGCCGGGCGGCGACGAGGTCACGCCGACCATGAAGCTCAAGCGCAAGCCGATCGCCGAGAAGTACGCGCCCGAGATCGAGGCGCTGTACGGCGCTTGAGGAACCCGCCGCCGCTATCTTCGCGCGCATGAGGCGGGGGCCGTTCGGTGTGCTGCGCGACATGCTGTCCCAGGCCAGCGGCATCGCGATCATCGCCGCCGTGGCGGTGCTCTTCGTCGGCGGCGCGGTGGTCGGCACGACGATGATCGGGCGCCTCGGCGGCGCCGGCTGGATCATCTACGCGGCGGTCATCACCGCCTACGGGCTGGTGTTCGGCCCGCTGTTCGTCGGCGGGATCACGCTGCACCAGCGGGGCAGCCGGCGCGCGCGGGCGGCGACCCAGCGGCGCATCGAGGAGCAGCGGCTGAAGTTCGGGCTGCACGTTCCGAAGGACCCGCGCGACCGGGCCTGACCGGCGTACCTCCCGCGGGCGTCGAAGATCCGCCGCCGGGGCGATGCCGCCGGCGCGCCGCACGTGCACCATCGCTGCATGAAGCGGGTGACCGTGACCGTGCTCGGCGGCGGCTCGTGGGGGACGACCGTCGCCGCCCTGGCCGCGCGCAACGCTCCGACCGTGCTGTGGGCGCGCGATCCCGAGGTCGCGCGGGAGATCGACGAGCAGCACACCAACACCAAGTACCTCGGCGAGCGGCCGCTCCCGGACGACCTGCGCGCCACCGCCGACCTCGGTGAGGCGCTCGAGCGCGCCGACGTCGTGGTCTTCGGCGTGCCGTCGCACAGCCTGCGCGACACCGCGCGCCGCGCCACCGAGAACATCCGGCCGTGGGTCCCGGTCGTCTCGCTGATCAAGGGCCTGGAGCCGGCCACCCGGCTGCGGCCCACGCAGGTGCTGGCCGAGGAGCTTCCCGGTCACCCCGTCGCCCTGCTCGCCGGCCCAAATTTGGCCCGCGAGGTGCTCGACGGCTACGCCGCCGCGGCGGTCGTGGCCACCCCCGACACCCACGTGGCCACCGCGCTGCAGCCGCTCTTCCGCTCGCGCGTCTTCCGCGTGTACCGCAACGACGACGTCATCGGCAGCGAGCTGGGCGGCGTCCTCAAGAACATCATCGCGATCGCCGCGGGCATGGCCGACGGGCTGGGGGTCGGCGACAACACGCGCGCCATGGTCATCACGCGCGGGCTCGCCGAGATGACCCGGCTAGGCGAGGCGATGGGCGCCGATCCGCGGACCTTCTCCGGGCTCACCGGCCTGGGCGACCTGATGGCGACGTGCATGAGCCAGCTGTCGCGCAACCGCCGGGTCGGCGAGGAGCTTGCGCGGGGCAAGTCGCTCGACCAGGTCACGGCCGAGATGCAGCAGGTCGCCGAGGGCGTCAAGACCGCGCGGACCGTGATCGAGCTCGCTTCCGAGCACGACGTCGTCATGCCGATCGCGGCCGAGGTCGACGCGGTCATCAACGAGGGCAGGGACCCGCGCGACGCCTACCGCGGCCTGCGCCGGGTGGCCGCCGAGAGCGAGCACCACGCGGTGGCATGACGGCGCAGGGCGCCCACCGCGGCGGCCACGGCACGCCGCTGGTCCTGCTGCACGGCCTCACCGGCTCGTGGCGCGTCTGGCAGCCCGTGCTGGGCGCGCTGGAGGCCCGGCACGACGTGTTCGCTCCGACGCTTCCCGGCCACCACGGCGGTCCGCCGCTCGCCGCCGGCGCGCCGGTCAGCGTCGAGCGCCTCGCCGACGCGCTGGAGGGCATGCTCGACGAGGCGGGGATCGGGACGGCGCACCTCGCCGGCAACTCGCTCGGCGGCTGGCTCGCGCTCGAGCTCGGCCGCCGCGGCCGGGCGCGCTCGGTCGTCGCGTTGTCGCCGGCCGGCGGCTGGCGCACGGCGCGCGACCTGCGCCGCGCGATCCGGCGCGTCGCGGCGGGGCGCGCCGCACTCGCCCACCACGAGCGCCTGCGCCTCGCGGCGCTGATGCGGCGTCCGCGGGCGCGGCGCCTCGCGCTGCGCACGGTCATGGAGCGCGGCGACCTGGTCTCCGCGGCAGATGTCGCGTCCTTCTTCGAGGATTCGCTCGGCTGCAGCGCGGTCCCCGGATTCCTCGCGTGGATACGCGACGCGCCGCCGATTGCGCCCGCGCCGCAGTGGCCCGACCACCCCGTCCGGATCGCGTGGGCGCGATCCGACCGGACGATCCCGTTCGCACGCTACGGTCGCCCACTCCTCGAGGCCGTGCCGCACGCCGAGCACGTGACCCTGACCGGGGTGGGCCATGTCCCGATGTTCGACGACCCCGAGCTGGTCGCGCGCACGATCCTCGAGGTCACCCGACGAGCCGACAACCCGACGAGGAGCAAGCCCATGACAACGACCACCGAGATCCAGCTCGACGGCCGGCGCGGACCGGTCACGGTCCAGCGCTGGGACGCCGACGATCCGCGCCGGATCGTCGTCATCGCGCACGGCTACGGCGAGCACGCGGGCCGCTACGACCACGTCGCGCGGCGCCTGGCCCGCGACGGCGCCGTCGTCTACGCGCCCGACCACCACGGCCACGGCCGCTCGCCCGGCGAGCGCGCGCTCGTCGATGACGTCGAGGCGCTCGTCGACGACGTCGCCGCGGTGATCGCGCTGGCCCGCGAGCGCCATCCCGGCCTGCCGGTCGCCCTGATCGGCCACTCGCTCGGCGGCATCATCGCCACCCGCCTCGCCCAGCGCGACGACCACGGGCTCGCGGCGCTCGTGCTCTCGGGCCCGGTCATCGGCGGCAACCCGGAGATCGAGGCGCTGCTCGGGCTCGACCCGATCCCGGACGTGCCGATCGACCCCGGGATGCTGAGCCGCGATCCGGCGGTCGGCGAGGCCTACGCGAGCGATCCGCTCGTCTACCACGGGCCGTTCGCCCGCGCCTCGCTCGAGGGCCTCTTCGCCGCCGTCCGCGCGATCGCCGACGGTCCGGGGCTCGGCTCGCTGCCGACGCTGTGGATCCACGGTGAGGAGGACCCGCTCGCGCCGCTCGCCGTCACGCGCGAGGCGATCGAGCGGATCCGCGGCGAGCGCCTCGAGGAGCGCATCTACCCGGGGGCGCGCCACGAGGTCTTCAACGAGACCAACCGCACCGAGGTCCTCGACGACGTCGCGGACTTCATCGCCACCGCCGTCCAAGCTCCCATAGGGGGGTGAATTCCCCCTCGGGGGGGACGCCGGGGTCGAGCCTCGGACTTACGGTTCGACGCGATGGGGCGCCGTGTCTCGGCGCAGCAGATTTCAACCAGAGGGAAGGGCAGATGGCCTACTTCGAGAACGCCGAAGAGGTTTACAAGTACGTGGGCGGCGTCTTCCGCGCCGCGCGCGACAACGAGCAGGTCGGCCCGAAGATGGCCGCGGCCGACGTCGACCTCCAGATCTACTACTCGGACCCTGAGTCGAAGCTCACCATCCGCATGCACGAGCCGAACCTCGAGGTCGAGGACGGCGGCGACGACCCGAACGCCGACATCAAGCTCTTCATGCCGGCCGACATCGCCGACAAGTACTGGCGCGGCGAGTACAACCTGGCCGTCGGGCTCGCCAAGGGCCAGGTCAAGGCCAAGGGCCCGGTCAACAAGATCCTCAAGCTCGTCCCGCTGACGAAGCCGCTCTTCCCGATGTACCGCGACCTCGTCTCCGACAAGGACAGCGTGACGGCGTAGCCGGCGCGCTGAGGGAGCTGGAGGGAACAGCGATGACCGAAGTCAGCTCGAGCGTCGAGCAGACGCCCGCGACCACGATCACTGCGACGGCTGCGCTGCTGCGTGAGATCGGCGAGCCGCTGTCGCTGGAAGAGGTCCAGCTCTCCGAGCCCGGGGAGGGCGAGGTCAGGGTGAGGATGCGCGGCGTCGGCATCTGTCACACAGACATCTCCGCCGCTCACGGCGTCATCCCGATCCCGCTCCCGGCGGTCCTCGGGCACGAGGGATCGGGGATCGTCGAGGCCGTCGGGCCTGGGGTCGAGGGCCTCGCCCCGGGTGACCACGTTGCGCTGAGCTTCGACCACTGCGGCGAGTGCCCGCAATGCGCGGGCCACCACCCGGCCTACTGCGAGCTGTTCGCGCCGCTGAACTACTTCGGCGAGCGGCTCGACGGCACCGTGACGATGAGCCAGGGCGGCGAGGACGTGCACGGCAACTGGTTCGGCCAGTCGTCGTTCGCGACCTACGCCATCGCGAGCGCGCGGAACGCCGTGAAGGTCCCCGACGACCTGCCGATCGAGCTGCTGGGGCCGCTGGGCTGCGGCCTGCAGACGGGCGCGGGCAGCGTGCTCAACGTGCTCGGCGCCAAGGAGGGCGAGTCCATCGCCGTGTTCGGCCTGGGCGGTGTCGGCCTCGGCGGCGTCATGGCCGCCAAGGCGGTCGGGTGCGACCCGATCGTCGCCGTCGACCTCAACCCCGAACGACTGGAGATCGCCAAGGAGCTCGGCGCCACCCACGCGTTCAACCCGAAGGACACGCAGGACCTGGTGTGGGAGATCATGGACGTCGCCGCGCCCGGCGTGCACCACTCGCTCGACACCGTCGGCCTCGGCCCGGTCATCCGCCAGGCGCTCGAGGTGCTCCGCACGCCCGGCCACTGCGCGTCGGTCGGCTTCCAGGGGCTCGAGAACGAGATCACGATCGACCAGGGGCACCTGCTCGTCGGGCGGCGGCTGTCGGGCGTCGTCGAGGGGGACGCCGATCCCAAGACGTTCATCCCGGAGCTGCTGCGGCTCTACCGCGAGGGCGCCTTCCCGTTCGACCGGCTCGTGAAGACGTTCCCGTTCAGCGAGATCAACGCGGCGATCGCGGCGTCGGAGTCGGGCGAGGTCATCAAGCCCGTCGTGGTCTTCGACTAGGCGGGGGCGCTCGTGAGCACAGCAGTGATCCCGACCCTCGGGCACCCGGCCGGCGAGCTCACGGATGAGGACCAGGCGCTCGTCTGGAGCGTTGCGACCCTGCTGCTGGACGTCGTGCCGGCGTTCAGCGAGGCGGTGACGCGCTGCATCCACGACCAGCTTCCGTCGCTGCCGCGCGACGAGGAGCACGACGCGTCGCTGCAGGCGATCGCTCGCGCCGGCCCGCGCGAGCTGCTCACCACGCTGCGCGCCGGGATGCCGGCGTCGGCTCACGAGACGCCCGTCGAGATGCTCGCGCACGCGCGCTACGTGCGGAAGCGGGGCCTCGGCCTGCGCTCGCTGATCGACATCTACCAGGTCGGCTTCCCGATGTTCCGCAACGTCGTCCGGCGCGAGCTCGAGGAGCGGGCGAAGGACCGCGCGCAGTTCGAGCGCGTCGCCGCGGCGGCCGACGACTACGCGTTCGCGTTCATCGGGACCGCGCTGGCCCGCCAGGCGGTGGAGTTCGGCTCGCACGACGGCGGCTGGAAGCCGGCGCCCGGTGACGCGGCCCTCGACAACGCGGCGGCCGCGGAGGGGGCGCGGGCGCTGCGCGAGGAGCAACTCGCCCGCGGGACCTGGCTGCGCGCGCGCCCCGAGGAGTCGCACGCCCGCCGCCAGGCCGAGTGCGCGCTGGACGTGTTCGCCGCGACGATCGAGCGCGGCGTGCGCGGCCACGACATGAGCCGCCTGCTCACCCTGGCGGACACGACGCTCACCGTCACGCTGGCCGACGAGCAGGATCTGTCGGTGACCCTGCTGCTCGACCGCAGCCCCGTCGAGGTCCTCGACGGCGAGCTGGAGAGCGAGGCGCGCATGTGGATCGCCAGCGTCGACCTCGAGCGCATCTGGTCGCCGGACTTCTACCTGCCCATGGCGATCACCAAGGGCCGCGTGCGGATGGAGGGACCGCTGCGGAAGTTCCTGCGGGTCGTGCCGATGCTGCGCGAGCTGGCTGAGGTCTACGAGCAGGTCGCGGCCGCCATGCCATGCGAGGAGGCTCTCGATGCTTGAACGGTCGCCGGACGGCAACGGAAACGGCGCCGGGCCCGAGCCGGGCTTCGATCCCCGCTCCACCGTGCTGCTCGACCAGGCGGCGGCGTACGAGTACGCCCTCCACGAGGGCGCGGTCCAGTTCGGCGAGGAGGAGCCCGGCCACTTCTGGTCGATCTACGTCAAGGATTGCTACAAGCGCTTCGGCTCCAACGCGGTGCTCAACGGCGTCGACGTCGGCATCCCCGAGGGGATGATCACCGTGATCCTGGGGCCGTCGGGCACCGGCAAGAGCGTGCTCATCAAGCACCTGATCGGGCTGATGTTCCCCGACGACGGCGACGTGATCGTCCACGGCGAGTCGCTGCGCAAGATGAAGCTCAGCCGGCTGCTGGAGGTGCGCCGCAAGTTCGGCATCCTCTTCCAGGACGGCGCGCTGTTCGGGTCGATGTCGGTGTACGACAACGTCGCCTTCCCGCTGCGCCAGCACACCGACCTGCCGGAGGACGAGATCGCCGAGATCGTCAACGCGCGGCTCGACGACGTCGGCCTGACCAACGCGGCGAACCGCCTGCCCAACGAGCTGTCGGGCGGCATGCGCAAGCGCGCGGGCTTCGCGCGCGCGCTCGTGCTCGAGCCCGAGATCGTGATGTTCGACGAGCCGGACTCCGGGCTGGACCCGGTGCGCACCGCGCTGCTCGCCCAGCTGATCATGAAGATGCACACCAAGCACGGCGGGACGTACATCGTGATCACCCACAACATCGACGCCGCGCGCAAGCTCGGCGAGTACATCGCGGTGCTGTGGAAGGGGCGGATCGTGCAGGCGGGCAGCCGGGACGAGATGTTCACCTCGCCCAACCCGTTCGTGCGGCAGTTCCTCGCGGGAGCCGAAGAGGGCCCGCTTGGGATGGAATGACTCAGGCCGTCACGAGCTCGTGCTCGAGCTGCTCGGCAAGCTGCGCCATCCCGAGCTCGCGCGCGGCGGCGCGGGCGCTGTCCGCGAGCGCGCGCGCTCGCTCGATGTCGTCCGGGCGGCCGCGCGCGACGAGCATGCGCGCGTAACCGGCCTCGGTGCGCGCCTGCCAGGCGCGCGCGCCCATCAACCCGTCGAGGCCGAGCGCGACCTCGAAGTGCTTCTCGGCGCGCTCCCACTGGCGCATCGTGCTCGCGAGTAGCCCGAGCGCGCGATCGGCCGAGCCGAAGCAGGCCCACCCGTCGGGCATGACGACGATCCGCCCGGCGTAGGGCTCCATGAGGGCGTAGATCTCCTGCGCGCGCGGCGCGTCGCCCAGGTACGCGCAGCAGTCGGCCAGCGCCGTGATCGAGACGAGCCACTGGAGGTCGCGCGGCAGCGCGGCGAAGCCCGCCCTGGCGACCGCCTCGAAGGCCTTCGCCGCCTCGGCGCGCCGCCCGTCCTCGGCGTAGACGAACGGCAGGCCGGCGTCGCGCCAGCGGGTCGCCGGGTAGCGCTCGGCGAGCTCCTCGAACGTCGACATGAGCTCGCCCCAGCCGCCCCGGCCGATGGCGGAGACAAGCGTCTGGATCGCGTAGGCATGCGCCGCGTCGGAC
>VAWY01000059.1 GCA_005888335.1 Actinomycetota bacterium
ATGCCGTTGGCCGAGTGCGAGCCGTTGTTGTTCACGCCCGACATGAAGCCGCCGAAGTTGCTGACCTGCTGGCGGCGGAACATCAGCTCGCTGTTGGAGCGCATGACGCTCTCGAACAGCGCGCTCGGGATCGTCGCCTCGGCGACAACGCGCTTGCCGCGCGTGCGCAGCATGTTGACCTGCGAGCTCTTCTTGTCGGTGGCGAACGCGCCCTCGAGGAAGTAGTGCTCGATCCCCGGGTAGTTCTCCATGATCCACCGGCACGCCGCCTGGGTGGCCTTGCCGGTCATGTTCTGGCCCGCCGCGTCGCCCGTCGTGTAGTTGAAGCGCGTGTAGAGCATCCGCGCGGCCGAGTACTTCTCGATGTCCTGCAGCTTCCCCGACCGCGTCGTGCTCTCCGCCGCGGCCTTGATGTCGTCGAAGTGCTCGCCGAGCCAGTCGCGGAAGTCGCGCGCCTCGCGCGCGCTCGGGAAGATGAACACCGGCGCGCGCTGCATGTGGTCCTGGAGCACCGTCGTCGTCACGCCGCCCGCCTCGTGGAGCAGGCGCATGCCGCGGTTGTAGCTCGCCACCAGCGTGCCCTCCGCCGTGGCCATCGGCACCCAGAACTCGCCTTTCGCGTGCTCGCCGTTGACGAGCAGCGGGCCGGCCAGGCCGAGCGGCACCTGGGCCACGCCCATGAAGTTCTCGATGTTGCCGGTCAGGATGGCCGGGTCGAACGTGTAGCCGCCGACGTGCTCGAGCGGCACGCCGGTCTGCTCGCGCGCGAACTCCAGGCGGGTGTGCGCGGCGTCGCGCGTGTAGTCGTTGGCGCGGTCGCGCGGGATGCGGACGCGGCCGTTGGTGCTGGTGGTCGGCATAGGCGGTGGCTACCCCGGCCGCGGGGCGCTTACCGCCGGCCGTCGAGCAGCTCGTACGCGACGCCGGTCGCCGCGTGGCGCGCGATGTAGTCGAGCGCGTAGCCGGGCACGAGCCGCGGCGCGCCGCCGCGCAGGATGTGGCGGTCGCTCTTGCCGAGCATCTGGATGTGCCCGAGCGGGAAGTCGAAGTCGTCGGCGCCGAAGTAGAAGTCGTTGACGCCGAGGGTCTTCTGGAAGCGCGTCGGGTTGGGCTCCTTGGAGATCGACAGCATCGCGCTGTTGATGTGGCACATGTAGTGGCGTCCGACCACGCCCGACGAGTTGGCGACGCCGGAGCGCAGCAGCAGGGCGGCCGAGTTGATCGCGCCGCACGCGACCACCACGACGTCGCCGCGGTAGGTCTCGGTCTCGCCGTCCCGGCGCGAGACGACGACGTCGGTGACCTCGCGGCCCGACGCGCTCGTTTCGAGGCGCTCGACCTTCGCGTGGCGGATGAGCTCGACGTTGGGGTGCTGCTCGAGCGTCGGGCGCACGCAGAGCACGTGGGCGTCGGCCTTGCCGTCGGTGAGGCACGGGAAGCCGTCGAAGCGGTCGCAGCGCACGCAGTCGCTCTGGCCCGGCTTGGACTCGTCGAGCAGGACGCCGACCGGGAGGTGGAACGGGTTCAGCCCCGCGCGCTTCAGTCCTCGCATGCGCTCCTCCGTGGGGACGGCGTCGGTGCGCCTCAGTTCGCCGGGGTCGCAGCGCGTTACGCCGGCATGACCTGGTAGAGCGCGGGGTGCGAGGCGAACGGCACGGCGGACGCCGCGCGCTGGAACTCGGGCCGCTCGACCGCCTTGGCGAACATGAGCGGGCTCGACCAGCGGGCGATGTTGACGAAGCGGAAGTCGGCGGGGCCGGCGCTGCGGTGCAGCCGCGTTCCGAGGTAGCCCCGCTCGGAGGCGAGCGCCTCGCGCGCGCGCTCCCAGCCCGCCAGGAAGGGCTCGTCCTCGCCGTCCGGCACCTCGAAGGCGTTGATGAGGATGACCCCCTCGGTCCCGTCGGGCGTTCCGTCGTCGTGGACGACCTCGTAGAGGCCCGGGTGGCCCGTGAACGGCATCTCCCGTCCCGGGAACGCGGGGTCGCCGACCGCCGCTCGCCAGGCCTCGGGTGAGTCGATTCGGGCGACGTTGACGAAGCGGAACTCGGCGTCGGGTCGCAGCGCGCGATGCAGGGCGGTCGCGCTGAAGCCCTCCCGGCTCGCGAGGAAGTCGCGGGCGCGCCGCCACCCGGCGACGAACGCCTCGTCCGCGCCGGGTGGTACCTCGAAGGGATTGATGAGCGTCGGCATCTCGGCGGCTGCCCGTTGGTCTACAACGCACTTCCGTCCGATGCGCTGCGTACCTTCCGCGCGCTTTGGCCGCCCAGCCGACGCCGATCCGGTCGCTCAGCGCTCCGCCGCCGCTACCGCAGCTGAGCGCCGACGTCACCACGGCGCTGCGCTGGGCGCTCACGGTGCCGCTCCTGGGCATCCTCGGCATCGGCGTGCTCTACGCAATCGGCGCCGGCCTGAAGGCGGGCCAGCTGCGCGATAGCGGGCTCTCACCCGCCGACGTCCTGCCCGTGGTGCCGTTCGCGCAGCTCGTGGCCGTCGGCGTCGACGCCGCGCTGGCGGCGCTCACCATGGTGCCGCTCGTCCTGCTGGGCGCCTGGCTGCTGCGGCTCATGCTGCATGAGTCGGGCCGCCGCCGAACCGTCGACGACGTCGTCGAGCGGCTCATCGCCGACCACGCCCAGCTGCGCCACGAGCTCCAGCGGGGGCCGAGCGCGGACGCCGCCGAGCACTACGAGCGGCGGCTGCGCCGGCTCGATCGCCGGGCGGAGCGGGCGCGTGTCTCGGTCGCCCGCCGCCGCTGGATCGCCGTGGGCGCGACGGCGGCCGGCGCCGTCGTCCTCGCCTTCGTGGCGACGCCGGCCACCCTGGTCGCCGCCGGGGCGAGCGTGTGGCTGGTCAGCCGCTACCGCTGGCACACCGCCTTCGCGGTGAGCGTGGTCTTCGCCGCGCTGCTGCTCGCCGTCCTGGTCGAGCGCTCGCTGTCGCTGCCGCCCATCCCCGCGGCTTCGGTGCGCACCATGCAGGGCCAGCTGATCGAGGGCCGCCTGATCGCCGCGACGCCGCGGGCGTGGTACGTGGACGTCGGCGCCGGCCGCGTGCGCGGCGTGCCGACCGTGCGCATCGCGCGCTCGAGCGTCAGGCCGCAGGAGCAGGGGCGCCCGCGGCCGCTCGGGTCGCGCCTGCTCGACCTCCTGCCCTGAGCCCGGCATCAGCTCGCGGTGCGAGACCGCTTGAGGGCTCGCGTCCCGCTGCGCAACTGCGAGAATCGCGGCGTGGCGTCACGGGACCTGCAGGGCATGGCCGGCAGGCTGGGACGGGGGGGAGCCCCGCTCGGGGCGCTGCTGCTCGCCGGCGGCGTGTTCTTCATCGTCGGCCTCGTCTGCCTCATCGGGCTCTTCGGGGCGCTGAACCGGACCAGCGGCGGCGAGGTCGCCGTCGTGCGCAACGGCGGCCCCTTCGACAACCACCGCGTCCGCCAGGTCATCGATCCGGCCTCGGGCCTGACCTGGACCGGCTGGTGGTCGCAGGTGCACAAGTATCCGGCCCAGCAGCGCTTCTACACGATCACCTCCGAGGCCGGGCGCGGCGACCGCCCGGGGGTCGACGTCGTGCACACGCCGACGAGCGACGGCGTCAACGTGGGGATCGAGGGGACGCTCTACTTCACGCTGACGCTCGACCACGCTGCGCTCAAGACGTTCGACAACAAGTTCGGCACGCGCAAGTTCCGCAGCGTCGACGGCGTCGCGCGCTACCCGTTCGACGGCGACGACGGCTGGTCGGGGTTCCTCGACCAGATCGTCCGGCCGGTGATCGACAACGACCTGCGCGAGCAGATCAACGCCTTCCGCTGCGCCGAGCTCGTCTCGTCGTGCTCGCTCGTCCAGAACGCGAGGACCAACCCGGTCGCGCCGGGCGGCGGGCACTCCAACAACGGCAACATCGCCAAGGTCCAGCAGGCGATCAACCAGTCGCTGGCCACCGACCTGCGCGGAACGCTCGGCGGCGACTTCTTCACGTCGATCCGCTTCAACCTCGTCCGCATCACGCTGCCGCCCAAGGTCCAGAACGCCGTCGACGACGCGCAGGCCGCGTTCGCGCAGGTCACCGAGGCGCAGGCGCGCGTCGAGTCGGCGCGCGCCGACGCCGAGGCCAACCGGATCCGCCAGCGCGGCTACGCCGACTGCCCGGCGTGCGCGCGCATCGACGAGCTCAAGGCGATCCCCGCCAGCGTCCAGACCTTCGCGCCGGGCGCGGGCTTCGCGGTTACGCCCGGGAAGTAGCCGTGCGGCTGCTCGAGCTCGCGGCGCTCGGCGGCTTCGTGCTCGCCTGCGCGGCGATCGGGCGGGCGATCTGGTCGCGCGCGGTCGCCCAGCGCGCCGCGCCGGACGCGACCTGGGCGCCCTATCACCGCTTCGAGGGCAGCTGCCGGCGCGTCTACGTGCGCCGCGGGCACGAGCTCGAGCCGGTCGGCGAGGTCGCCGCCGGCGACGACGACTACGACGAGCGCTTCCTGCTCCTGATGGCGCGCGCCCGCGAGCGCGCGGCCGTGCTCAACAGCGAGCGGTAGCGGTCAGCGGGTCGGCGGCGGGTCTTCCGTCAGGTGCGGGTACTGGCCGGGCACCGCGCCGCCCGCGCCGTTGGCTGCCTGCTGCCGGCACGGCGGAGCGCGCACCGAGCCCGTCGTCTGCCCCTCGTCGTAGCCGAACGTGAAGTGCAGGATCCCCGGCAGCAGCGGCTGCGGCTGGCTCGGATCGGGCGGCGCGATCGTGGGCTCGCCGTTGCCGCAGCCGCGCGCGTCGTAGGCCTCGAGCCCGCCCGCCCCGGCCTTGAGCCCGGCGCGCGGCAGCGCGTAGGGGCTGGCGCGGTTCGAGCCGATGCGCCGCGGATACGCCGCCAGGTTCTCCGGGCTGACGATCGACATGCCGCGGCCGTAGTGCACCGGCCCCTTGGAGCCGGCCGGCCGGTCGGTCGCCTGGGTGATGGCGACGCTGTTGGCGAAGAAGGCGCGCAGCTCGTCGCGGTACGCGCCCAGGTAACGAAGGAACGGGTTGAGGTTGCGCAGGGGGGAGTCGAACTCGCCGAGGACGCCGCGGAACTCGTCGAGGAAGCGCGAGAAGGCCGGCAGCCCGGGCCGGGCGGCGTCCGCGGCGGGACCGAGGTCGCGGAAGAAGCCCTTGAGGTCGGGCGCCAGCGCGCTGACCTGCTCGAGCGTCGGCGAGAGCTGGCGCGCGAAGGGCCGCAGCTCGGTGATCAGCGGGTTGGTGTTGCGCGCGAACCGGTCGAGGCGGTTGACCGTCAGGATCGACTGGCGCTGGAACTCGGGCAGCGCGCGGAAGAGCGCCTTGAGGTCCTCGTCGCGCTGAGCGGTGGCCGAGAACACGCGGTTGGAGTTGACGATCAGCCGGCGCAGCTCGTCGTCGCGCGCGGTCAGGGCGTTGAACACCGTCCCCGTGTCGCGCACGGCTCGGCGCACGTAGACCTTCTGCGCGTTCAGCACGCGCAGCAGCGCGTCGACGTCGATCGCGAACGGCGCCAGGTTGCCGAAGGCGTCGTTGATGTCTTGCCCGCGGCCGCGGACCGAGGCGGCCTGCGACTGGAACCACGTCCGGAACGCCTCGCGCGTCTTGGGGTCGAACGTGCGGAAGATCTCGTCGAGCTCCACCGTCGGCGAGACCTGCGAGACCGGCAGCGTCCCGCCGTCGGGGAGCATGCCCTTGGAGCGGTCGCCCGGCGTCAGCTCGACGTAGGTCTCTCCCAGCAGCGTCTTCTGGCGCAGGATCGCGCGCGTGTTGCGCGGGATCGGCGCGTACCGGTCCTGCAGCTGGATCGTCACCCGCGACCGGCCGGTTCCCTGCGTTTGGATGTCCTTGACCTTGCCGACGGACACGCCCGAGATGCGCACGTCGGCCTCCTTGGACAGCTGCGTCGCCTCGCCGAACGACGTGCTGAAACGGTAGCCCTTGGGCGCCAGCGGGATCGAGCCGCCGAAGGCCACCCACAGGTAGAGCAGGAGCCCGAAACACGACAGGGCGAACATCACCATGACCGCCAACCGCCCCGCCGTGGGCGCCTGTTTTTGCATCCTGGCTCCTACTCAATCGCTTGGAGCACTGTCTGTGCAACTCGTGACTCGACCGGCGGGCGAGCAGCGGCCGCCGCAGGTTGTGCCGGCGGGCCGATGCGAGGGGCGAGGGCGCCGACGAAGCTTCCGGCCGTGGAAAGACTCAACGCCCTCGACGCCTCCTTCCTGCAGCTCGAGACGGACGCCGCGCACATGCACGTCGGCTGGCTGTCGGTCCTCGAGCCCGGCCCGGCGGGGCCGCTCGACGTCGGCCGCCTGATGACCCAGGTCGAGTCCCGGCTCGACCACGTCCCGCGCTTCGGCCAGCGGCTCATGTGGCCGTCGTCCGTGCTCGACCCCTGGTGGGTCGAGGACGCGGCGTTCGACCCTCGCGCCCACGTGCAGACGGTGGGGCGGCGGTGGCCGCCCTCGCGTGCCGACGCGGCTCGGCGCTGCGACGAGTTCCTCAGCCGCCGGCTCGACCGCGACCGGCCGCTGTGGGAGCTGCTCGTCGTGCCGCGTACGCGGTCGGGCGAGGCCGTGCTCGCCGGCAAGGTCCACCACGCGATGGTCGACGGCGTCGCCGCGGTCGAGCTCGGGGCGCTGCTCTTCGACGTGAGCGACGGCGCGGAGGGCGGGGCGGGCGGCGCGTGGTCGCGCCGGCCGGCCCCGCCGTCGCTCGAGCGCCTCGCGCTCCGTGCGGCGGCCGAGCTGGCGCACGACCCGCTCCGCGCGGCGCGCACCGCGGTCCACGCCGGCCTCGCGCCGCGGCAGACGGTGCAGACCGTCGCGACGGTGGGACGGGCGGCCCGCTCGGTCGCCGGCGACCTGCTCGGCCGCCCGGCGCCGCCGTCACTGCTGAACCGGCCGATCGGCCCCCGCCGGGCCGTCATCACGGCCCGCGTGCCCCTCGCCGCGCTCAACGAGGTGAAGCTGCGGCTCGGCGTCAAGCTCAACGACGTCGTGCTCGCGCTCGCTGCCGGCGCCCTGCGGCGCCTGGCGCTCGACGTCGGCGAGCCGCTCGCCGAGCTGCGCGCCATGGTCCCGGTCAACACGCGCGACGGCGCCACGCCGGCCGCGCCGGCGGGCAACCGGATCGCGTTCGCGTTCGTGGGCCTGCCGCTCGGGGAGCCGCGCGGCGTGCGCCGCGCCGAGCTGCTCGCCGAGCGGATGGCCGCGATCAAGCGCGACGGCTCGATCGCCGCCGCCGACGCGCTGATGCGCTCGCTCGGCGCGCTGCCGGCGCCGCTGCGGGCCCAGCTCGCGCGCGCCGCGGCCGGGCCGCGCGTCTACAACCTGGTGATCTCGAACGTGCCCGGCCCGCGCGTGCCCCTCTTCGCTGCAGGTGCGCCCGTGCGCGAGATCTACCCGGTGATCCCGCTGAGCGAGGGGCACGCGCTGTCGCTCGGGGTGCTCACCTACGACGGTCACGCGCACTTCGCGTGGCACGCCGACCCCGAGGCGCT
>VAWY01000324.1 GCA_005888335.1 Actinomycetota bacterium
CGTCGGCGTTTCGCACGCGCGCGCCGTCCTGCCCGACCTGCTCGCGTTCGTCGCCCGGACCCCCGCCGAGCGCGTCACCACGCTCTCCGCCGCGTGGGATGACGCGCCCGCTGTCTACGCCGCTCGCACCACGAAGGTCGTCCTCCACCGCGAGCCACTCCCAACATGATCAGCCTCCATCACACCCACCTGATGGCCTCCGATCTCGACGCGACGATCGCCTTCTGGCGCGAGGGCTTCGGCGGCGAGGTCGTCCACGACGTCGAGTTCGCCGGTGCGCGCAACGTCTTCCTGCGTGTCGGCTCCGGGCGCATCCACCTCTACGACCAGCCGCCGAAGACCACCGACCGCGGCACCGTCCACCACGTCGGCGTCGTCACCGACGAGCTCGAGCAGGTCGTCGAGCGTCTGCGCGCGCTCGGCCACTCGGTGACCGACATCCGCCGCGAGCAGACCGCCGCCTACGCGATGGCGGAAGGCCCGGAGCGGGCCTACTTCGAAGGAGACCACCATGCCGATGCTTGAGCTCACCTACCCCGAGGGCACGCTGGAGCCCGATGCGCGCGCGGCGCTCGTCGAGCAGCTCAGCGGCGCGCTGATGCGCTGGGAGGGCGCGCCCGACACCGAGTTCTTCCGCCAGGCAACGTGGGCGCTCATCCACGAGCGGCCGAGGTGGGCGGTCAACCGCGCCGGCGCGCCGGCCGACCCGCCGATCTTCGTGCTCTCGGTCACCGTGCCGGATGGTGCCATGAGCGACCGCCGCAAGGCCGGCCTCGTAGAAGAGGCCACAAAGCTCATCCTCGACGCCGAAGGCGGCGACGGCGACCCGCAGCGCGTCTGGGTGCACATCCACGAGGTCCCCGACGGCAACTGGAGTGCCGTCGGCCAGGTCATCCAGTTCGCCCAGCTGCGCGAGGCCGCCAGGCAGGCCGCAACGCAGTCAGCCTGACCGCTCGGCAACCCGGCGCCGGGGGTGGACCGTCCGGGTGGAACCACCAGGCGCGCTTTTGACTGGTGCTACCGCGTCGGTCTACGGAACCGAAGGTCACAGGTTCGAATCCTGTCGGGCGCGCTGAAGAAGCCCAGCTCGGGCTGGGTTTTCTTTATGCCTGCGTCGTCGGTCGCGAGCGGTGCGCGTCCGTCGTCGCTCTGTCGCACGGTGGCCCCATACGATCTGCGAGTGGACCTCTCCTGCGGGAACTGCGGAGCTCACGGACCCGTCAAACACGTGGGGCGGGTTGACCTCAAGCAGGAGGTTGAGGACATCCCCGAGTACGGACACATCACGTCGGTGACCCAGATCCACGTCTACGTCTGCCCCGCGTGCGAAGAGGCGACGGTCTGGTCGCTCGTTTGGTCCCCGGACATCCAGGACGAGTTCGCTCATCGGCGTCTGTATCCAACGGCGCGAGACCGCTCGGCACTTCCAGAACGCGTTCGCACGCGGCTCGATGCCGCACTCAAGGTCAAGAAGATCGAGCCCGGGTTCTATGCCGTCGGAATCCGCCGGATGCTGGAAACGGTTTGCAACATCGAGGGCGCCGCCGGGGGCGACCTATTCGCGAAGCTGGACGACCTCGCGGCTCACGGCCGGATCCCGGGAACGCTCGCAGAGGCCGCTCATGAGTTGCGCAAGATCGGCAACCTCGGGGCTCATGACAGCGAGGTCGATGTCGCGCCCGAGGACGTGCCCGCGATTGAAGCGTTGGCCGAGGCCATCCTGGAGTACCTCTATCGCGCCCCGGCTCAACTCGCCACCGTTCGCTCCGCGCTCGCGTCCCGGAGCACCAGCGTAAAGGCCGAATCGCCCTAACGACGCCTGCGTCCGGTTCTCGGCCGAGGGCGGCGCCGACCGGCGCCGAGCTATGCGGCGGAGGCTCGCGATCGCCGTGCGATGTCTGCGCGGACCTCGCGCTCCATCTCATCGAGCCGGATCCCGAGCATGCCGAGGATCCCCGCCGGGTTCTCGGCGGGCCTCACGTAGGTCTGCCCGCCCTGCGGGCCAAGCCCCGTGTCGCCGATATCCCAGAGCAGACCGCTCGACGTGCTGTTGGTCTCCTGGACGGTGATCCGGACGTTCAGGACCTTGTTGGCCTTGCTCGATCGCGGCTTCGCGGTGAATGGCAGTGCGGCGCGGAGTTTGTCGAGGTTGAGCGCCATCGCGACCTCCCGGACGTTGTGAGCGGACGCTAGCTCAGCGCGGCACAAGACGGACGCGGGACGGACGGCGGGCGGGTTGTAGTCCCGACGCGAACGGGCGTCTGCCACGTCCGGCTTCGGTTCGCCGATCCGATCCGCCTCTAGAACGACGAAACCCCGGCCGGGTTCAATCCAGACGCCGGGGCTCTACGTAGATCGCCCTTGGAGGCTACGTGCGGCGGGGCCGTGCGGCTTGTCCGCCTCCGAGGGCATCGCGCCCCGTACGACCATGATACGGGCGCGGCGGTCGGACTTCCAACGGGCGCGCTACGCACGAGCGACGGCCGTGTCCGGTCCGGCGGTCCCGTAGCCGGCGACGACGATGGACACATACGGCCACCTGTAAGGCCTTCTCGTGTCAGTCACGACGACCTACAGGAACCTTGGCGTCAAGCGGTCGGCAGTGCCCAGGACGAAGGCAAGGGCCCGAGCGAGGATGGCGACAAGCGCGCCCGTCAGACGTCCGCGGCGCCTGGCCGATACCCGCGGCGGGAGCGCCGTGAACAGCGCCGCGAGGCCCGGCAGCGGTCGGCCGAAGATCGTGAGCTCCACGATCTGCCCCTGCTCGTTGAACCGCGCGAGAACCATGGCTTCGAGTTCCACCCCGCGAACGCGCGCGCGAAAGAAGAACGATCGCGTATCGCCGAACGAGAGCGGTTCAGTGGTGTCGAGATCCTCGAGCACGGCGAAGATATCGCGGTGCAGCGCGACGACCTCGTCCTTGCCCTCGAACCGCACTCGCGCAGTGAGCGGCGAGTTGAAGACGACGTCGGGCGCCAACAGCCCGGCGACTGCATCCGCGTCGCCCTGTTCCGCGGCGGCGCGCAGTGCCGCGGTCGCCGCTGAGGCCGGCGAGGTAGAGGGGACGGCGGGATCGGAGACAGACATGGGAACTCCTCTCTCGGGAAACACGCTGTGATAACATGCTTTACAAAATCAAGGGACATTGAAGAAGTCAAGCATATGCCAGCTCGCTCGTACGGACAGTTCTGCGGTCTAGCCCGCGCGCTTGACACGGTGGGCGATCGCTGGAGCCTTCTGATCGTCCGCGAACTTCTTCTCGGCCCGATGCGCTACAGCGAACTCGTGGCGTCGCTGGGCGGGATCGCCACCAATCTGCTGGCTGACCGCCTGCGCAGCCTGGAGTCCTCTGGGGCGATCGAGCGGCGGCTGGGCGAGACAGGGGGCGTCGTCTACGCCCTGACGCCGTGGGGCGCTCAGCTCCGTGAGGCGATCGAGGCGCTCGTGCGCTGGAGCACCCCGGTGATGGTGCGTGGCCGAGACGGCGACGCGTTTCAGCCGGGCTGGCTGGCTATCGCGCTCCCAGCGCTGCTCAGCGGACGCACGGCAAAGCCTCCGGCTGAGCTCGGCATCGAGGGTCCCGACTTCTTCATGACCCTGCGGATCGACGAGGATGGCCCCCACGTGAGCGTCCAACCCGATCGGCGCCCCGCCACCATCCTCAATGCAGAGCCAGAGGTCGTCCTGGGACTCGCCGCCGGCGCGATCCCCATCGATCAAGCACTGTCCGTCGCGGCCGTCCAAGGCGACCGGCGCGTCCTCACCACGATGTTCGCCGGGGCTCAGACCTGAGCGGGCTGCTCGACGAGGTCTTCGCCGCCCACGGCGGCCTTGAGCGGTGGCGGGCCGTGACCGCCCTCACCGTCCACGGGACGTTCGGCGGCCTCCTGCGCTCGCGCTTCCCGGGAAACCGAATGGCCAACGTGGCCGTGCGGGTGCAACCGGCAGAACAGCACGCCGTCTT
>VAWY01000061.1 GCA_005888335.1 Actinomycetota bacterium
AAGCCGACGCGCCGTTCACCGTCGCCGACCGCGCGGGGCGGGTCGTCGCCCGCGGGCGCGTCGGGCGCGATCTGGGGCCGTGGAGCGCGCGCTTCCCGCACGTCGCCGCCCTCACGGCCCCGCCGCTGCCGGCCGGCACGTACGTCATCCGCGTCGGCGGCCGCGAGCCGGCCGTCTCCCCGCCGCTGCCCGTCGGGGACCCGGCGGCGCTGGTGCGGCCCGTGCTCGTGGACGCCCTGCGCTTCTTCGCCACCCAGCACGACGGCGCGGACGTCGCCGGGGCGGAGCTGCCGCGCAGCCCCAGCCACCTGACCGACCGCCGCGCGCGCTCGTACGCGCCGCCGCGCTACCGCGCGAACACGCTCGTCGGCGGCCTGCGGGCGCTGCCGCTGCCGCCGGTCGATGTCAGCGGCGGCTGGTTCGACGCCGGCGACGACATCAAGTTCCTCGAGACCGCGAGCTTCACCGACACGCTGCTGCTCTGGACGGCGCGCGACCACGCCGGGGCGTTCGGCGCCGACACGCCGCAGCTGCTCCACGAGGCGCGCTTCGGCACCGACTGGCTGCTGCGCATGACCGGCGACGGCGCCGGCGTAATCCGCTACCAGGTCGGCCTGGGCGACGGCAACGCGCGGATCACCGGCGCGCACGACACGAACTGGTCGCTGCCCGAGCACGACGACCAGCGGGGCGAGCGCCCCGGCGACCGCGGCTACTACCTCCAGTTCCGGCCGGCGCTCGTCGCCGCCCGCGCCGGCGCGCGGCTCAGCCCGAACCTCGCCGGGCGCACCGCCGCCGCGCTCGCGCTCGCCGCGCAGGTGTTCGACGCGAGCGACCGCGCGTACGCGGCGCGCTGCCTGCACGCCGCCGAGCGGCTCTTCGCCCGCGCGCGGACCCGGCACGTCGGGCGGCAGCTGACGACGAGCCCGCACGACTACTACGACGAGCTCGAATGGCGCGACGACCTTGAGCTCGGCGCGGCCGAGCTGGCCCGCGCGACCGCGCGGGCGGGCGACGCGGCGGCGAGCCGGCGCTACCTCGCCGCGGCCGCACGCTGGGCCGACGCCTACCTGCGCAGCCCGCTCAACGGGACCGACACGCTCAACCTCTACGACGTCGCAGCGCTCGCGCACCTCGAGCTCGGCCGGCTTCTCTCGCGGCGCGGCGTGCCGGCCGGGCTGCCGGTCAGCCGTCGCTCGCTGGCCGACGACCTCGCCGACTCCCTGCGGCACGCCCGCCGCCTGGCCACGCACGACCCCTTCGGCGTCGGCACGCCGGTGCGCGACGGCGACACCGTCCAGCACGCCTTCGGCCTGGCGCTCGAGGCCGGCGCGTACGACGAGCTGGCCGGCACGACGACCCTCGCGGCGTTCGCGGCGGCCCAGCGCGACTGGGCGCTCGGCGCCAACCCGTGGGGGCTGTCGTTCGTCGTCGGCGCCGGGAGCGTCTTCCCCCGCTGCCTGCACAGCCCCGTGGCCAACCTGCGCGGCTCGCTCGACGGTAGGCCGCCCATCCTCGCCGGCGCGACCGTCGCGGGTCCTGCCGCGAGCGGCGACCTGCGCGCCCTGAGCCTCGCCGACGGCTCGCGGCGCTGCCGCGTCGGCCGCTACGCCGCCTTCTCGGGGCGCGGCGCGCGCTACGAGGACGCCGTGGCCGCCGCGGCGACCAACGAGCCGGCCGACGACGCCACCGCGCTCGCGATCGCCGCGCTGGCCGCGTGGGCGGCGCCTACTCGACGGTGACCGTGCGCGCGATGTGGTGCGGGCGATCGACGTCGAGGTGCTTGTGGCGGGCGACGTCGTGCGCGAGCAGCTGCAGCGGGACGACCGCCGCGAGCGCCGCGGCGACCGGGTCGCGCGCGCCCGGCACGTAGACGACCTCCTCCGCGTGCTCGGCGACCTCCTTGCTGCCGCGCGTCCCGAGCGCGATGACACGCCCGCCGCGCGCGCGGACCTCCGACAGCGTGGCCAGCAGCGTGCTGCCCAGCGGCGACGCCGTGGCCACGCAGACGACCGGCGTGCCGGGTCCGACCAGGGCGATGGGCCCGTGCTTGAGCTCGCCGGCGGCAGCCGCTTCCGCCGGCGTGCGGGCGACCCCGCGCAGCTTGAGCGCGCCCTCGAGGGCGACCGGCAGGCCCGGTCCGCGGCCGACGTACAGCAAGAAGGCCGCCCCCGCCAGGCGCTCGGCGAGCACCCGCATGACGGGCTCGGCGCCGGCGAGGGTGCCGCCGAGCGCGGCGGGCAGGCGCTGGAGATCGCTCGCGAGCAGCGAGAGCCGCGGCCGGCTCGCCCCGCGCGCCTCGGCGAGGACGAGCGCGAGCAGCTCCAGGACCGCGACCTGGGCGGCGAAGGTCTTCGTCGCCCCCACGCCGATCTCGAGCCCGGCGCGCGTGGCGAGCACGGCGTCGGCCTCGCGCGTCAGCCGGCTGCCGAGCATGTCCGTGATCCCCACGGCGCGGATCCCCCGCTCCCGCGCGACCTGGACCGCGCCGAGGGTGTCGGCGGTCTCCCCGGACGCGCTGATCGCGAGCACGAGGTCGGGTGCGGGTCCGACCGGCTCGGCGTAGCGGTACTCCGACGCGAGCTCGACGTCGACCGGGACGCCGGCCCACGACTGGATCGCCCAGCGCCCCAGCAGCCCCGCGTGGTAGGAGCTGCCGGAGGCGACGATCGCGACGCGCTCGATGCGCCGCAGCCGCCAGGCGGTGAGACCGAGCTCCGGCAGGCGGGCGCCCGCGTCGCGCAGGCGGCCGGCGAGCGTGTCCGCGACCGCGGTCGGCTCGTCGTAGATCTCTCTGAGCATGTGCGTGCCGAAGCCCCCGCGCGACGCCGCCTCCTCCTTGACGTCGAGGACGATGGGGGCGCGCTCGCGCGGCCGGCCGTCGGGGCCGATCACGCAGCTCAAGCCGGCGCGCAGCGTGACGACGTCCTCGTTCTCGACGAGCTGGACGGCGCGCGTGTACGGCGCGAAGGCGGCGATCGAGGACGCGATGAAGCGCTCGCCCTCGGCGACGCCGACCACGAGCGGGCAGCCGCGCCTGGCGGCCACGAGCAGCTCGGGGTCGCGGACGCTGACGGCGACGAAGCTGAACAGGCCGTGCAGCTGCGCGCACACGGCGCGGACGGCCGCGGCCAGGTCGCCCGCGTCGTGCGCGGCGACCAGGTGCGCGACGACCTCGGCGTCGGAGCTGGACTCGAAGACGGCGCCGGCGGCGACCAGGCGCCGGCGCAGCGCCACGTGGTTCTCGACGATCCCGTTCAGCACCACGTGGACCCGGCCGCGGGGATCGGCGTGCGGATGCGCGTCCTCGACGCTGACGGGCCCCTGCGTGGCCGATCGCAGGTGGCCGATCGCGGCGGTCCGCGCGCAGGGCTCGATCCGGCCCGCGACCGCGTCTCGCAGCGCGGCCAGCGAGCCGACCGTGCGGACGCGCTCGAGCGCGCCCGGGCGATGGACGGAGATCCCGGCCGAGTCGTAGCTGCGGGACTGCAGCCGCTCCAGCCCGTCGAGCACGACGCCCAGCGGCGCCCGCGCGCCCACGTAGCCGACGATGCCGCACATCGCACTGCTCCTTGTCGTCCGTTCGGTGTCGGAAAGGCTCGGGCGCGGCGGATTGGCGGCGGTTGGACGGCGGTTAGCCGGATCCCAACACGCTGCGGCGGTCGATCGCAATCGGACGCTAATCCGGACGCAACCGGGCTGAGCAGCGCACCGCGCAGCATGGCCGGCATGACGGGCTCGCTCGTGCCGCCTCCCGACCACGCGCCCATCGACCGGGCGCGCGAGCGACCGCTGCTGCCCGGGCTCTCGATCGTCGTGGCGTGCTTCGACGACGCCGGCAACGTCGCCGGGGCGATCCGCCGGTCGAGCGCCGCGGCCAGGCGAACGGCGACCGCGCACGAGATCATCGTCGTCGACGACGGCAGCGCCGACGACACGGCCGAGATCGCGCGGAGCTTCGTCGACCGCGACCCGCACCTGCGCGTGATCGTCCACGCCGGCCACCTCGGCTACGGCGCCGCGCTGCGCTCGGGAATCCGCGCCGCGCGGATGCCCTGGCTGCTGCTGACGGACGCCGACGCGCAGCTGGACCTCACGGAGCTCGAGGACTTCGTGCCGCACGCCGACACGGCGGACCTCCTGCTCGGCTGGCGGATCCTGCGCGACGACCGGCTCGGGCGGCGGATGAACGCGGCGACGTGGAACTGGCTCGTGCGGCGCCTGTTCCGCCTCCCCGTCCGCGACGTCGACTGCGCGTTCAAGCTCGTCCGCGCCGACGTCGTCAAGGCGCTGCCGCTCGACTCGGACGGCCCGATGATCAACACCGAGCTGCTCGTCCGGGCGATCGCCGCCGGGGCGCTTCTCGAGCAGCTCGGCGTCCATCGTCCGGCCCGCCAAGGCCCGGTCAACGGCCGCAGCGGCGCCAGCCCGCGTGTCCTCTCGCGAGCGCTCCTCGAGCTCATCCGGCTGCACCTCGCCGTCCACCGGCGGACCGGACCGGCGAGCGTGCTTCCGTCGCGGCGATAGCGTCTCTTCGTGAGCGAGGAACAGCTCGACATCCTCGTCGTCGACGACGAGTCCACCCTCCGCGAGCAGCTGCGCCAGCTGTTCGTCCGCCAAGGCCACCGCGTCGTCGCGGTGCCCGACGGCCGCGCGGCGATCGACCGCGCGAGCACCGACCCGTTCGACATCATCCTGCTCGACGTCGCGCTCGGCCCGGGACCGGACGGCTATGACGTCTGCCGGACGCTGCGCGAGCGGCGCAACGTCGTCCCGATCATCATGCTCACCGCGCTCGACAGCGAGGCCGACGCGGTGCTCGGGCTGGAGGCCGGGGCCGACGACTACGTCACCAAGCCGTTCGGCGCCGCCGAACTGCGCAGCAGGATCAAGGCGGTGCTGCGCCGCGCGGGCTCGCGCGCGCTCGGCGAGAACGTCCTCGGGGTCGGCCCGCTCGTGCTCGACCGCCAGCGCCGCCAGGTGACGGTCCGTGGCCGGCCCGTCCAGCTGACGTTCTCCGAGTTCGAGCTGCTGCACGCGCTGATGGCCCAGCCGGGGCGGCTCTTCAGCCGCCACGAGCTGCTGCGCGCGATCTGGGGCGACAGCGCGTACCGCGAGCCGCGCGGGATCGACGTGCACATCCGTCACCTGCGCGAGAAGCTCGAGGAGCGCCCGGACGAGCCGCAGCTGCTGCTGACGGTGCGCGGCGCCGGCTACCGGCTCGCGGAGCGCTAGCGATGCTCGGGCTGGGCGGCCTGCGCGCGCGGATCGTCGCGGCGCTGGTCGTGACGGACGTGCTGACGCTCGTCGTGACGGGCGTGGCGCTGCTCGGCCCGCTCGACCGGCGCCTGCGCAACGACGCGGTCGCCAGCCTGCACGACGCGACGCTCGCCGCGCGACCCGGCATCGCCGACGTGCTGCGCGCCGACCCCTCCACGAGCGACCTCGAGCGCGCGGCGCGCAGCCTGCGCCGGCGGACGGGCGGCGAGGTCGCGATCTTCGCGGCCGACGGGCACCGCGTGGCGTCCACCGACCCCGACAGCGGCGAGCGCTTCACCGAGGCGGCCACCGCCCTGCGCCAGGACCACACGGTCACCGACGTCGCCATGACCGGCGGGCAATCGGTCGCGGGGGTCGCCACGCCGGTGCGGGCGGACGGGCGCCTGGTGGCCGTCGCCGTGCGCAAGCGCCTCGATGAGGCCCACGCCGCCGTGGTGGTCGTGCGGCACGCGCTGATCGTCGCCGCGGTGGTCGGGCTGCTGGCGGCGCTGGCGGTCGGCGTGCTGCTGGCGGGCCGGCTCGTGCGGCGCCTGACGCGCCTGCGCACGACCGCGCAGCGGGTCGCCGAGCTCGGCCCGGTCGTCGAGATGCACGCCGACCCGGCACGCGACGAGGTGGGCGACCTGAGCCGCACGTTCGCCACGATGCACAACCGCCTGCGCGATCAGGAGCAGGCCCGGCGCACGTTCGTGGCCACCGCCTCGCACGAGCTGCGCACGCCGCTGGCGTCGCTGCGGCTCATGCTCTCGCTGCTGCGCGAGGACCTCGACGGTGAGCCTCCGGCGCTGCAGTCGGCGCGCGAGCAGGCCGAGCGCGCCGACGCGCAGGCCGAGGCGCTCGCCGCCCTCGCCGACGACCTCCTCCAGCTCAGCCGGATCGACGCGGGCGTCGCGCTGCGCCACGAGCTCGTCGAGCTCGGCGAGCTGTGCCGGTCGGTCGTCGCCGAGTTCGAGCCGCGCGCGGCGGAGGCGCAGGTGCGCCTGCAGATGGCCGCCGCGTCGCGCTGGGCGATCGCCGACCCCGGGAGCGTGGCGCGGATCGTGCGCATCCTGCTCGACAACGCGCTCGGCCATGTTCCGGCCGGCGGCCGCGTGGCCGTCGAGATCCCGCCCGACGGTCCGCGCGCGACCGTCTCCGTCGTCGACGACGGCCCGGGCGTGGCCGATGACGTTCGCGATGCGCTGTTCGAGCGCTTCACGCGGGGCAGCGATACCGGCGACCGCCCCGGCTTCGGGCTCGGCCTGGCCATCGGACGCGAGCTGGCGCGACGGATGGGCGGCGAGCTCGAGCTCGCCGCCGATCGGTCGCCGGGGGCCGGCTTCCGGCTCACGCTCGAGCCGGCGCCGTCGCCCTGATCGTCCTCGTCGTCAGCCGACGGGCGCGGCCTCGCGGCGCGAGGCCAGGCGGCGCTCGGCGTACTCGCGCCCCTTCTCGGCGTCGCCCATCGCGAGGCCCGCGATGTCGGCCAGGGTGACGACGCGGCCGCCGCCGCCCCACGACCCGTCGGGCACCTCGGGGGTGAAGACCCAGACGCGCATCGGGTTGCGCGGGTGGGCGCCGTCCTCGGCGTCGAGGACCGCCTCGGTCACGGCTGCGGTGATCGCCTGGCGGCGCTCCTCGTCCCACTGCCCCTCGGGCACCGAGGCGACGAAGCGGTAGCGCGGCTCGCTCGCGGGCGCCCCCGCGACGTAGACGGCGGCGGGACGATGGAGGAAGACCCAGGCGATCGAGCGGACCGCCTCGTTGGTCGGATCGGCTCCCTCGTGCTCGATCAACAGGTCGGTGAGCCGAGCGAGCAGCGCGCGCTCCGCGTCGGCCGACAAGGCGCCTTCGGGGATGTACGCGTCGAGCATGGGCATGCCACGGCCTCCTGGATAGCGTTGACGAACTCAGCCTAGTCCCAGAGGCTCACGCGCTCGGGCCGGAAGATCACGCCCAGCCCGCGCAGCAGCACCTTGCCGCTGCGGGGGTAGAAGCACATGTCGTTGGGGTCGACGTCGCTGTACATGAACAGCGTCATCCCCTGCTCGCCGGCGCGGAAGCCGTGCGCGACGCCGGTGCCGGCCGGGCGCGAGACGAGGCTGCCCGCGCGGACCGGGTGCTCCTCTTCGTCGGGTCCCAGCAGCAGGACGCCGTCGCCCTCGAGCACGACGAAGAGCTCCTCGATCGCCGAGTGGCAGTGCGGCTGCCCGGATTCGGTGTTCGGAGCGAGCTCGCTCAGGTTCAGCGCGGTGCGCCGGGCGCCGAGCGCGCGCCCCAGGAAGCGCGCACGCGCGTCGACCCGGTCGCGCCGGAACGTCATCGGCTCGACGTCGGCGACGTTGACGATCGTCTTCGGCCGCGGGTCGGGCCGCTCGGGGACCTCGACCGGCCCCGCCCTCTCGGCCTCGAGCTGGAACTGGTGGACGGGATGGAAGTCGAGGATCATGCCGCCCATCCAGGCGGCGTCGATGCGGGGGAAGCGCACGGCCTCGTGGCGCACGTTGTCGCCGAAGGCGAGCACGTCGATGCCCTCGTCGCCGGCGACGACGGTGTGCGCCGGACCGCCCTCCGGATGCAGGATCACGTCGCCCTCGCCGATCGCGTAGACGCCCTCCTCCTGCCAGCTCCACCCGCTGCCGCGCAGCACGTAGAAGATCTCCTCCTCGCCGAAGTGCGCGTGCACGGGCGTCGATTGCTTGCCGGGCGAGATCCGGATGCGGCGCAGGCCGATCCGGTCGGACCCGGCGGCGCGGCCCAGCAGGTCCCAGTCGGCGCCCATCGGGCCGACGTCACGGCGGCCGCTCGGGGCCTCGTCCCAGTGTGCCGTTGCGCTCATGGGCCGAACAATGACGCGCGGTGCGTCCACGGCGTCGCCCGCTCGAGCTGCGCTGCGGCGCGCAGGAGGAGATCCTCGCGGAGCGTCTGCGCGGTGAGCATCACGCCGAGCGGCATGCCGTCGCTCGTCTCGCCGAGCGGCAGGCTGATCGCCGGTTGGCCGGTCAAGTTGGCGATCGGGGTGAACGAGGCACGCGAGAAGACCTCGTCGATCCAGGCGCTCGCCGTCGTGAACCGGGCGTCGTCCTGGTCGGGCGTGCCCGACGGCGGCGCCGCCGTGGGCGCCGTGGGGCACAGGAACAGGTCGTACTCGTCGAGGAACCGGCCCCACGTGCGGGCGGTCGAGTTCACGACGAAGGCGGCGTCCTCGAGGTCGAGCGCGCTGAGCTGGCGGCCGTGGCGGATGCACGCCCACGACGCCGCCTCGACGTGCTCGGGGCCCGCCGGCCGGCGCGTCAGGCGTTCGAACGTCGCGGCGAGTCCGGCCAGGTCGACCGACCAGACGACGGTGACGCACGCGCGCAGCGCCTCGTAGGCGACCGGCGGGCACGCCTCCTCGACGTGGTGACCGAGGTCCTCGAGCGTGCGCGCCACCGCCTCGACCGCGGCACGGACCTCGGGCGCGGTCTCGGCCCCGAAGAACGACGCCGTCTGCAGCGCGACGCGCAACGGGGCGACGTCTTCGTGGATGGCGGCGCTGAAGGGCGTGGCCGGGCGCGCGAGGTAGTAGCGGTCGCCGGGCGCGGGGCCGTTGACCGCGTCGAGGAGCAGCGCGGCGTCGCGCACGCTGCGCGTGACGGCGAACTCGTGGGCGAAGCCGCCGACCGCCTCGCCGACCGCCGGGCCGAGCGGCACCCGGCCGCGCGACGGCTTGAGCCCGACCAGCCCGCACCACGCCGCCGGGATCCGGATCGAGCCGCCGCCGTCGTTGGCGTGCGCCATCGGCAGCGCGCCCGACGCGACGAGCGCGGCCGCGCCCCCGCTCGATCCGCCCGGGCCGCGCTCGAGGTTCCACGGGTTCAGCGTCGGGCCGTGGGCGACCGGCGCGGTGTCGATGTTGAACGCGAACTCGGGCGTCGCGCTGCGCATCAGGCACACGAGCCCCGCCGCGCGGAAGCGCTCGGCCAGGGTGGCGTCGCGCCGCGCGACGTACCCGTCGAGCATCCGCGTGCCGAACCCCAGCGGCCGGCCGGCCTCGGGCAGCGTGTCCTTGACGGCGAACGGCACGCCGGCCAGCGGGCCGTCCGCCGCGGCGCTCGCCTCGTCGTACGGGCCGCCGACGACCGCGTTGAGCCGGCCGTCGGCCGCCTCGATCGCGCGCAGCGCCGCCTCGCGGACCTCCGCCGGGCGCACCTCCCCGGCGGCGAGCAGCCGCCGCAGCTCGGTCGCGTCGCAGGCCGCGTAGTCGTGGACCTCCATCGGCGTGAGTCTCCCAAGCCAGGGGACGGACGCCCGCGCCGAGCCGGCGCGGGCGCCTCGATCCCCGGAGACCCGCCCGGGCAGGTGGGTCCGCCGCCCGAGCGGAAAACGACCGTACGTGCCCCGGCGGGCGCCGATGTTGCCTCGCGGTTACTCCTCCGGCGGCGGGAACAGGCGCTAGCGGTCGTACGTCGCGATCGCCCGCAGCGACAGCGCGATCAGCACGGCACCCATGCCGACGGTCACCGCCAGGCAGACCGCGAGCTTGCCCGCGTCCCATCCCTCGATGACCAGCGAGCGCAGCCCGACGATCACGTAGCTGACCGGGTTGAGCCGGGCGAGCGTCTCCATCACCGGCTCCAGGCGCTCGAACGGCACGAAGTTCGGCGTCAGGAAGAGCAGAGGGAAGAACAGCAGGAAGCTGGTATTCGTGGCCTGGACGTTGCGCGTGCGCAGGGCGACCAGGATCGCGAAGCCGGCGTAGGCGACGCCGAAGAGCGCCGACAGCAGCACGATGACGAGCGCGCCGGCGAGCCCGGTCTGGACGTGCGCGCCGAAGGCCAGCCCCGCGAGCAGGACGAACGCAGAGGCCCCGATCCCGCGGACGAGGTCGGCGGCGAGTCGCCCGAGGATGATCGACGATCGCCGGATCGGCGCGACGAGCAGCTTGTCGAAGTATCCGTTGTCGATCTCGGTCACGAGCGCGAGGCCGGACGTGGCGGTCGCCACCGCGAACATCAGCGAGACCGGGAGCTGGAAGGCGACGTAGCCCTGGCCGTGCAGGAACGGCGTCGTGCTCGGGAAGGTCTTGGAGACCTGGCCGATGTTGACGGCGAGGAAGAACAGCGGGATGAACAGCGTCGGGATCGTGGCCTCGGGGTAGCGGGCGACCTCGCGCACGGCGCGGCGCCCGAGCAGCAGCGTCTCGGTCACGGAACGGCCACCTCCTCTCGCTCTCGCTCTTGGTCGCCTTCCTCGAGGCGCCGGCCGGTCGCCTGCAGGAAGACGTCGTCGAGGGACGGCCGCGCCAGGGCGATCGCGGCCACCTCGATGCCCTCACGGTCCAGGCGGCGCACGATCTCGGCGATCGAGCCGCCGCCGTCCTCGAGGTACAGCGCCAGCGCGCCGGTCTCGGCGATCACCCGCTCGAGGCCGGGAAGGTCGGCGAGCGCAGCGCGCGTCGCCGCGGGGTCCGCCCCGTCGAGCGACACCGAGACGACGTCGTGGCCCATCTCGGCCTTCAGGCTCTTGGGCGTGCCCTCGGCGACGATCCGCCCGCCGTCGATGATCGCCAGGCGATCGCAGAGCTTGTCGGCCTCCTCGAGGTACTGCGTCGTCAGGAACACGGTGGTCCCGGTCGCGTTGATCCGGCGGACCTCCTCCCAGACCGTCAGCCGCGAGGCCGGGTCGAGCCCGGTCGTCGGCTCGTCGAGGAAGAGCACGTCCGGCGAGTGCACCAGCGCGCTCGCGAGGTCGAGCCGGCGCTTCATGCCTCCCGAATACGTCTTGATCTGCCGGCCGGCGGCGTCGCTGAGGCCGACGAGCTCGAGCAGCTCGTCGGCGCGCGCGCGGGCCCGGCGGCCGGTGAGCCCGTACAGGCCGCACTGCAGCTCGAGCAGCTCGCGGCCGGTCTGCACGGGGTCGAGCCCGATCTCCTGGAGCGCGACGCCGATCCGCCGGCGCACCTCGGCCGGGTCGGCGACCACGTCGACGCCGGCGACGTGGGCGCTGCCCGCGGTCGGCGGCAGCAGCGTGCAGAGCATCCGGACCGTCGTGGTCTTGCCGGCGCCGTTGGGGCCCAGGAAGCCGAAGACCTCCCCGGACGCGATCGCCAGGTCGATGTCGCGCACCGCCTCGATGCCGCCCTTGAATGTCCGGCGCAGGGCGCGCGCCTCGATCGCCGGCGCGATGTTCGTCGAAGGCCTCATGCGGGCGCGCAACCTAGCGGGCGACGACCTGCTGCACGGCCCAGCCGTTGCCGTCCGGATCGCTGAAGAAGACGAACCTCCCCCAGTCGAAGTCCTGGATCTCGCTGACCTGCGCGCCGCGCCCGACGAGATCCGCCCGGGCGGCCTCGATGTCGGAGACGACGAGCTGCAGGCCCTGCACCGAGCCGGGCGTCATGTCGCTCAGCCCCTTTCCGATCGCGATCGAGCAGGCCGACCCGGGCGGCGTCAGCTGGACGAAGCGCATGTCGTCGCTGACCGCGTGGTCGTGATCGGCGTTGAAGCCGGCCTGCTCGGTGTAGAAGGCCTTCGCGCGGTCCACGTCCGAGACCGGAACCTGCACCAGCTCGAGCTTGAGGTCCATGGTCGTCTCCTCTCGTCGGGGGGTCGTCGAGAGCGGGCACGCTACCGGCGATTGCGGTCAGGTTCGGTCCGCAATCGATGCGAGGATGGCCGAGCCATGCTGGAGACGTCGGCCAGGCTGCTCGAGCTGCTCTCGCTGCTGCAGGGACGCCGCGACTGGTCGGGGACCGAGCTCGCCGAGCGACTCGAGGTGGGGCCGCGGACCGTCCGCCGGGACGTCGAGCGCCTGCGGCGCCTCGGCTACCCCGTCGAGGCGCGGCCCGGCGTGTCCGGCGGCTACCGGCTCGGCGCGGGCGCATCGCTGCCGCCGCTGCTGCTCGACGAGGAGGAGGCCGTGGCCGTCGCCGTGGGGCTGCGGACCGCGGTCAGCGGCGGCGTCGCCGGGATCGAGGAGACGTCGGTCCGCGCGCTGGCCAAGCTCGAGCAGGTCCTGCCGTCACGGCTGCGCCGCCGCGTGAACGCCGTCGGCGTGGCGACGGTGCCCTACCCGGGTCACGGACCGGCCGTCGACCCCGAGGCGCTGGCGGTGATCGCCGCCGGCTGCCGCGATCACGAGCGCCTGCGCTTCGGCTACCGCAGCCACGACGGGACGTCGAGCCGGCGCCTCGTCGAGCCTCACCGCCTCGTCCACACGGGCCGGCGCTGGTACCTGGTCGCCTGGGACGTCGAGCGCGCCGACTGGCGGACGTTCCGCGTCGACCGGATCGAGCCGCTGCCCTCGCCGGACCGGCGGTTCGTCCCGCGCGAGCCGCCCGCCGAGGACCTCGCGGCCTACGTCGCGCGCCGCGTCTCGGCGACGCGCGACCGCTACCAGGCCCGCGTGATCCTCCGCGCGCCGCTGGCCGAGGTCGCGCCGCGGGTCCCGCCGGCGGCCGGGACGCTCGAGGCGATCGACGCGCGCAGCTGCCTGCTGCTCACCGGAGCCGACTGGCTCGGCGGCCTCGCCGTCTACATCGCGGACATCGGCGTGGACTTCGAGATCGTCGAGCCGCCCGAGCTCGTCGAGCTCGTCCGCCGGCTGGCCGATCGCTTCGCCCGCGCCGCGCGGTGAGCGCCGTCCGCGAGCACTTCGACTCGCACCGAACCGTCCGCAGACTACGTTGCGGCCATGCCGCCGCGGTCGTCCAGACGGGCGCACCGCGTCATGTCCGCCGGTGGACGCGGAGACCTCGTGCGGGTTCCGCATACTGGTCCCATGGCTGACCCTCGCGCCGTGGGGCTCCCGGAGGCGATCACGGCGTGCCTGTTCGACCTCGACGGCGTGCTCACAGACACCGCGCGCATCCACGCCGAGGCGTGGAAGCAGATGTTCGACGACTTCCTGGCCCGCCGCGGCGGCCAGCGCCCGTTCGACGCCGTCGAGGACTACGACCGCTACGTCGACGGGCGCCCGCGCTACGACGGCGTCGCCGAGTTCCTGCGCTCGCGCGGGATCGAGCTCCCCGACGGCGAGCCCGACGACCCGCCCAGCGCCGAGACGATTCACGGCCTGGGCAATCGCAAGAACGAGCTCGTGCTCAAGCTCATCCACGAGCGCGGCGTCGAGCCCTACCCCGGCTCGGTGCGCTACGTGCGCGCCGTCCGCGACGCCGGGCTGCGCACCGCGGTCGTCTCCTCGAGCGCCAACACCCGCGACGTGCTGCACGTGGCCGGCATCGAGGACCTCTTCGAGGCGCGCGTCGACGGCGTGACCATCGAGCAGGAGCACCTGCGCGGCAAGCCGGCGCCCGACTCGTTCCTGGCCGGCGCGCGCGCCCTCGGCGTCGAGCCGGCGCAGGGCGCGGTCTTCGAGGACGCGCTGGCCGGCGTCGAGGCGGGGCGCGCGGGCGGCTTCGGCCACGTCGTCGGCGTCGACCGGGCGGGCCAGGCCGACGCGCTGCGCGAGCACGGCGCCGACGTGGTCGTCACCGACCTCGCGGAGCTGCTGCCGTGATCCCCGGCCACCCCTCGTACCCGGCCGAGCCGTGGTGCGTGCGCGAGACCACGCTCGATCTCGGCTTCCTCGCCCAGTCCGAGTCGGTCTTCGCGCTGTCCAACGGGCACCTCGGCCTGCGCGGCAACCTCGACGAGGGCGAGCCGCGCGGGCTGAGCGGCACCTACCTCGCCGGCTTCTACGAGGCCTATCCGCTCGACTACGGCGAGCGCGGCTTCGGCTGGCCCGAGGCCGGGCAGTCGGTCGTGCCGGTCACCGAGGGCAAGCTCATCCGCCTGCTGGTCGAGGACGAGCCGTTCGACGTGCACCGCGGGACGCTGCACGAGCACGAGCGCGTGCTCGACCTGCGCGCACCAGCCGCCGGCTCGTCTCGTTCCGCGAGCGCAGCGTGGCGGCGATCTCCTACGAGGTCGAGGCCCTCGACGAGCCCGTCCGCGTGGCGCTGCAGTCGAACCTGGCCTGCAACCTCCGCGAGCGCGCCGACGAGGACGACCCGCGCGGCGCCCGCCAGCTCGGCTCCGCGCTGGCCAGCGAGCTGGCGGTCGACCACGGCCTGCGCGTGGTCCTCGGCCACACGACGAGGCGCAGCGGTCTCCGTCTGGCCGCGGGGATGGAGCACGTCGTCGAGGCCGACAGCAAGGTGACGACGCTGACCGAGAGCGAGCCGGACCTCGGCCGCGTCACCCTGTCGGTCGCGCTCGAGCCCGGCCGCCCGCTGCGGCTGGTCAAGCTGCTCGCCTACCACTGGTCCTCCCAGCAGTCGCTCGAGTGGCTGCGCGACCAGGTGGACGCCAGCCTCGAGAACGCGCTGGCCGCGGGCTTCGACGGGCTCGCCGCCGGCCAGCGCGCGTTCCTCGACGACTACTGGGAGCGCGCGGACATCGAGCTCGACGGCGATCCGGAGATCCAGCAGGCGCTGCGCTTCGCGCTCTTCCACGTCCTGCAGGCGTCCGCGCGCGCCGAGACCCGCGCCATCGCGGCCAAGGGGCTGACCGGCCCCGGCTACGACGGCCACGCGTTCTGGGACACCGAGTCGTTCGTCCTGCCGGTGCTCACGTACTCGATGCCGAAGGTCGCGCGCCAGGCGCTGCTGTGGCGCCACTCGATCCTGCCGCTGGCGCGCGAGCGGGCTCAGCAGCTCGGACTCGCCGGCGCCGCGCTGCCGTGGCGCACGATCCACGGCGAGGAGTGCTCGGCCTACTGGCCGGCCGGCACGGCGGCCTTCCACGTCAACGCTGACGTCGCGCACGCGGTGGCGCGCTACGTCGCCGCGACCGGCGACGAGGACTTCGAGCGCGACTTCGGCATCGATCTGCTCGTCGAGAGCGCGCGGCTGTGGATCAGCCTCGGCCATCACGGCTCGATGGGCGACTTCCGCATCGACGGCGTGACCGGCCCCGACGAGTACTCCGCGCTGGTCGACAACAACGTCTACACGAACCTCATGGCGCAGCTGAACCTGCGCGAGGCGGCCGACGCGGTCGAGCGCCATCCGAACGCGGCGAGCCGGCTCGGGGTCAGCCCCGAGGAGCCCGGCGAGTGGCGGGCCGCCGCGGCGGCGATGTACGTGCCCTTCGACGAGCGCCTCGGCGTCCATCCGCAGGACCAGGACTTCACCGCCCACGGGCGCTGGGACTTCGACCACACGCCGCCGCAGGCGTATCCGCTGCTGCTGCACTACCCCTACCTGCAGCTGTACCGCAAGCAGGTCGTCAAGCAGCCCGACCTCGTGCTCGCGCTGCACGTGCGCGGCGACGCGTTCACCCTCGAGCAGAAGCGCGCGGACTTCGACTACTACGAGCGCCTGACGGTGCGCGACTCGTCGCTGGCGGCGTGCACGCAGGCGGTCGTCGCGGCCGAGGTCGGCCACCTCGACCTCGCCTACGACTACCTCGCCGAGGCCGCGCTGATGGACCTCGAGGACCTCGAGCGCAACGGCCAAGACGGCGTCCACATCGCGTCCCTCGCCGGGGCCGCCGTGGCGGTGATCGCCGGGCTCGGCGGCGTGCGCGACCACGGCGGCAAGCTGACGTTCGCGCCGCGGCTGCCGGCCGGGCTGACGCGGGTCGCCTTCTCCGTCACGCAGGGTGACGTGCGCGTGCGCGTGGACGCGCTGCTGCAGGAGGCGACCTACCGGCTGGTGGCCGGCGAGCGCTTCGAGACGACCCACTGGGGCGAGGCGCTCACCCTGCGCGCGGGCGAGCCCGTCACGCGCCCGATCCCGCCCGCGGCGCCGCTCGAGCCGCCCCGCCAGCCACGCGGCCGCGAGCCGCAGCGGCGGGCGGCGGCGGTCTCCTGACGGATCGAGAGAGGCCCGCGCGAGCGGGCCTCTCCGCTGTCATCGAGCCGCCGTCCCTCCGGTCCGGCTGCGTGCTCGCGGCTTGCCCGCCGGTCGATCGCCGTTGCCCGCGACCCGCGCGAGCGTGTCGATGTCGGCCAGGATCGCCTCGAGCATCTCGTCGACGTCGGGCACGAGCTCGGGACAGCACACGAGGCCGAAGTCCAGCTCGTCCAGGTAGCTCTGCACGGTGATGTTGAGACCCTGCCCCTCCGTGATCACCGACACGGGGTAGTAGTGGAGCAGGCGCGCCCCCGCGGCATAGAGCGGCTTGCGCGGGCCGGGGACGTTGGAGATCACCAGGTTGCCCGGCGACAGCCGCGAGCCGAGCCGCAGTCGCGCGCTGAGCCGCATCGCGCGCGCGAAGACGGCGGGCGGCGGGAACTCGGCGAAGTCGGTCAGGCGCTCCGCGGGGATCGCCTGGAACAGCTCCTTGCTGTCGGTCATCGCGTCGTGGACGCGCCGGACGCGCTCGACCGAGTCGGGCTCGTCGGTGGGCAGGACGGTCGACAGCATCGAGACGCGGTTGGTCCAGCGGTCGGTCTCCTCGCCGGTGCGGATCGAGACGGGGATGAGCGCGACGAGCGGGTCGTCCGGCAGCGCGTCGTGGCGTTCCAGCCACGTACGCAGCCCGCCGGCGCAGACGGCGAGCACGACGTCGTTGACCGTGGCGCCCAGCGCGGTCTTGATCGCCTTGACCGCCGACAGCGACGCCGAGCCGATGGCGAGCTTGCGGTGCGGCGTGATCGGGCGGTTGAACGGCGTGCGCGGTGGTTGGGCGCTCGGCAGCGTCGGCGGCGGGTCGCGATCCTCGCCGCGGTTGCGGCCCAGGTTGAGCACGGTCCCCACCGGGCCGCCCAGGCCTCGCTGCATCTGCCGCGCCGCCGCGACGAGCGCGGGGTTGCGGGTCGCCCCGCCGACCTCGCGCGCGGTGCGGGCGCTGAGCAGCATCAGCCGCGCCGGCTTGCGCGCGAGCCCGAGCGTGCCGCGCGCGATGAGCTGCAGATCGCTGGGGAGGGGCTCGCCGTGCCATGGCTCTGTGGGGGGCGCGACGTCCGCCCCGCTCGGATCGTCATCGAGCATGAGCGTCAACAGCTCGATCCCGGACGCCCCGTCGACGGTCGCGTGGTGGACGGTCGTCAGGACGGCGAAGCGCTCGTCGGAGAGACCCTCGATCACGTAGGACAGCCACAGCGGCCGCGTGCGATCGAGCGGCCGCGCGACGATGCGCGCGACGACCTCGGCGAGCTGGTCGTCGCGCCCGGGCGGCGGGACGGCCGAGTGGCGCACGTGGAAGTCCAGATCGAAGTTGGGGTCCTCGATCCAGTAGGGATGGTCGAGCCCGAGCGGGATCTCGACCAGGCGCCGGCGCAACGGCTCGAGGAGGTGCAGGCGCTGCTCGAGCTGCGCGCGCCACGCCGCGTAGGGGTCATAGCCGGGCGTGTCCGGCCGCGCGTAGATCGACAGCCCCGAGACGTGTCCGAACTGCGCACCCGTCTCGAGATGCAGGAACGTCGCGTCCAGTCCCGTGAGCTGCTTCATGGTCCCCCCTCGGGGTTCGCCTCAAGAGCGTCAATCGTCGCAGTCGCGCCCCTGGACTGCCCGGCTCACGTCAGGCGAACTCGAAGCGAACATCGCCGATCGAAAGGCTCCCGGTCCGCCAGTCGGCGAGCACGACCTTGGTGATCCCGGCCGGGCCGTCGTCGTGGGCGTGCAGCGGCCCATCGCCGGCCAGTGGCAGCCGTTCCCAGGCGCGGCGCGAGCCGTCCGCCTCGTCGAGCGGCGCGGCGCGATTCGCGCACTGACGCGGCAAGTCATGATGCCCCGGCATGGCCGAGACGCGCTCCACCGAGGCGGAGGCGCTTCGCGTCAGCGCCGGGGACATGACCTTCGCGGCGCTCGCGTGGGGGCCGCCCGACGGCCCGCTCGCGCTGTGCCTGCACGGCTATCCGGACACGGCGCGGACCTGGCGCCACCTCGGCCCGTACCTCGCCGAGCGCGGCTGGCGGGTGGTCGCTCCGTACACGCGCGGGTATGCGCCGACCGATCTCGCGCCGGACGGCATTTACCAGGTCGGCGCGCTGGCCCGCGACGGCGCCCGGCTGCACGGCGCGCTCGGCGGCGACGAGCGCGCCGTGCTCATCGGCCACGACTGGGGCGCCGTCACGGCGTACACGCTCGGCGCACACTCCCCGCAGCTGTTCCGGCGGATCGTCACCATGGCCGTCGCCCCGGGGCCGGTCGTGCTCTCGCCGTTTCGCTCACCGTCGCGCTTCGTGCGCGACCTCCCGCTGATCGGCCGGCAGCTGCGGATGAGCTGGTACATGGCCTTCCAGCTGCTGCCGGGCGTCTCGGAACGGGCGCTGGGGCGCGTCATCCCGCGGCTGTGGGCCGACTGGTCGCCCGGCTACGACGCGCGCGACGACCTCGCCGACGTGTTCGCGGCGCTGGACGGACGCGACCGCGCCACCGCCGCCCTGCGCTACTACCGGGCGTTCTTCCTGCCGTGGATGCGGCGGCGCGAGTACGCCGCCGAGCAGTCCCGCGTCCTCGACCTGCCGCCCGTCGCGCTGCTCTACCTGCACGGCGAGCGCGACGGCTGCCAGCTCGCGGCGATCGGGCGCCGGGCCGCGGATCTGCTGCCGCCCGGGAGCCGGTTCGAGCTGGTCTCGGGCGCCGGCCACTTCCTGCACCTCGAGCGGCCCGCCGAGGTCAACCGGCTGATCGCGGCGTTCATCGGTGACGACCGCGCGACGCCGTAGCGTAGGCAGCGCCGTGTGCGGCCGCTACACCAACTCCCCCACCCGCGCTCAGCTCGCCGGTGCCTTCCCGCAGGTCGCCGCGCTCGCCGGCGACGTCGGGTTCGAGCGCTTCAACATCGCGCCGACCGACGAGGTCATCGCGCTGCGAGCCGGACACGACGGGTGCGAGGCGACCCGCCTGCACTGGGGTCTGATCCCGCACTGGGCCGGCGACCGCCGGATCGCCTCTCGCCTGCTCAACGCGCGCTCCGAGACGGTCACCTCCAAGCCCGCCTTCCGCGAGCTGGTGCAGCGCGCGGCCTCGCGGTGCCTGGTGCTCGCCGACGGCTACTACGAGTGGCTCAGGCCCGAGTCGCCCAGGGCGCCCCGGCAGCCGATGCACTACGCGCTCACCGACGGCCGGCCGTTCGCCTTCGCCGGGCTGTGGACGACGTGGCGCGATCCCGCCGGCACGCCGGTGCACACGTGCACGATCCTCACGACGGCGGCCAACGCGATCGCCGCGCCCGTCCACGACCGGATGCCGGTCATCCTCGCCGACGCCGCCCGCTGGGCCGCCTGGCTCGACCCGGCGCTCGACGGCGACGAGATCTGGCCGCTGCTCGCGCCGCTGCCCGATGAGCTGCTGCGCGTCGCGCCGGCCAACCCGCTCGTCAACTCGGTGCGCAACGAGGGACCGCAGCTGCTCGAGCTGCCCGCCGACGAGCCGATGCTCGCCGCGCCCACGCTGTTCTGATCAGCGCGGGATGTACGCGAACCTGTCCGGGTTGGGACCGATCCGCCCGGCCTCACCGCGGTCCAGCGCGGCGATCTCGTCCATGTCGCTCGCCGCGAGCTCGAAGTCGAACAGCTCGAAGTTCTCCTTGATCCGCTCCGGGGTCGTCGACTTCGGAAAGATGACGTTGCCGCGCTGGATGTGCCAGCGCAGGACGACCTGCGCGGGCGACCTGCCGAGCCTGTCGGCGATCCGGCCGACCACCGGGTCGTCGAGGACCTGGCCCTGGGCGATCGGCGACCACGCCTCGGTGGCGATGCCGTGCGCCTCGCCGTAGGCGCGGACCTCGTCGTTCAGGAAGTAGGGGTGGAGCTCGATCTGATTGACCGCCGGCACGGCGTCGGTCTCCGCCGCGAGCCGCTCGAGGTGGTCGACCTGGAAGTTCGAGACACCGATCGACCGGGCGCGACCGTCCCGCTGGAACTCCTCGAGCGTCTTCCACGTCGACACGAAGTCGCCGTCGTAGAGCGTCGGGAGCGGCCAGTGGATGAGGAACAGATCGACGTCGTCGAAGCCGAGCGCGGACAGCGTGCCGTCGAACGCGGCGCGCGCGTCGTCGGGGCGGTGGAAGCCGTTGTTGAGCTTGCTCGTGACGAAGACCTCGCCTCGGTCGAGGCCGAAGGCGCGAATCGCCTCGCCGACGCCGCGCTCGTTGCCGTACATCTCCGCGGTGTCGATATGCCGGTAGCCGACCTCGAGGGCCTTCGTGACGGCTTCGGCGGTGTCGCGGGGAGGGATCTGAAAGACGCCGAAGCCGAGCTGTGGGATGGCGTGACCGTCGTTGAGGTCGATGGTCGGCACGGCGGTCGTGCGTTCGCGCGGCTCTTGTCCAGGTGCGTGCATGCCCACAGTGTGCTAAGGAGAACCCGCGGATGCCCGACTACGCCATCGTGAACCTGCTCGCCATCGACGACGCCGTCGGCGGCCGGATCCCCGGCCTGGAAGGTCGGTTCAGCCGCAAGCACCTCGGGTCCCGCGAGCTCGGCATCAGTCGCTTCACCTACGCGCCGAACGTGCGCAACCCGGGCGGTCACAGCCACCGCGAGCAAGAGGAGGCGTACGTCGTGGTGGGCGGCTCCGGCCGCGTCCGCCTCGACGACGAGATTCACGACGTTCGGCAGTGGGACGTCATCCGCGTCGCCCCGGAGGTCGTGCGCGCCTTCGAGGCGGGCCCGGATGGCCTCGACCTCATCGCGGTCGGCGGCCACAAGCCCGAGGGCGGCGACGGCGTGCCCTCGAACAGCCCTTGGCCTGACGCGCGCTAGCGGATTTCGTCGAGTGTCCGCGCGCTGAGGACCGAGCCCGGGCGCTCGCCGACGATGTCCGACCCCGGGCGCGCCTCCGCGTCGCGGCGCTTGACCAGCAGCCACTGCGCCTTCGCGCCCGGCCGCGTGCGCTGGAGGGCGAAGCCACCGCGCAACTTCTCGCCGTGCAGCACGAACACGGCGTGGCCGCGGGCGAGCGCCTCGGGCCACGGGACGCGTCCGCCCTGCTCGTACGTCCCGCGATCCCAGACGATGACGGCGCCGCCCTCGAGCGGTCCCTCGAAGCTGTTGTGCGACTTCGCGTGGTCGGGCACCTCGACCGCCAGCCGCTTGACCGCGGGGTCCAGCGAGGGTCCCTTGGGGACCGCCCACGACCGCATGACGCCGTCGACCTCCAGGCGCAGGTCGAAGTGGTGGGCGGTCGCGGCGTGTTCCTGGACGACGAACTCGCCGGCGCTGACGCCGCGGATCGCGAACTGCTCGTGGCCCTCCACCGCGGCCGGCTCGACCTCCACCGAAGCGACCGGCGCACGCGGCAAACCGGCGCGGAGGAACGCGACCAGCTCCGCGAGCTGCTGCTCGGGACCCTCGGCGTGAAGCCGCGCGCTGCCGTCGTCGTCGGTCCGCACCCAGCCCATGAGGCCGAGCTCGCGCGCCCGCCGGGCGATCGCATCGCGCAGAGCGACGCCGCGCCGCTCGGCCCGCACGACACCGCGAATCGCCGCGCGCGCGGTCACGCGCGCCCGCCGCTCCCGAATCCAGCGCTACGGCGCCACTGCACGCCCGCATCCTGACGCCGGCGATCCCGGCGCGCAGCTCGACAGCAGCTCACCGGTAGGTTCGGGCGCGTGGCTGAGGGCGTGATCTCGATCGACGACCCGCGCGCCGACGACGTCCGCGAGCTGCTGGAGCGCCATCTCGCCTACGCCCACGCGACCACGCCACGCGAGGACATGCATGCGCTCGACGTTGACGCGCTCGGCGACCCTTCCGTGACGTTCTTCAGCCTCCGCGCCGACGGCGAGCTGCTCGGCGTCGCGGCGCTCAAGCGGCTCGATCGCGACCACGCGGAGATCAAGTCCATGCACACCGCCCACGCGGCACGCGGTCAGGGCGTCGCCCGGGCGCTGGTCGATCACCTCGTCGCTGTCGCGCGCGAGCGCGGCTATCGCAGACTCAGCCTCGAGACCGGCTCCGGACCGGCGTTCGCGGCGGCCCGGAGCCTCTACGCGAGCGCCGGGTTCACGCCGTGCGAACCGTTCGCCGGCTACGGCCCGAGCCTCAACAGCGCATACATGACGCTGTCCCTTGACGGCTCGGGCTCATCTCCGTTCACGGGGGAGGAACTTGACCTCTAGCGTCTGACGTTCAACCGGTCTAGTGTCGTCGCTGAGGTCCGGTCATGAAGCGCAGACGAGCCGAATTCGTCATCGGCTATTTCGCGCTGCTTCTCACGTTTGCTGCTCCTGCGAGCGCGCAGTTGACGGTGAAGAACGCGAATCCGGTGTCTGGCACCGCGGGTGCGATGCTGTTCGACTCAAACCCGCAGCTTTGGACTCTGCCCACCGTCGTCCGCTTCATGGACGACAGCACCTTCGGTGTCTGCCGCCCAGAGAACTACAGGATCACGATAACTTGGGATGCTGCCTCGGGCTCGCTTGTGGACGAGGCGAAGATCTACAGGACCCTTCAACCGTCCCCCGTAGAGCCGCGGTGCGAGTACAGCGCGCACGCGCCTGGCCCTCCTGTCCCGGCGGCCCAGCAGCCTCCCGGCGGCCGGGACTACGCCTATACGGAGTCAAGGGATTACAACTACGCGATCCAGGTGTGTCGCATCAGCCCGCCCGCGTGCGCGCCGGCTGTGACAAATACCGCGCACATCGGGGATGCTCCCTACACGGGCATGGTTGTCCCGAACCTACTAACCACCAGCACGCGGTCGTTCACTGGCGTGGTGGCTTTGATCAGCGACAAGAACTGGTACGCGAAGCCCGACGCCTTCAGAGCGAGTATCAACTGGGGCGATAAGACCGGTTCGATCCCCGCGGAGCGGATTGACGCGGTCAACGGGGCTTTTGCCGTCACGGGCAGCCACACTTACGAGAGCAACGCGATTCCGGGCTCGGCACGCGCTCGTCAGAGTAGCGAAAACCAGCCCTTTACTGTGACGGTGACCGTCGGCCCAGCAACCGCGGCCACAACGCGCTCTGGGCGGCCCCGAGCGGCCACAGAGCAGATATTCCAGGGACCCATCACGGTAGCTCCGCCGCCCGTTGCCGATGAAGCTCGCGGTTGTGGGCACGCGCCGACTGGACTTGATTGCCACGCAGGGTCTCAAGCTCACCCTCGGCGACGTCCCCTACGAGCTCCAGTACGGTGTGATCCTCAAATTGATAGGTCCGGATCGGAAGAGTGTCGCCAGCACCGTCTTGCCGCTTCGGCCACACCCAGGGCCTGCGAGCGTCACGGTCCCTCGCACGTGGAAATTGAAACCCGCCATCTTGTGCCGGATTAAGCCGGGAGAGTTGTACGCGCTCGTCGTGCCGCAGCGGCCCGGGTTTGGTGGGACGCCGAAGAGCGGGGTCCTGTTCCAGGGGCCTAAGCCGACGAAGTGCGGGCGGACTGCCGGATAAGCGCGCAGACTGCGGCGTGCTGCCGCGGCGTCGGCGCATAGTCATAGTTGCCGGCGATGTAGGTACGCGCGATTCTCCGGTGCCGTGCGCACAGGGAGTATCCCTCGGCAAACCACTCGTCCGGTGGTGACGAACTCGCGTCGGCGACCCAGGCGCCGGGACGGCGCATGATCGACTGGAACGACTGACGCTCGTCGTCGGACAGCGTGGTCGCATCGAAGATGTGACCGAGCTCGTGGAAGAACCCCCGGTAGTCCTGCGCTCCGTCCCCGAGGTAGATCGTCCGGGTCGCCTTGTCCGCGCAGCCAGACGCCCACGCGGGACCGCCAGGACAGCCCGCAAAGGCCAGGGTTACTGTTCCGGCAGGCGTGGGCACCGGGGCGCGGTCGACCCACGACTGGAAGGGCTGCGGACTCAGGGTGCCGTCGGAGAGTTGCAGGGTCGTCGCCGCCGCAGGAGCGGCGAGCGCGAACGACGACGCGAGAACAGCAAGAATCAGCCTCCGCGCAGGCAAAAATGGCATACGAGGGTCCTTCCTCGATGGGCAGGCAAGCGGACCGGAGGGCGGCGAGGTCGTCGTACCCCAGGACCCGAGCCGTGCAAACGCGATCCGCCGGCTGCGGTCGGTCGGCCCGAAGCGCTCGCCGCGCCGGGCTCAGCGGCTCAGACGACCGTCACCTGCGTGCGTGCGAAGCCGAGCTTCTCGCCGGAGATCCAGTGGTGAAAGGCGAACTCGACGGGGTAGACGCCGGGGGTCGTCGGTTGGACGATCAGCCCGTAGCGCTCGGCCGGCCCGATCTCCTTCCGCGGGTTCCCGGGCTGCCAGTCGTCCCACCCGAGCGGCTGCGGGGCATGATCCAAGCCAAGCCCCGTGAGGCTGATCCCGTCGCGGAGTCCCCGCCCGTCGGCTTCGACGACCATTGTGGAGGCGCCCAGGGCGCCGAGGTCGACGCGAACGGGGTGGTACGTGCTCTCGATGAGGCGGATGTAGGCGGTCTCGCCGACCGGCATGGTGAGGGCGACCGGCTGCTCGGCGTCGCCGAGGATCGGTGACCCGTCGGGGTGCTGGGGGTGCTTGCCGAGGAGGAAGTACTTGGGCTCGAAGCGGTTCAGGCCCGCATCCTCGAGGCAGAACCCGGCGAGGTGGTGCAGCGTGTGCCAGCGCGGGTCGATCGCGTAGGGGACCCAGAAGCGCTCGAACTCGGGCTTGTAACGCCAGGGAGCGTCCTCGAAGGGCTTCTTGCCGTCCGGGTGGGGCTCCGGTTCGTAGGGATCGATGACCAGCGCGCCGAAGAGTCCCATTTGAACATGCAGCGTCGTATTGACGTGACAGTGATAGAAGAAGGTTCCGGCGTTGGCGACGTGAGGCCGCCACTGGTAGGTGTAATTTCCGAGAACCTCGAAGGACGTGTGACCCACACCGTCGTTGTCCATGTCGGGCTCGAGCCCGTGGTGGTGGATCGTGTGGCGGTTCTTGGCTGAGCTGAGCGTCACCTGAACGAGGTCGCCGGCCATCACCCGGATCGGCGACGACGGGAGCGTCTTGACGCCGTTCTCGTCCTCGAAGCCCCAGTGGCGGATCTCAACGCCGTCGGGCATGACGAGCTTGCCGCTGACGAAGACCTTGCGCTCGAACCTGCGCAGCTCGCCGATCCCGGGCTGCATTCCGGGCGCCTGGAAGTTCGGGTCGCTCCGCTTCGCCTCCCAGTCGGCCTGGTCGGTGACCAGCCCGAACGTCTCGATGTGTCCGACTTGCGGCGGGAACATCAGGGTGTACTGCGCCTCGTTGAGGACGCAGTTGAAGACGTTGTGCTGGTTGGGTGTCTTCAGGGTTCCCGTCACGGGGTTCTGCGCCATCGTCAGCCCTTTCCGCCGGAGCCGCTGCTGCTGTCACCGGAGCCGCCGTTGCTGCCGCCCGAGGCGCCGTCGCCCGAGCCGCTCTGGCCCTGGCCGTCGCTGCTGCCGCTGCCGTGCCCGCTGTTGCCCACGCGCTGGTCGATCGCCGCCTGGACCTGATCGTCGGGCACGCGCCGCTGACCGTCGCGGCGCTCGTCGGCCAGGCGCTGGCGCACCGCGATCGCGGTCTGCTGGTTGTTCACGAGGTGCCAGTCGGTCAGCATGCCGAACGGGTACGAGCCGCCCGCCGCCGTCTGCGACATCTCGGCGTGGCAGTGCATCGGGAAGTGCTGCTCGGCCACCTTGGGGTGCAGGTCGTTGAGTGGCGGGAACGCCTCGAACCCCGTGTGAGCCGGCAGGATCACGTCCACGGTCTGCAGCGCCTTGATCCGCACCACGTCCTTCTCGAAGGCTCGGATCTTCCCGTCCTTTGGGCTCGCGCCTTCGGGAACCGCGTTGCGCTGGACCGGGAAGACGTGGTTGCCGTGCCAGTGCAGGGCGTGCGTGGCCACGCCGGTGTTGATGCAGCGGATGAGCACCCCGGCGAACGGCTCGCCCTCGTGGTGCAGCGGGATGACCGGGATCGTCAGCTGCTCGTTGCGCGTGGCCTCGACGCCGGTCTCGCCGTTGATCAGGAAGTAGCGCGGCGTGATCTTCGTCAGCGGGTAGCCGATCTTGCCGTTGCGCCGCTGCACGCGCGCGAGCTCGCCGAGGACGGGATCGACGTCCGAGAGGACCCACGTGTGCTGGCTGCGCAGCTCGGTGAGGATCTCCAGCCGGTCGGGAGCCGGGTCGTAGGGCCGCAGCTGCCCGGCCGCATTCCTTGGCAGGACGATGAACGCGCCGTACATGCCGAGCAGGCGGTTGTTGCGGTCCGCGTCGCGGTACATGTAGGTGCCCGCCTGGGGGGCGGTGAACTTGAGGGTCCGGATCCGGCGACAGGTCATCCGCATCGACGCGCGCGATCAGGAAGGTGTGCTCGCGCGGCGTGCTGTTGCTCACCATGATCAGCACGTCGTCCTCCGCGAAGACGTCGCGCCCCTTGATGCCCGGGCCCGTGTTGCCGATCGGCGGGCCGGGGATCGACGGCACGTCCTTGATGGCGTCCGTCGCGCGGAAGCCGCGGAAGAACACCGGCGTGCCGTCCTCCATCGTCACGTCGCCCTCGGTGATCGTCAGGAAGAACGGCTCCGGCTCCGCACGCGCCGGCAGTACACGGGACAGACCTACGACGGCGACCGAGCTCGCGGCGCCGATCTGGATGAAGCCGCGTCGGGTCGTGCCGCGGGCCGGGGCCTCACCATCGCCTGGAGCGGCGGGTGGCGTCGCCCGGCGCCTGAGCCAGAGCGAGGCGCGGCGGATCCGACGCCGCGTCCCTTCAGCGATCCTCCTCGTCACCTGTTCGGCCTCCTGCGAACGGTCATGCAGCGGTCTGATTCCGGGTGGCGTGGCGTCGCGACGGTAAGCCGCGCCACTCAACAGGCGCTCAACGACCTTGCCCGCCGGGTCGCGTCCGCCCGTGCGCGGGAACGCCGCTGCCGACCCGTAGAGTCAGGTCGATGAGCAGCCAACGCGTCCGCATCGACGTCGCCGATCACGTCGCCGACGTCGCCCTGACCCGCCCCGACAAGCACAACGCGCTCGACGCCGCGATGTTCGAGGGCATCGTCGCCGCGGCGGAGGAGGTCGCCGCCACGCCCGGCGTGCGGGCCGTCGTCCTTCACGGCGAGGGGCCGAGCTTCTGCTCGGGGCTGGACGTGGCGTCGCTCATGAGCGGGCCGCTCGACGACCTCCTCGACCGCGGCGGCCGGCGCTCCAACCTCTTCCAGCGCACGTGCACGGACTGGATCGACCTGCCGGTCCCGGTCATCGCCGCGATCCACGGCAACTGCTTCGGCGGCGGGCTGCAGATCGCGCTCGGCGCCGACATCCGGATCGCCACCCCCGACGCGCGGCTGTGCATCATGGAGAGCAAGTGGGGCCTGGTGCCCGACATGGGCATCACCTCCACGCTGCCCCGGCTGGTGCGACTCGACGTCGCCAAGGAGCTCACCTACACCGCGCGCGTGCTCTCGGGCGCCGAGGCCGCCGAGCTGGGCCTCGTCACGCACGTCGCCGACGACCCGCTGGCCGCCGCGCGCGAGCTCGCGGCGCAGATCGCCGGCCGCTCCCCCGACGCGGTGCGCGCGGCCAAGCGCCTGTACGACACCTCGTGGCACGGGCCCGTCGAGGAGGGCCTGCTGTTGGAGACCGAGCTCCAGCGCGCCTTGATCGGCTCGCCCAACCAGCTCGCCGCGGTTCAGGCCGGCATGACCGCCCAGCCGGCGCGGTTCACCGACGCCGAGCAGGCCGCGCCGCGATCTCCCGCTTAGGCTGGATCAGGCTTAGCCACATCCGCCGGCGCCGGCCCGCAGCAGGGCGAACGTCGGCGGATCGGCCGCCAGCAGCTCGGGCACGCTGACCGGCCGGAGCCGGTGGCGCCGCAGATAGGGCAGGATCGAGCGCAGCGCCCTGATCGTCTGGCCGCGGTTCTCGTGCATCAGCACGATCGAGCCGGGGCGGATGCCTCGCCGCACGCGAGCCGCGATCTGATGGAAGTTGCCGCCGATCGAGTCGCCCGAGTCGACCGACCACAACACCTCGACCATCCCCAGCCGGCGCGCCTCCGCGGCGATCGCCGGCGTGGACAGGCCATACGGCGGCCGGAAGAGGCGGATCGCCACGCCCGCGGCCCGGCGAGCCGCCGCCTGGCCGGCCGCCAGCTCGTGAACCATCGCGGCACGGGAGAGGGCCGCCAGGTCGGGGTGCGTGGCGGTGTGATCGCCGAGCGCACCGTCGGCCTTCTCGCGCCGCGGCCACGCGGGGAAGCGGCGGATGCTCTTGCCCACGAGGAAGAACGTCGCGCGGGCGCGGGCGCGGCTCAGCTCTTTGAGCGCCAGCCCGGTGTAGGGCCCAGGGCCGTCGTCGAAGGTGAGCGCGACGAGCCGACCCCGCGGTCCGCCGCAGAACACCGGCCGATCGAGCACGAGGAGCCGGGCCAGCTCGCGGCGCTGAGGGACGACGCTCGGCGCCCGCGGCGCCGCGGAGATGCCGGGAAGCGTGCGGGGCCGAGGGGCCGGGTGGCGAGCGGCCGGGGACGAGGCGGTGCCGCACCCGGCGGCGAGGAGGGCGAGCCCGGCGGCCAGCGCGAAGCGCACGCGGCGAGAGGCTACGCGTCGCTCGCTAGCGTTCCTCCCACATGTGCGCCGCCTGTGCCATGGCCGCAGCCGCGGGCGCTTCGGGCGCCCGGGCCTGGCTGCAGACCCGGGCATGGTCGTGGGTGACCCCGCGCCGGCTGCGCGGCGTCACGATCGGGCTGTGCGGGGGCGCGCTCGCCGTCTCGACGATCGGCGTGTCCAGCTCGTCCAAGGTGGCGTCGCACCCGACGAGCCAGGTGGCTGCGTCGGCATCCCGCTGACGCGGGCGCGTCTCGGACCTGGCCGGCGCGAGCGGGCTCAGGCCCGCGGCTGGGCCGGCTGTCGATCGCGGAACCCCGGACCCGGCTCGGGGGTGACGCTGCGCGCGTCGATCTGCTGACCGCAGTGCCGGCAGGTGAGGCGCGGGTCGGCGATCTCGCCGCAGGCGTCGTGGCGCAGGACGATCGGGGGACCGTTCGGGTGGGATAGGTGCTCGTCGCCCCAGCGCATGAGCGCGACGATGGCGGGGAAGAGGTCGCGGCCCGCGTCGGTCAGCCGGTACTCGTGGCGCTCGGGATCGCGGGAGTACGGGACCCGCTCGAGCAGCCCGGCGGCGACGAGCGTCCGCAGCCGTGCCGAAAGCGTGGGCCGCGGGATGTTGAGGTTGCGGGCGAGCTGACCGAAGCGCCGCACGCCGAAGAAGGCCTCGCGCAGGATGAGCAGCGTCCAGCGCTCGCCCACCAGCGCGAGCGCCCGGCCGACGGATTCCGCTTCGAAGCGGTGGGAGAGGTCATCGGCGCCCGGCATGGTTCAGCGATTGTACTCGGTACAGAAACTGAACCAGACGTCTGGTAACGTCATTGAACCGCCCGTCGCCGACGACCGCACGCCGAGGTCCTCCATGAACGAGACGCAGCTTCAGAGCGCGCCGCATCGCGCGAACGAGACCGAGATCCAGGCGCTCGCGCGGGAGGCCTCCGAGCTGGCCCGGGAGCTGGCGGAGGACATCGAGCGCGAGCGGCGCCTGCCCGACGAGCTGGTGACGCGCCTGCGCGACGGCGGGCTGCTGCGCGGCGGTGCGCCGGCCGAGGTGGCCGGACTCGAGCTCGCGCCGCCCGTCGCCCTGCGGTGCGCGGAGGAGATCGCGCGCGGCGACGCGTCGGCCGGCTGGTGCGTGTCGATCGCGATCACCAGCAGCCTGCTCGCCGCCTACCTGCCGGAGTCGAGCCGCGACGAGCTCTTCGGCGACGGGCGCGGCGTCGCCGCCGGCGTCTGGGCCCCCCGCGGCAAGGGCCGCCCGGTGGACGGCGGCGTCGTGGTCTCCGGGCGCTGGGCGTTCTGCAGCGGCATCACCCACGCCGACCTCATGTTCGCGGGCTGCCTCGTCGACGAGCGGCCGGTGCCCGTGGTGGTCGCGCTGCGCAAGGACGACCTCGAGGTGCTCGACACGTGGCACACGCTGGGCCTGCGCGGCACCGGGAGCCACGACGCCGTGGCCGACGAGGCCTTCGTGCCGGCCGACCGCGTGTTCTCGCTCTTCGACGGGCCGGTGCTGGACCGACCGCTGTATCGCTTCCCGGTCTTCGGGTTCTTCGCGCTGTCGATCGCGGCTGCGGCGCTGGGCAACGCGCGCGCCGCCATCGACGATCTCGTCGCGCTGGCCGGCGGCAAGAAGGGCCTGGGGTCCACGCGCACGCTCGCCGAGCGCGCGCCGACGCAGGCCGCGGTCGGGGCCGCCGAGGCGGCGCTCGGCGCGGCACGGGCGCTGTACTACGAGGCGATCGACGCCGCGTGGCAGGCGGCCCAGGACGACGAGCCGGTCCCGGTCGAGCTGCGCACGCGGCTGCGCCTCGCGGCCACGCACGGCGTCCGGACCTCCGCCGAGGTGACACGCGCGATGTTCGACCTGGCGGGCGGCAGCGCGATCTACGACGGAGCGCCGCTGCAGCGGCGCTTCCGCGACGCGCACACGGCCACCGCGCACTTCCAGGTCAACGAGGCCTCGCGCGAGCTGCCCGGCAGGATCCTGCTCGGCCAGCCCGCCGACGCCTCGATGCTGTGAGCCCCGACCGCGGGTCGCCCACCTTTAGGATGGTTGCCGTGGGCTCGAGTGAGCCGGATCCCCACGCCGCCGACATGACGCGACTGGTGGACGCTGTGCTCGAGGGTCCGGGCACGCTCGATGCAACGACCCGGCGTTCGGCGGCGGCGCAGGCAGCGGATGTGCCCGAGACGCTCCGGGACTACGTCGACAAGGTGGCCCGCAACGCCTACAAGGTGACCGACGAGGACGTGGAGGCGCTGCACACGGCCGGCTGGTCCGAGGATCAGATCTTCGAGGCCACGGTGAGCTGCGCGCTCGGCGCCGGACTGCGCCGCCTCGAGGCCGGACTGCGCGCGATCGACAGGAGAGAGTGAGATGCGACTTCGGCAGGTCGAGACGGGTCATCGGCTCCCGGAGCGGCTCGTGCTCGGGGCGATGCGGCTGACGGCGCGGATGGAGCCGCCCGACGTCGTCAAGACCTCGCTCTACCGGCGCGACTTCTTCGGCAAGCACTACGGCGACGTGCTGCACCGGGTGATGCGCGGAGAGTGTGAGTGGACGGTCGGCGAGCGCGAGCTCTTTGCCGCGTTCACGTCGCGACTCAATCAGTGCCCGTTCTGAACGGGAGCCCACGGCGCGGTCGCGTCGCAAGCACTCGGACGAGAAGTGACACAGGCGGTGCTCGACGACTGGAGAACGGCTCCGGTCGACGAGAAGCTGCGGGCCACGCTGGGCTTCCTGGAGAAGCTCACCCTCTCACCTGACGAGGTGAGCTCCGCCGACGCGGAGCCCGTGCGCCAGGCGGGCGTGAGCGACTCCGCGCTGCGCGACGCGGTCTACGTCTGCGCCCTCTTCAACGTGATCGACAGGATCTCCGACGCGCTCGACTTCGCGATCCCCCCGCCGGAGGGATTCAGGAAGGGCGCGAAGGTCCTGCTGAGGTTCGGGTACCGCCAGCCGGTCTGAGCGTCCGCCGGCGATGCCGATCTCTGGCACAGCGCGCTCTGACGAGGCCTCGGTCGCGCGTCACTACGACGCGCTGGATCGCTTCTATCGCGAGATCTGGGGCGAGCACGTGCACCACGGCCTGTGGACCACCGGGCGCGAGTCGGTCGAGGAGGCGACCCGCGCGCTGGTGGACGTCGTCGCGCGGTGGGCGCGCGCACGCCCGGGCGCCGTCGTCGCCGACGCGGGGTGCGGCTACGGCGGCACCGCGCGCATCCTCGCCGGCGAGCACGGCTGTGAGGTGGTGGGCTTCACGCTGTCGGCCGCGCAGGCGGACTGGGCGCGCCGGCGCGGGGGCGGCCCGCGCTACGAGGTGCGCTCCTGGCTCGACAACGGGCTTGGCGATCGTGCCTGCCACGCAGTGGTGGCCATCGAATCGATCTCGCACATGATCGACAAGCCGCTCGCCTTCGCGCAGGCGGCGCGGGTCCTCCAGCCGGGCGGCCGGTTGGTGGTGGTCGACTGGTTCGCGTGCGAGCGCCCCACGCGGTGGCAGACGCGGCTGCTGCTCGGTCCGATCGCGCGCGAGGGGCGCCTGCCGTCGCTGTGCGCGCTGAGCGACTACGAGCGCTGGGCGGCGGCCGCCGGGCTGCGCGTCGTGCACACCGAGGACCTCTCCGCCCGCGCGCGAAGGACCTGGTCGATCGTCGGTCGCCGCCTCGCCCGGCGCCTGGCGGCCGATGCCGACGCCCGGCGCATCCTGCTCTCCTCCGCGAACCCCGACCGGGCCTTCGGGCTCTCGCTGGCGCGCATCCCCGTGGCCCTGCGCACCGGGGCGATGCAGCTTGCGCTGCTGGCTGCCGAGCGTCAGGTCGTGAAGGCATCATGACCTGCATGACCGCCGCTGACGGCTACTTCCCCCGCGGCGCCTCGATCCTGAGGCGCGTCCACGAGGAGCGGATGGTCGGCCTCTTCTACGGCCAGCGGGCGCTGTGCATCGGCGCGCTCAACCCGCGCAACTACGTCGGGACGAGCCAGCACACCGCCGCCAAGCTCACCCCGTTCAAGCGCCTCGCCCACACGGCCAAGTGGTTCGAGGCGGTGATGTTCGGCTCGCGCGCCGAGGCCGACCGTGTGCTCGCCGCGGTGCACCGCATGCACCGGCGCGTCCACGGGACGCTGCCCGAGGACGCCGGCCCGTTCCCGGCGGGCACGCCGTACGACGCGTTCGACCGGGAGCTCATGCTGTGGACGGTGGCCGTGGCGATGGACTCCGCCGAGTGCTTCTACGACCTGCTCGTCGCGCGCCTGCGCGATGACGAGCGCGAAGCGCTGTGGCAGGACTACGTCCGCTTCGGCGAGCTGTTCGGCCTGCCGCGCGACGCGGCGCCCGCGACCTATCCCGACTTCCGCTCCTACTACGACGACACCCTCTCCGGGGACGCGCTGTGGCTCACCGAGGAGGCGCGCCGGGTGGGGCGCGCGACCGCGTTCGAGATCCCGATGCCGGCGCACATGCAACCGGCAAAGCGCGTTCACGACCTGATCATGCTGGGCTCGCTGCCGCCGTCCGTCCGCAGGATCTACGGCCTGCCGTGGACACCCGCACACGCCGTCGCGTTCCGGGCGGCGGTCCACACCGCCCGCGCCGCACGGAGCCTGCTGCCGGCGCCGATCGCCCATGGCTCCAACACCCGCTTCTTCGATGCCGTCGCCCACACCGAGGCACGGCGGATCGCGCAGGGCAAACCGACGCCGCAGCTGATGGTCGGCCAGACAGCGGCGCAGGACACGTAGCCCCGGTCGTCGCGGGCAGGCTGCCACGATTCGCCGATGTCGCTTTCCGACGGCGAGGCACACCCCGACAACCTCGACGAGGTCCTCGACCGCCGCCTGGGGTCGGTCGCCGTCGCGCCTCGCGAGCAGTTCCGTCGCCTGCTCTCGCTGCTGGTCGGCCGCCGGCCCGATGCGTCGCTCGAGCACGAGGCCCACGCGCTGTTGCGCCTGCTCGGCGTCGATCCTGTCGATCCCGAAGAGGTCGAGCACGAGCTCGAGGCGGTGCTCGAGCAGGCGCGCGCGGCGGGCATCGATCGTGAGCTGGCCCCGCCGGTCACCCAGGCGTACATCCGCGCCGTGGGGCGCGTCGTGGAAGCCGAGGCCGAGAGCGCCCGCGAGATCCTGCGCGGCGTCCCCGCCGAGGACCGGGCCGAGCGCCTCGACGGCCTCCTCGCGGGGCTGCTGCCGGCGGCGGTGCGGGCGTTCGAGGTGCTGCACGCGACGCTGCTGCGCCCGGCGCTGGCCGAGGTGCTCTCGCCCGACCGGCTGCCCGAGCCGCCCACCGCGCCGGTGGCGATCGCGCTCGTCGACCTGACCGGCTCGACGCGGCACCTCGCGCGCAACCCGGCCGCGGCGGCCGAGGGCATGGTCGACGCGCTCTTCGAGGCCGGCCAGGCGGCGACGCTCGATCACCCGGTCCGCGCCGTCAAGTACGTCGGCGACGGGGTCTTCCTCGCCGGCGCCGACCCCAGCGCGGTCGCGCTCGCCGCCTTCGAAGCGCTCGCGCACATCGAGCGCTCGCTGCCGCTGTCCGCGCGTGCCGGGCTCGCCTACGGCCCGCTGCTGCGCCGTGCCGGCGACTACTTCGGCCTGCCGGTCAACCTCGCCCAGCTGCTCACCAAGGATGCTTCACCGGGCTCGCTGCTGGCGACCGAGTCCGCGGCCGAGGGACTGCCGCCGGCGCTCCTGGGCCGTCGCCGCCGCATCCGCGTCCGCGGGATCCAGGGCCGGCTGAAGGTCGTCACGCTCGTGCCGCCCGAGAGGTAAGGGCATCCACGACGTCCGTCAACCGCGGCGTAACGCGGCGGGAGGACGTCGGTACGTCAGGAGTGCATCTGCGCGCCACCCGAGCTGCCGCCGCGTCGAGCCGTCCGCGCGTCGGACTCGTGCTGGGCGCGGGCGGGATCACCGGGATCGCCTGGCTGATCGGCGCGCTTCAGGCGCTCCGCGACCACACCGGCTGGGATCCGGCGACAGCGGACATCGTGACCGGCACGTCGGCGGGCGCCGTGGCGGCCGCCGTGCTGACCTCCGACGTCGACCCGGCGAGCCTGCTGACGTACGCCGAAGACGAGCAGGCCCTCGCGTCCGCGATACGGCGGGCGACCGCGGGACGCGCCAGCGGCGGGCACGGCCCCGCATGGCCAGGATCGCTCGCGCTTGGCGTCACCGGCCTGCTGGCCACCAGCCCGCGCCGGCGGCTGAGGTCCCTGGCCGGCTTCCTGCCCAGCGGACGGCGCCCGACCGACGAGATCCGCGGGCTGACCCACGACGCGGTCGCCGCCGGCTGGCCGTCGCACACGGAGCTGTGGCTGCACGCATGCGACTACGCCACCGGCCAGCGGGTGACGTTCGGCCGAGCCGGCGCACCCGACGCCGACCTCGCGGACGCCGTCGCCGCCTCATGCGCTGTCCCGGCGTACTACCGGCCGGTCCGCATCGGTGACCGACGCTACGTCGACGGCGGGCTGTGGTCGTTCACCAACGCCGACGCGCTCGTCGACCAAGGCTGCGACGTCGTGATCATCCTGTCCCCGTTCTCCTCGCGCGAGCACGGCTCACTGCTCGGCACCGCCCTGTACGGGCCGCTGCGGGGCGCCACGATGCTCCGCCTGTCGCGCGACGCCAAGCTGCTGCGCGAAGCGGGCGCCCAGGTCGTGACCGTCGAGCCGACCGCCGCCGACCTGCGGGCGATGGGCCTCAACCCGATGGACCGCGCCCCCAGCCGAGTGGTCCTCGAAACCGCCGTCTCGTCCGTCGCCGAGCGAGCCGAGGAGCTGATCGCCGGGATCGACCTCGCGCCGAGCCGGCCCGCGGCACGCGGCGACCGGCCGCCGCAGGCGGCGGCCGCCTGAGCCGCGCGCTCAGGAGGCCGGACGTTCCCCTGGAGCGCCTGGCGCCGGCGCGCCGGCCTCGAAGAGTCCGGTCTGGTAGGCGAGCACGACCGCCTGCACGCGGTCGCGCAGGTTGAGCTTTTGCAGGATGTGGGTGACGTGCGTCTTGACCGTGGTGTCGCTGATGTAGAGCTCCTGCGCGATCTCTGCGTTGGAGAGGCCGCTCGCGATCAGCCGAAGGATCTCCCGTTCACGCGCCGTGAGCTCGTCGAACCCCTTGGGAGGCTCGGGGCGCGCGATGCGGGCGAAGCGGCTGATCACGCGTTTCGTGATCGCGGGCGAGAGAAGCGCGTCTCCTGCGGCCACGGTGCGGATGGCGGCGATCAGCTGCTCCGGCGGGTCGTCCTTGAGGACGAACCCGCTGGCGCCTGCGCTCAGTCCTTCGTAGACGTACTCGTCGAGATCGAAGGTGGTGAGGATCAGGATGCGCGCGGCCCGATCGGCGGCGAGGATGCGTCGGGTGGCCTGGAGGCCGTCGAGCTCGGGCATGCGGATGTCCATGAGGACGACGGTCGGATGGAAGCGCGCCGCCTTGTCGACCGCCTCGAGCCCTGTGCTCGCCTCGGCCACCACCTCGATGTCCTCCTCGCCGGCCAGCAGCATGCGAAAGCCCGCGCGCACCATCGACTGGTCGTCCGCGACAAGCACGCGGATGCTCACCGGCCGTCGCCCCGGAGTGGAAGGCGCGTGCTGAGGACGAAGCCGCCTCCGCTCGCCGGACCAGCGGTCATCTCGCCGCCGTAGATCTTGACGCGCTCGCGGACGCCGACGAGGCCGTGCCCGTGGCCGTTGTTCGGCATCGCGCCGCTGCCGTTGTCGTGCACTTCGATCCGGAGCTCGTCGGCGCCGTACCCGACGATGACCTCGGCCTGACTGGCGCGCGCGTGCTTGAGCGCGTTGGTAAGACCTTCCTGCACGATCCGATAGGCAGAGACGTCGAGCGCGTGCGGGAGCGGGAAGGGCTCGCCGTCGACGCGCAGACGCACCGGAAGGCCGGCCCGGCCGACCTCATCCAACAGGCCGTCGAGGTTGCCCAGACCGCGCTGAGGCACACGTGCGGCGTCTTCGCCGTCGTCGCGCATGGCGCCGAGCAGCCGCCGCATCTCCGCCAGCGCCGTGCGGCCGGTCTGCTCGACACCCTGGAGCGCCTCCCTGTCCTCCGGGAGCGTCTCGGGCAGCCCGTGGCGGACGGCGCCGACCTGCAGGACCATCACGCTCACGGCGTGCGCGACGATGTCGTGGAGCTCGCGCGCGATGCGGGTGCGTTCTTCGGCGACCGCGATGCGGGCGGCCGCCTCCCGCTCGCGCTCCGCGTGGCTGGCACGCACCTCCGCCGCCTCGGCCTGCTCGGCACGCTCGCGCAGGGCGAAGCCGGCGAGCCAGCCGATCGCGAACAGCAGAGGAGTGAAGACGAACTCGCCGGGGGCGTGGCTCGGGTCCTTGTAGACGATGATCGCCGCCCCGCTCAGCACGATCGCCAAGCCGAGCCGCGCCTGAACGACGTCGCGAAGGTTGCCGAGCAGGAACGCGGCGAGGAACCCGGCGACGAGCGCGCTGGCCGAGAACGGGACCAGCCGCCCATCGACGAACGAGAGCGCCGCGGCCAGCAGCCAGACCGACGCGGGTGCGGCGAAGCGGAAGCGGCGGCGAGCGAGCAGCGGGAGCACGACGAGCGCGATTGCCGGAACGGCGAACCACAGCGTCGTGCGCGGCTCTTGCTGCGGGTCGTGCCTGAACGCGACCTCGAGCGCGCTCTCGACAGCGGCGAGCACGATCAGCACGTCGAACCCGTATGCGCGCGAGAGGGACCAGACCCGGGTCACGAGTTGACCGTAATGCACGCCCCCGAGCGCCGCCTCCGACCTGAGGAGGACTCGGAATCGTCGGCTGGTAGGAGCTCGAATCCGGCCTGCCGACGACGACGTCGCGCCGCCCCGCTCATAGCGTCGCGCCATGAACTCCATCAGCCTCGCCACCCGCGCCCCCGCGACCGCGACCACGCGTCTGGATCAGCCCGCGCGACCGGCCGACGAGCGTGCGCTGCCCCAGCTGGGGCTCGCCGGCATCGTCGGCGTCTGGGCCGCGGCCGCCCTGCCGATGGGACTGCTCGCCTGGGTGGTCTCACCGCTGCTCGCCGATCACCTGAGCGGCCCAGCCCGACTGCCCCAAGCCCTGATCATCACGCTGACCGCGGGGCTGGTCTGGCAGTTCGTGTTGCTGCTGATCCTCGTCGCGCGTGAGCAGGGAACGCTGCGCTGGCCCGTCCTGCGAGACGCGCTCTGGCTCCGTGCCCCGCGTGCCCCGCGCACCGGGCGGCGTGGAGGGCGGCTCTGGCTCGTCGTCGTGCCCCTGATCGTCGCCTTCGGCGCCGAGGAGCTCGTGTCCGGCGTGGCACATGCCCCGGCGGGCCGCGACATGGGCGAGTTCCTCGGGTCGCACGCCGGCCACGTGCTCCTGGCCGGAGCGTGGGGCTGGTTCGCCATCCTCGTCGCGCTGGCCGTCTTCAACACGGTGCTGGGCGAGGAGCTGCTGTTCCGCGGCTTCCTGCTCCCACGGATGAGCGGCGTGTTCGGCCGGCGGGACTGGGTGGCCAACGGCGTGCTCTTCGCCGTCTATCACCTGCACATGCCCTGGGCCATCCCGACCACGCTGCTGGACACGTTCATCCTGGCCTATCCCTCGAAGCGCTACCGCAGTGCGCTCATCGGGATCGCCGTGCACAGCGCGCAGAGCGTCGTCCTGCTCGGGATCATGCTCGCCTTGGTGCTCAAGGGCTGACGGACCGCGCGCGGACGATCCGCACGCGCTCTGCGCCGTTGAGCCCGGCCGCCGCCGGGTGGTGCGAGGCGAGGTCGACGCTCGCTTCGGCGAAGCCGGCGCCCAACAGGGCGTCGCGCGCCTCGGATCCGTCGGCGAAGTGCACACGCACGGGACTGCGCACAAAGGCGGACAGCGTGCCGGCGAACATCCGCGACAGCACCGCCGGGGCGTCCGCGTCGACGTGGAGGTCGGAGAGGTAGAGGCCGTGCTCGAACCGCGCGAGCGTGCGCGCGAAGGCCGACCAGAGCTCGAGGACGGCGTCCCGGGACAAGTAGCTGAGCAGGCCCTCCGTGATGATCGCGAGCCCGGTGTGCTCGTCGAGGCCGGCCGCCACGGAGGCCAGGCTCAGCGGGCCCGTGGCGGCGAGGGCGTCGAGCTCGACGACGCGGTGTGTCGCCGGGCGCCCGATCCGCTCGAGCGCCGCGCGCTTGCGCGCCGCCATGTCGGGCAGGTCGGCCTCGACGTAGACCAGGTCGGGGTGGCGCTCGGTGAAACGCCAGCCACGTGGCGACATCCCCGCGGCAACCTCGAGCACCTGGCCGACGTGGCCGGGGCGGATGGCGTCCTCGAGCATGGCGTCGATGACGCGGTGACGGCCGAGCAGCATGCCGTCGAGCGTCGGCCCGCCGAGCATCCGGCTGACCATGAACCAAGGCGCCGTGAACGCGTGCAGCATGCGCCCTTCGGGACGGGAGAGCTCGGGATGCGACAGGCCGTGGCGGGCCCACACCTCGCCCGTGTAGAACGCCGTCGGACCGATGGACGCCATGCCCGGCACCGTACGGGCTCGCGAGGTGCTGCGGCGACTCGTCGAAGCCCACGCCGGTCCGCGCGTCGGCGATCCGTCACACTCAGGCACCGAGATGCAGGTCGATACCGGCGGCTACGCCGCCAGCGTGGACGAGGCGGCCCAGGATGCGGTCCGCGCCGAGCGCCTCGGCTACGACGGCTGGTGGGCGCTCGAGACCAAGCACGATCCGTTCCTGGGCTGCGCCGTCGCGGCCGAGCGGACCGAGCGCGTGCAGGTCGGCACGGGGATCGCGGTCGCCTTCGCGCGCAACCCGATGACCGTCGCCCTCCAGGCCAACGACGTCCAGGCGCTCTCGGGCGGGCGCTTCGTGCTCGGCCTCGGCTCGCAGATCAAGCCGCACATCACCAGGCGCTACTCGATGGCGTGGTCGCACCCCGCCCCGCGCATGCGCGAGTTCGTGCTCGCCCTGCGCGCGATCTGGGAGGCGTGGGCGACGGGCGCGCCGCTGGACTTCCGCGGCGACTTCTACTCGCACACGCTGATGACGCCGTTCTTCGACCCGGGGCCCAACCCGCACGGCCCGCCGAAGATCGTCATGGCGGCGGTCGGTCCGAAGATGACCGAGGCCGCGGGCGAGGTCGCCGACGGCGTGTTCTGCCACGGGTTCTCCACCGAGCGCTACGTGCGCGAGGTGACGCTGCCGGCGCTGCGCCGCGGCGCCGAGAAGGCGGGCCGTGACCTGACGGGGTTCGAGATCAGCGCGCCGGCGATGATCGTCGCGGCGGATACCGAGGAGGAGCGCGAGGCGGGCATCGCGTCGGTGCGCAACCAGATCGGCTTCTACGGGTCCACGCCGGCGTACCGCCCGGTGCTCGAGGTCCACGGCTGGGGCCATCTGCAGGACGAGCTCAACGCGCTGACGAGGCGTGGCGCGTGGGATCAGGTCGCCGGCGTCGTCGACGACGAGATGCTCCACACGTTCGCGATCGTCGGCACGCCGGAGGAGGCGGTCGAGGAGGCGCGCCGCCGCTACGGCGACATCGCCACGCGGATCTCGATCACCGTGCCGGAAGACGGCGACCCGGAGCGGTGGGGGTCGCTGTTCGAGCGGCTGCGCGAGCCCGTCGCGGCCTGATCGGGCGTACCTCAGCCGCCCGACCCTGAAGGCCCGCAGCCGAACAGCTGACGCCGGACCGCGGCCGTCAGCCGCCCGCTGGCGCAGGCCGGCCGCTCCACGTGGACGATGCGCCAGCCACCGTCGACGCGATGCACGACCCTCGTCCCGCTGAGCGCCCGGACGAAGGCCCAGTCATGCGCGGGGAAGGTCAACCGCGCGCGGAGCACGTCTCGAGGCCGGAAGGGCGTCGCGGCGACGGCCCCGCGGGCGAGGGTGTTCTGCCGTTCCATCGCCGGCGGGAGCGATCCGAAGATGGCGCGCACGACGGTGACGTCGCCGAGCAGCTCGTAGCCGTGCTGCGTGGACCTCGCGGCGCCGATGCGCCAGAGGCGCCCGCGGCGGAGGTTGCGCAGCAGCACGATGCCGCTGGGGTCGCAGGAGTAGTCGACGACGAGGCGCTCTCCATGCGGCAGCGGGACGGCGTCGTGCGCGCCCTGGAGGAGCACGCAGTGGTCGCCGCTCGCGAGCTCGATGCCCCATGGCAGGTCGTGCCGACGCCGCACGGCGAGCGGCGCGGCGAACGTCACGCCCGCGCGGAGCATGAGGTGACGCACGCGGATCGTCCACACGGACGACGCCCAGGGGTCCACAGCGCAGACGACGAGGTCGGTCGGCTTGGGGCCGTCGCGCCAGCACGGGTCCGCCAGCGAGTTTCTCGCTCCGCAGCGGTAGCCGACGTCGCCGATGCCCTCGGAGCTCGGGCCCTCGAGGCAGCTGCCTCGACCGAGCGACCTCACGCTCAGGGTCTTCTTGACAGCGCCGGACGCGTCGAACGGGCTCCAGCCGTCGATCTGCGTCGTCCCGCCGGCGGCATGAAGCCCGCGGCTTGGCTGGGCGGCAGCGATGCCCGCGATCAGCGCGAGCGCCACCGCCGCGGGTGCGACCGACCGGAACCGTCGTCTGCTCACCGTGGTCTCCCTCCTACCAGGATCGGCGGGCGCGCGCGACCCGCGCACCGAGGGAACCTCTGGGCGGGTCGCGGGCGTAGTAGGGGTGACGACCGCGTCCAGACGAGGAGGACGGCGATGCGACGGATGCTGGTGATCGCGTGCTGCGGGTTCGGCGTCGGGCTCGTGGCGCCGCCGAGCGCTGCTGCCGCCGGAGGCCCCGTCTCTCCCCTGCAGGGCGGGGCGGGCGTCAGCCTGCCCGGCCGTGACGTCAACTACGTCGCGCTCGCCGCGGCGCGCGCGACGGTCGTCGCGCGGGTGCGGCGCGCCGGCGGCATCGTCGAGCGCTCGCGACTGCTGCCCGGCAGCTTTGGCATCCCCGGCGCGGCGTACGACGGCTCCGGCACGGGACTGTCGGCGGACGGTCGCATGCTCGTGCTCGCCGGGGCCATCAGCCGCTATCCGGTCGCACGGACGCGTCTGCTCGTCCTCGATGCGCGCCGCCTGCGCGCCCGGGCGCGCATCGTGCTGCCGGGAGCCTTCGCCGTCGACGCGATCTCGCCGACCGGCCGCTGGCTGTACCTCATCCACTCCACGTCCTCGCGCGACACGACCCGCTACGACGTGCGCGCGTACGACGTGCCTGGACATCACCTTGTCGCAGCGCCTGTGGTCGACCCGCGCGAACGCGACGAGGCGATGCGGGGCCTGCCGATGACCCGCGCGGTGAGCGCCGACGGCCGCTGGGCGTACACGCTCTACGACCGGCCGGGCTCGGCGCCGTTCGTCCACGCCCTGGACACACAGCAGCGGACGGCGGTCTGCATCGACCTTCCGGCGCTGGCCGGCGCCGACCTCTCGGAACTCCGGCTCAGGCTCGGGCGCGCGGGCGCGACGCTGCGCATCGAGCGCCACGGCGAACCGCTCGCCCTCATCGACACCCGCACGTTCGCCGTCAAGCGCCCGGCCTCCGCTCAACCGCGGCCACCGGCCGGCTCAACCGGCGACGGCGGCGCACTGCCGTGGGCGCTGACGGTTGTTCCGCTCGCGATCCTGGCGGGCCTCGCCCTGGTCGCCCGGCGCCGCCGCCACATCACCTCCTCGGCCGCCTGACGCCCCCCGCGCGGCCGCGGTCTCATCTCGAAGGAGGCAGCGCTTCTCGGACGTGGGAGGATGGCCGTCACCAAGACGGGGAACGCACGTCAGAGGCATCGATGCCCACGCCGGAGAAGCGAGCTCGCGACACCGTCCTGCCGAGCGATGGACGCGAGGCGCTGCGGACGGCGCGCCGGCGGCTGCAGCCGCGGCTGTGGCCGATCATCCAGACCGCGGCGGCGGCCGTCGCCGCCTGGTATCTGGCCGTCCTGGTGCTCGGCACGCAGCGGCCGGTGTTCGCGTCGATCGCCGCGGTGATCTGCGTCGGCGCCACGATTGGCCAGCGGCGCGAGCGTGCCGTCGAGCTGATCGGCGGCGTCGTCGTGGGCATCGCGGTCGCCGACCTGCTCGTCCGTCTGATCGGGACGGGACCACCGCAGATCGGCGTGATGATCGTGCTCGCGATGGTGGCGGCAGTGCTCCTGGGCGGGGGCCCTCTGCTGGTTTCAGAGGCGGGGGTGTCGGCGCTGTTGCTTGCTGCGCTCCAGCCCGCCGGGTCGACCTTCCCGCCCAGTCGCTTCCTCGAGGCGCTGATCGGCGGCAGCGTCGCGCTCGTCGTCAGCTCATTCCTGTTCCCGCCCAATCCCACGCTGCTCGCCGCCCGCGCCGCCCAATCGCTGTTCGGTGAGTTGGGCGAAGCTCTCGCGGAGGTCGCCGCCGCGCTTGCCGACGGCGATCCGGGCCGCGCCGAGCGTGCACTGCAGGCGGCGCGCAGCGTCGACGATCGCTTCGACCGACTCGACGACGCGCTCGCGACCGGCCGCGACACTGCGCGGCTGGCCCCGACCCAACGCGCCGCCCGCGCCGAGCTCGACCGCTATACCCAGACGCTGACCCAACTCGACTTCGCCGTACGCGACACGCGCGTGCTCGCTCGCCACGCGCTGCGCTACGTCCGCAGGAGCGGTCAGGCGCCGGACGGGCTGCCCGACGCGGTTCGCGATCTCGGTTTCGCGGTCTGGGCGCTCGCGGCTCCGGGCGAGCCGACGGATCGCCGCGACGAGGTTGGCGAGCTGGCCCGCGCGGCGACCGTTCGGGCCACCGCGATATCAGAGAGCCATCCCGACCGCCGCGTCGCCGAGATCGCGGGACAGGTGCTCTCGACCGCCGTCGATCTCATCCGCGCCTCCGCAGCGGCCGGCGACGCCGGCACCACCGGCACGAGCCCCACCGAGGAGCTGCTGGCCGAGCCGTACCGCGCCGCTGGTCAGCCCCCCGCGCCCGCATCGGATGATCGTTAGACGGGTCGCGGTTCACCAGCTCGCGCCTTGCGGGCTCAGGCGTGCCCGCCGGCGGTCACCGTGCCGATGGTCAGCTCGGGTGTGGCGTCGAGGAAGTGCGCGATGCGTTGCACCTGCTCGTCGAGCTGGCGGCGCCCGGCCGCGGTGAGCGGGCGAAACGGCTCGACGGTGAGGTGGAGCTTGCGGCCGGAGCGGCGTTGGTGCCAGACGCCGGCGACGGTCCCGTCGACGAGCAGCACCGGGAAGTTCCCGGCCTGGCCGCGGGCCAGCGCGCGCTCTGCGGCGCGTCCGGGGAACAGCAGCTCGCGGGGCTGGCCGGCGACCGTATAGGCGTCGAAGTAGGGCAGCAGGTGAACGCTCCCGACGATCGGCGAGGGCGCGGGGCCATCCTCGGCCGCCAGCCACATCGGGTGGCCGTCGACGCTGACCTGCTCCAGCTCTTCCGAGAGCGAGTCGAACAGGTCCGTCGCCCACCGCGCCGGCGCGTTGAGCCACTGCGCGAAGTGCTGCGGGCTCGCCGGCCCGTAGGCGTGCAGATAGCGCCGGACGAGCTCGGCGAGTGCCGCCGGCCCGTCGGCCGGTCGCAGGTCGGGCAGCCACCGGCGCGGGCTGGTGTAGGTGACCTTGCGGCCCCGGTTGGCGCCGAAGCACAGCGCGCCCCGGTGCGCGGCGGTGGGAAGGGCCGCACGCCAGCGCGGCCACATGCCCTGAAAGGCCGGGATGACCAGATCGCCGGCCCACGCTCCCGCATCGGCGACGACGGCTTCGGTCAGCTCGTCGACGGTCAGCTCGGCGTCGCGAAGCGCGACGGCGATGGCCTCGACGACGGCGTCGGTCTGCTCGGCCGTCAGGCGCAGGTCCTGCGTGAGGCTCGTGCGGGTGGGCGCCATCGCGGACAACGCGCCGGTCCACATCGGCAGGTCACGAGTGGCCAGCAGGTGCACCGTGCCGCGTGGCCCGAAGGTCTTGACGAGTGTGCGCTCGGTCCACAGCGCACCGCGGATGTCCGCGCGCGTCGCGTCGGCCAGCCGCAGCCCGATCGACAGCTCGGCGGCCGAGAGCACCTGGGCGTGCGCGCCGCAGATGGTCGCGGCGATGTCGGCCGGCCCAGCGTCGCGGGCCGGGGCCGACAACCGGTGGCGATCCAGGCGCCGGGCGCAGACCTGCGCCCACGACCAGCGCGGCGGGCGGGACATCGACAGGTTTTAGAGGATCTGAGACAGCCTCTCAGCCGATGCTGCGCGCCGGCGGACGTCTCGCGGCGGCCGATGTTCCACGCTGCGGCGGCCAGCGCCCCGTGTCGACCTTGCGCTTGAAGGCGCGCTGCTGGACGCGGCCGTACGCGAGCACCGGCGCTGCGGCGCGCAGCGCCAGCCGGGGCCAGCGGTCGAACGTGCGCGCCAGCGCGCCGCGCCAGCGCGGGATCGTGAGCACGGGCCGCGGGTGGTCGAGGACGTGGGCGACGCGCGCCGCCACCTGCTCGGGCAACAGCAGCACGCCGCAGAACGACGCGGCGGCCTCGGGGTCGTCGAGCTTGTCGTGCAGCATCGGCGTCCAGATCCCGTCGGGGCACACGCACGAGATGTCGATCCCGCGGATGCCGGCCAGCCGCAGGTCGCTGAGCGTGCCGAGGCTGAAGGCGATCGCCGCGTGCTTGGAGGCGGAGTAGACCGCCTCGCCGGGAGCGGCGACGAGGCCCGCGAGCGGCCGGTCACGAGCACGCCGGCGTTGTTGACCCAGACCTCCAGCGAGCCGGCCCGCTCCGCCGTCATCGCGGCGGCGGCGCGGCAGGCGGCCTCGTCGCGGACGTCGAGCACGGACGAGAAGGCGCCATCGCCCAGCTCGGCGGCGGCGCTCGCCGCCGCCTCGCCGTCGATGTCGGTCACATGGACCGTGTGTCCGCGGGCCGCGAGCACCCGTGCGATCTCGAGCCCGAGCCCGCGGCCGGCGCCGGTGACGAGCGCGCCGCCGCGGGGAGTTGATCCATTGTTTGCCATGACGGTTGTCTCCTCTGCTAGGCGGCGGCCGGGCTCGTCGCGACACGGGCCCGCGGGTGGACGATCGGGCGACGCTGGCCGCGCGCGGCGCGCCTGGCGCCCGCCTTCATCTCGCGCTCGAGCTCACGCATGTAGTCGTCGAAGTCGACCTGGATCGTGTGGCGCTTGGAGGCGACGTAGCGCTTGCGGATCGCCTCGCGCCGGCACTCGATGTCGCGCTGCATCCGCTCGGCGTGGGGGAGCGCGTAGCCGCCCGCGAGCTGGGTGGCGATCAGCTGCGACTGGCGCTCGGCGATCGGCATGATCGCCCCCAGGGGCTGGACGAGCCCGACGAAGGACAGCCCCGCGATCTCCGGGTGGAACACGCGCTTGTAGAGCGAGAGCTCGTTGTCGGGCGCCGAGACGAAGCCCTCGTCGAAGAACGGGAACGTGATCCGGTAGCCGGTGCAGTAGACGACCAGGTCGGCGCCCACCTCGCTGCCGTCGACGAAGCGCACGGTGTCCCCGTCGAGCGCGGCGATGTTCGGCTTGGGCGTGACCGCGCCGTGAGCGAGGCGATCGAGGATGCGCCCCGAGATCGTCGGGTGCGCCTCGCCGAACCTGTGGTCAGGCTTCTGCAGCCCGTAGCGCGTCAGGTCGCCGGTCGACATCCGCAGCATCGCCCGGGTCAGCGGCCAGTGCAGCCAGGCGGGGAGCCGGGCGCCGCCGAGCTGGTCCATCGGCTTGCCGAACAGGTACTTGGGGATGATGTGCGCGCCGCGGCGGGCGGCGAGCACGACGCTCTCGGCGTGGTAGGAGGCGTCGACGGCGATGTCCATCGCCGAGTTGCCCATGCCGAGCACGACGACGCGCTTGCCGGCGAGCTGGGCCTCGTGCTTGTAGTCGTGCGAGTGGATCTGCTCGCCGCGGAAGGTGTCGGCGCCGGGGAAGGCGGGCTCGGGCATCCGCGGGTCCCAGTGGTGGCCGTTGGCCACCGCCACGGCGTCGTACTCGAGCGTCTCGCCGGTGCTGATCGTCACCTCGAACACGCCGTCGTCGCGGCGCGCCACGTGCTCGACGCCCGTCTCGAAGCGGATCCGGTCGCGGAAGCCGAAGTGGTCGACGTAGGCGTCGAAGTACGCGGCGATCTGGTCGTGGCGCGCGAAGTCCGGCAGGTCGTCCGGCATCGGGAAGTCCGAGAACTCCATCCGCTGCCGGGACGTGTTGATGTGCAGCGACTTGTACGACGACGAGACGCCGTTGCTGTTGCCCCACACCCAGTTGCCGCCGACGCGGTCCGACAGCTCGTAGCAGTCGAACGGGACCCCCCGCTCGTGCAGGACCTTCGCGGTCGCGATGCCGCTCGAGCCCGCGCCGATGACGCAGACCCGCGGAAGCTCGGTGGATGTGATGCTCATGTCGGTCTCTCCTGGTGGTCTCGAAGACTGCGGCGAAGGTACGGCCGGGCGAGCTTCGACGACAGAGGCAGTTGCCTAGACTTGACGCGCGAGCCTGGGCAAACGCACAATGCAGTCGATGACCACGACCGCGCGCACCGCCGACCTGACCGCGCAGGTCGCGCAGGCGCTGCTCGCCCAGGCCGACGAGCTCGCCGACGAGCTCGACGCCGCCGTCTTCGAGGCCTCCCCGACGCTCGCCACCGACGCAACGATCGCCGCGGACACGAGCGCGAGCAACCGAGCGCACCTGCGCCGCTGGCTGGGCGCCATGGCGCGCCACCCCGGCGAGCCCATGTCCTCCGACGCGCCGCCCGAGGCGCTCGACATCGCGCGCAGCGTCGTCCGCCGCGGCGTCGAGCCCGAGGCGCTCATCCACGCCTACCGGCGCGGTCAGAACCTCTCCTGGCGGCGCTGGATGGAGACCGCGGCGGCGACCATCCCCGACAAGGGCGAGCTCATCGAGGTGCTCGAGGACTCCTCGGCGGCGATGTTCGCCTACACCGACGTGATGCTCGACAGCGTGCTCGCCGAGGCCCAGCGCGAGCGCGAGGAGCTGCTCGGCGGCGCGCTCGCCCGCCGCACCGAGACCATCCGACTGATCCTCGACGACGCGCCGATCGACGAGCAGCGTGCCAGCCGCCAGCTCGGCTACGAGCTCGCCCGCCGTCACACCGCGATCGTCCTGTGGGCGGAGCCCCAGGGCGACGTGCAGGGCGCACTCGAGCGGGCCGCCGCCGCGCTGGCGCACGCCGCCGGCGCCCACCGCCCGCTCACCATGCCCGCCGGCACCTCGGCGCTGTGGGCGTGGCTCGGCACCGACCGCGATCCCGAGCCCGCAGCGCTCCGCCAGGCGATGACGCGCGTCGAGCCGAACATCCGCGCCGCCCTCGGCGCGACCCTGCCCGGCATCACGGGCTTTCGCCGCAGCCATGCCACCGCGCTCGCGACCCAGGACCTCCTCGCCGGCAACCCCGACGCGCCGCGCGCGACGACGTACCGCGACGTCGAGATCGTCGCCCTCGCAGCACACGACCGCGCCCACACGACCGCGTTCATCGCCTCCACCCTCGGACCCCTCGCCGCCGACACCGCACAGGCCACCCGCTTGCGCGAAACCCTCCGCGCCTACCTGCACGACGGCAGCCGCGCGCCGCGCACGGCCCACCGCCTCAACACCCACCGCAACACGATCCTGCACCGCGTCGCCCGCGCCGAGGAACTCCTCGGCCACCCCGTCGACGAACACCGCCTCGAGCTGGCGCTCGCGCTCGAACTCGCGCACTGGCTCGGCGTGCGCGGCGCCGCCCAGCGTGAAGGCACGCAGCCGTGACGATCCCGGCGCTCAGTCAGACCGCGGCGGTCCCGCGACTCCGCTCGCGAAACCCAGCCGGCGCGATCGGCCACGCTTCCCGTCGCCAGCCGGCGTCCCAGAACATCCACTCGTAGCGGCTCGTCGTCGTGAAGTGCTGCGCCATCCGCCGGCGGTCGACCTCCGACAGCTCCGGCCCGAGCCGGTCGGTCACCTCGAGCACGGCGCGCACGATCTCGCCGAACTCCTCGCCACCGTAGGTCTCGATCCAGCGCCGGTACAACGGGTCGGGGGAACCCCGCTCGAGCAGCGCCTCTCCCACCTCGCGGTAGATCCAGTAGCAGGGCAGGACGGCCCCAAGCGCCTCGCTGAACGAGCCGCCGTAGGCGACCGACAGCAGGTAGCTGGTGTAGGCGAGCGTGGTCGGCGCCATCGGCGTCGAGGCAAGCTCCTCCTCAGTCACGCCCAGCTCGCGAAAGAAGCTCTCGTGCAGCGAGCGCTCCACCTCGATCGCGCCGGCGGCGTGCCGGTCGAACATCGCGATCTCCGGCTCCGCCGGGGCCTTCGCGGCGCAGACGCTCAGCGCCCGCGCGTACTCGCGCAGATAGTGGGCGTCCTGGATCACGTAGAAGCGAAACGCCTCGGGCCCGAGCGACCCGTCAGTGAGGCCGGCGATGAACGGATGCCCCAGGATCGCCGCGTAGATGTCCTCGATCCCGGACCACAACTCCGCGCTGAGCGTGCCGCCGGCGGCCTTGTCCACGTGTTCTCCCATCGCTGGCTGACCCGATCAGGTTCTGCGGCTCGGCACGAGAATCGCGCCCTCTGAGCCCCCATCGCGGCTCCCGCGTCGCCGCGAAGGCTAGTCGTCGGGGCCGGCCAGCCGATCAAACCGACGCTGGCCAACCTCGCCCTGACCTCCCGGATGGAGGCGCAGTCCGGTTCCGGTGGCCAGCGCTCGGCACGTGGTCTCGAGGCCGTGGGTCACGGCGTGCTCGCGCAGGGCGGACGCGACCCAGTCGCGGCCGAAGCGCGGGACGCGGAAGGCGTCGGAGGTGGTGATCCAGCACCGTCCGGTGCGGCCGTCGGGGAGCGGGACGGTGAAGCTCTGGACCATCGCGTGCCCGTTGAACTCAGACGCCCGGGCGGTGTCGGGGATCTCGCGTTCGATCGCGAGCACGTCGAAGGAGTGCGCCGGCGGCGTGGGCGCCGGCGCGACCTCGACGGCGGCAGAGGTCACGCGGCGAGCGCTTCGACAGGGCCGGCGACGATGCCGCGGTCGAACAGCGCGGCGATCTCGGTGCCGTCGATGACGTCGGCGAGGATCTCCTCGGTGTGCTCGCCGAGCGCGGGCGCGCGGGTCACGGGGAGGCGGCCGGAGCGCGTGAAGTCCAGCGGCGAGCGCGGCGCCAGGTAGTGCCCGACGCCGGGGTGCTCGATGTCCTCGAACATCGGGTTGGCGGTCGAGCAGAACGTCTGGTACGGGCCCCAGGAGACTCCCGTTCCGGCGAACGCGCCGCGGATCGCGTCGAGGGAGCGGGCGGCGAACCAGGGGCGCAGGACGGCGGCGATCAGGTCGCGCGCCTCGAAGCGCCCGGCCTCGGTGGCGAGGTCATGGCCGGTCGCGGACTCGATCGCCGTGAAGGCCTCCGCGGTGCCGGTCGTCGCGACGAGCGCGTCCCACTGGCGGGCGGTGAGCGCGACGACCATCACGCGGCGGTCGTCGCGCGTGGTGAAGTCGTGCCCGAAGGCGCCGTAGAGGTAGTTGCCGTCCTTGGCGTGGTCGGTGGCGCCGAGCTGGGCCTGCGCGATGCGCCCGAGGTTGCCGACCATCGCGAACGCGACGTCCGACAGCGCGAGCCGGACGAGCTGACCCTCGCCCGTTTGCGCGCGGTGGCGCTCGGCGGCGAGCAGGCCGGTCGCCGCCAGGCCGCCCATGATCGCGTCCCACGACGGCAGCACGCTGTTGAGCGGCTCGGCGAGGTTGCGCGGCCCGGTCGCCCACGGGAACCCGGTCGCCGGGTTGACGGTGTAGTCGACCTCCGAGGTCCCGTCGGGGTTGCCCGTCAGCGCGACCATCACCAGGTCGGGGCGCGCGGCGCGCAGCGCGTCGTAGGACAGCCAGCCGCGCGCGGGGAAGTTCGTCAAGAACAGCCCGGACTCGGCGATGAGCCGGGTGACGAGCTCGCGGCCCTCGGGCGCGCGCAGGTCGATCTGGATCGAGCGCTTGCCCTTGTTCAGGCCGGCCCAGAACAGGCTGTCGCCGTTGTCGGCCAGCGGCCAGCGGCGGTGGTCCAGGCCGCCGCCGATCTGGTCGAAGCGGATCACGTCGGCGCCGAGCTGCGCGAGCGTCATCCCGCCCAGCGGCGCCGCGACGAACGCCGAGCCCTCGACGACGCGCAACCCGGAGAGGATCCCCGCCGTCACGCCATCACCCCGACCAGCCGCCAGTCGAGCACGTCGTGCGCCTCGCCGTCGCGGTGCGCGGCGACCTCGCAGCGCAGCTCGACCAGCCCGCCGCCGCCCGCCAGCGGCTCGACGCCGTCGAGCGTGACGACGCTGCGCAGCACGTCGCCCTCGAGCACCGGCCCGAGGTGGTCACAGCCGCGCCACGCGACGACGTAGGCGAGGTTGGGCAGCGCGCGCGTCACGTGCGAGCAGGCGATCCCGATCGTGTGCCCGCCGTAGACCAGCCGCCGGCCCGTCCCCGTCGCGCCCGCATCGTGGTGCACGGTGGCCAGGTTCAGCGACAGCCGCGCGAGCTCCGGCGCCGCGCTGACGACGTCGCCGCCCTCGACCACCCAGCGCATCCCCGGCTCGAGCGCGTCGAGGTGCGCCCCCGGGACGATGCGCCGAAACGCGCCGAGGTCCCAGCCGGCCACCGCCGCGGCGAGCTCCGGCGCCTCGGGCAACCCCGCGGGGATCGCCTCGAGGTCGTCGTCGGCGCCCGTCGCCGCCTCGGGATCCCCGACGGGCAGCATCGCGCAGCGCCAGAAATCGAGCACCGTGCGGTCGACCTGGTCGGTCGTGCGCACGCGCAGCACCGCCAGCCCGGTCGGGCGCGAGCGGTTGCGGCGCAGCGCGACGATCTCCGTGCGCGTATACAGCGTGTCGCCGATCGCCGGCGCGCGCCGCAGCACCAGCCCGCGGTAGAAGAGGTTCGCCACCACCCGCTGCGTCGCCAGCGTCGACTGACCGATCGCGACGTCGCACACCAGCGCCGGATGCGCGATCGGCGCCCTCGCGACCGCGTGCGACAACCGGCCGTCGAGCGCGATCCGCAAGCGGTCACCGACGACCGCCTGATGCACGGCCGCGTGCCCTTCGGTCAACGTCAGGGCCGGCGCCTCGTCGAACACGTCGCCGACCGCGAGGTCCTCGAAGAACGGGCCGGCCACCGGCCGCGAACCTGAGTCCACGAGCGTCATGCCCCCACCTCCGCCCGCGCGAGCACCCGCTCGGCCGCCAACCGGACCGCCTCGTCGACCATCACCCCGTCCACCGCCACCGCGCCGCGCAAGCCGTCGCCGAGCGACTCGATCACGGCCCGCGCCCGCGCGACCTCGTCCGCCGACGGCGAGAACAGCTCCAGCAGCGCGCCCACCTGCACCGGGTGGATCGCCCACTTGCCGTCGAAGCCCAGCGCCGCCGCGCGACCGGCCGCCGCCCGGAACGCCGCGTCGTCGGCCACCCCGAGGAACGGCCCGTCGATGGCCTGCAGCCCGTTGGCCCGCGCCGCGATCAGCACCGCGTCCTGCACCGGTCCCCACATCGACGCATCGCGAGCGCCCCCGAGCGAGGCGGCGAGATCCGCGTAGCCGAGGATCAGCCCGACCAGCCGCGCCGACGCGCCCGCAATCTCCTCCACACGCGACACCCCGGTGGCCGTCTCGATCAACGCCTGCACCCCGATCGCGTCGCCCGCCCCGGCCGCCCGCTCGCAGCCCGCCAGCAACCGCTCGACAAAGGCCAGATCACCCGCCGACTCGACCTTCGGCAACACCACCGTGTTCGGCCGACGCGCCGCCGCGGCCAGCGCCGCGACGTCCTCGTGGCACCATGGCGACCCCGCGGCGTTCACGCGAACGCTGACCGCGCCCGCGCGCCAGTCCGCCCCGGCAAGCGCGGAAACGGCCAGCTCGCGCGCGAGCGCCTTGCGCTCCGGCACCACGGCGTCCTCGAGATCGATCACGACCTCGTCGACGTCGAGTCCGGACGCCTTGGTCAGCATGCGCTCGGAGTCACCAGGGACGGAGAGGCAGGCGCGACGAGAGACGACAACAGCCATCGGTCCCCCATGTCTAACCTGCGCGCGGCCCGACGGAAGGTCTCCGCGGCGCAGAACCCCCCGATCCGGGGGCGCTCGTCTGCGCTTCGCAGTCGCTAGTGCGGGTCCTCCTCGCCGGCGAGGATGCGGTACAGGGCGCGGCGTGCGTCGGCCAGGACCTTGCGAGCCTGTTCGACGTGGGCGTCATCGCCTGCGGCCGCGACCTGCATGGCGGCCGCGCCGAGCTGGCCGACCAGGCTCCGCAGCTCGAGCCGGCCCTCGCCGACCTCGTCGCTGAGGCCCGCCCAGGGCTCGCCGAGCTCGTCGCGATGCTCCTCGACGTGCGTGCGGCCGGCATCGGTGAGGGTGAACACCTTGCGCCCGTCCTCTTCGGTCGTGCGGACGAGGCCCTCGTCCTCGAGCAGCGCGAGCGCCGGGTAGACCGAGCCCGGGCTCGGGCGCCAGACGCCGTCGCTGCGGCGCTCGATCTCCTGCATGAGGCCGTAGCCGTTGCGCGGCTCCTCGGCGAGCAGGACGAGCACGGCGGCGCGGACGTCGCCGCGGCGCATCCGGCGTCGCCGGCCGAAGCCGGGGCCCGGCCACGGGCCGAAGCCAGGGCCGCCGGGGTGGTGGTGGTGGCGATGGCCGGGGCCCCAGCCGGCCGCCATCCGGCTCATCCAGCGACCGCGCGGGCCGCCGGGGTGAAGTGCGTAGGCACCGTGCATGAACGCTCCGTTCGTTCGGTATATCGTGATAGCTCAACGATATAAGGTTCATCGCGCGGCGTCAATGGTCTCGCGAAAGCACGATCCGGCCCACGTCGGCTCACCGTGTGTCGCGTGAGGTCAGCGGCTCAGCGAAGACGGCCCCATCGGGACGGCGGCCAGATGCGCGCGCGGGCCCGTCCGATGAGATCGCTGGTCGCCACCGAGCCGAACGATCGTGAGTCCGTCGAGTCGCCCCGGCTGTCGCCGAGCACGAAGACCGAATGGGCTGCGACGGTGACCGGGCCGAAGTACACGCCGTCGATGGCGTCCGGGTCCGCGTAGGGCTCGAGGCGCCGCGCGCCGTTGACGATGAGCACGCCGTCCTCGATCGCGACGGTGTCGCCGCCCACCGCGACGACGCGCTTGAGCATGATCTCCCCCGTGCCGGGCGCGCGGAAGACGACGAGCTCGCCGTGTCGCGGCGTTGCGCGGCCGCGGTACGCGAGCTTGTCGACAAGGACGTGATCACCGCGTGAGAGCGTCGGCGCCATGCTGTCCGACGGGATCGCGAACGGCTCCGCGACGCTCAGCCGCACGACAAGCAGGACGCCGACCACCGCCGCGACGAGCACGGCGAGCCGCGTGCTCACCCGAATCCCTGGCCGAGCCGCATGGCCCACAGCGCCAGGCCGGCCACGAGCAGGAGGTTGAGGGTCCACCGCCGCGACCGGCCGCCGGCGAGCGCCAGCAACAGCGCGACCACGAGGATCTCGGCGGCGGTGGTCGCGACGTCGACCGCCCCGGCCGCCTCTTTGACGCGCGCGTGGGGGCCGAGCGGGACGCCCTCGGTGCGGCTGTAGACGTACATCCCGACGACGGCGAGGTTGCCGGCGATGCCGAGCAGGACGACCTTCGGCCCCGGCCGGCGCAGCACGACCGGGCCGTACAGCAACTGGAACACGCCGGCCGCCAGGAAGAACGCGCCGTAGGCCCACCAGTCGCGCCAGTGCGACTGCATGTACGCGAGGTGCACGTAGCCGGCGCCGGCCGACAGGAACGCGGCCGCCGGCGCGACGTACCACGCGGTCGACGCGTGGGCCGCCGTCCTGCGAGGCGATGCGACGGGAAGGCCCGACACGGCTCAGCGCCGCTTGCGCTTGCGCTTGTGCCGCGCGACCTTGCGCTTCGGCGCCTTGCGCGGGGCCGGCTTGCACCTGACGACCTTCTTGGCCCTCGCGTTCCGGCGGCGGGCCTTTCGCGAGGCCGGCTTGCAGGTCTTGCGCTTCTTCTTCGGCTTGCGCGTGAACTTCGGGGTGTTCGGGCTCCTCGGCGCCAGTGGCCTGGGCGATGGGCCCGCCGCGGAGCCGCTCGAACCCGACCCTGAGTCGCCGCCATGGTCCTCGTCGTCGCGCGGGGGGCGCGTGAAGAGCGCCCCCGCCGGCAGGTTCTTGCACGGATCGGCGCGGACGGGGTTGTGAAGACCGCCGTCGTCGCCGACCTGGAACTGGGCCATCATGTCGTGGTCCTCGTGAACCAGGTTGTGGCAGTGCATCATGTACTTGCCGCGCTGGTGCTCGAAGCGCATGATCACGCGGACCTTCTCGCCCTCGCCCACGTAGACGACGTCCTTCGCTCCGAGCTCGTGCGGCAGGGGCGGCCGGCCGTTGCGGTCGAGCACCTTGAAGTCCACGAGGTGGATGTGCACCGGGTGGAACCACCCGTTCGAGCGGGTCTCGAGCTCCCAGATCTCGACGTCCTCGAACCCCGGGTTGGCGATGGTGAACTCGTAGTCACTGTTGACCACGTCTTCCCACGTCGTCCCGTTGATCGTCCACCGCCCGCCGGTGCGCTCGAAGCGGAAGTTGCGCGTTCGCACCGCGTCGGACTCGGTGAGCCCCATGACGTTCATGTTGGGGTTCAGGTCGCGCGGCACCTCGTTGTTCGCCGAGCTCGACACCGCCGCGCCGACCTGGAACGCCATGACCACGCCGGTGGTCTCGAAGTCGATGTTGTTGTCCGGCCCGAGGTTTTTGAGCACCACGCGCTGACCCGGCCGGTACCTGGCGAAGTCGATGACGACCTCGTAGCGCTCGGCCATGCCGATGCGGAAGTTGCCCACGGGCTGCGGGTGGGGCATCAGCCCGCCGTCGGTGCCGATGATCGTCAGCGGCTCGCCCGTGTCCAGCGCGAGGTCGTACGAGCGCGAGACCGACGCGTTGAGCACCCGGAACCGGTACTTGCGCGGCTCGACCTGCATGAGCGGCCACGGCCTGCCGTTGACAAGGATGACGTCGCCGTAGATCCCCGACTCGCTGTTGTCGTCGATGATCAGATCGCCGTTGGACTGGAACATCGCGTCCTTGAGGATCAGCGGGACGTCGTACTCCCCGTGCGGGATCGGGAGCGCCAGCTCGACCGGGTCGTGGAGGATGTACTGCGCCGCCAGGCCCATGTAGGCGTTCTCGGCGGTGATGTGGACGCCGTGGTCGTGGTACCAGAGCGTGCGCGCGTCCTGGATGTTCGGGTAGTGGTAGTCCTTGTACTGCCCGGGGTTGGTGATGTCGCTGGCGTAGCCGTCGTACTCCGGCAGCGAGCAGGACCCGTGCAGGTGCGTCGAGGTCCAGACGTTGTAGCGCAGCTGCGGATGGACGCTCGGCAGGTCGTTGGTCTGGCGCACAACGGCCGCCTGTCCCTGACGGTTCATGATCGTCGGGCCCGGCGTGATCCCGTTGTAGCCCCAGATCGTCGTCTGCAGCCCCGGCAGGATCTCGGCCTTCGTCTGCCGCTGGACGATGTCGTAGTACGCGGTGGTCGCGTCCTCGAAGACCGGCTGCAGCACCGGCGGCGTGGCGAACGGCACCGTGAACGGCTGCGGCAGTTGGCTCGTCGGAATGCGATTGGTGAGCGCCAGCTCCGTGCGCGCGACGCGCTCGAGCGGCAGCATGAGCGCAGCGCTGCTGAAGAGACCGAACTTCAGAAGGTCTCGACGGCTGAGCTCCACAGGGAGAAAGAATCTCCGGACCGCAGGCGCGGGTCATAAGCAATTCGCGCGGGTGCGATTGCGAGTTGCCCCCGCTGCGGCCGCCGTTCGAAACCGCTCCTGCGAACGTGCGCAGGTCCAACGCGTAGCCGGAATCTCCCTGCTCTTCGCGCGTTTCAGCCCGGCCGCACCACGCTCCGGGGTTGCAAGAAGCACCTAACGCGCATACGAAGTCGCGATGGCGGCGACACCCTGCGCCGGCGAACCGTGCGCACCGTCTCGCCGCGCCGAGGCCGACAGCTGATCGTGAGCAGCGCCCTGCCGGCGCCCGTCACGCGCGCATCGAGCGCCCATCCGTCCACCCGGCGCACGACGCTCGTGCGCAACCGAAGCCGCGCCTCGGCGGGCGACGGCACGTTGCAGGCAACGTCGGCGCACAGGAAC
>VAWY01000062.1 GCA_005888335.1 Actinomycetota bacterium
CGACCGCGTCATCGGCGCGATGGATCGCAGCTTTACCGGCGGACACTGCGAGGTCGCGTTCGAGGACTGCCGGGTCAGCGACGACGCCGTTCTCGGTGAGGTCGGCGAGGGCTACCGCTACGCCCAGGTCCGGCTCGCTCCCGCGCGCTTGACGCACTGCATGCGCTGGCTCGGCCTCGCCCGCCGCGCGCACGACATCGCGCTGGACCGCGCGAGCGAGCGCGAGGCGTTCGGCCACAAGCTCGGCGAGCTCGGCATGGTCCAGGCGCTCATTGCCGACAACGTCATCGACCTGGAAACGAGCCGCGCTCTCATCCTGCGCTGCGCCTGGACCATCGACACCGGCGGTCACGCCGGCCGCGATTCGTCGATCGCCAAGGCACACGTGGGTGACGCGGTCGGCCGCATCGTCGACCGTTCGGTGCAGATCTGCGGCAGCCTCGGTGTCAGTCACGACCTGCCGCTCGCACGCATCACCGCGGAGGTCCGCCCGTTCCGCATCTACGACGGACCCACGGAAACCCACAAATGGGCCATCGCCCGTCGCGCCCTGCGCGAGCGCGCGGGCGTCAGATCGTGACCGTTCAGCCAGCTACCCAGGTTTCCCGGCGGGCCGGCGACGCCACATCCTTCGAGAAACGGATTGACAGATGAAGCTCTCCTGCGTCTTCGCACCGCTGATGGACACTCCTGACCACATCGCCGTCGCTGAAAAGCTTGGCTTCGAGAGGGCCTGGATCTTCGACACGCCGCATCAGAGTCCCGACGTCTTCATGACGCTGGGTCGCGCTGCCGAGCGCACGGACCGGATCGGGCTCGGTCCGGGCGTCTTGGTACCGAGCCTTCGCCATCCCATGGTCGCCGCCGCGGCAACCGCGACACTCGCCAGCCTGGCGCCAGGACGGGTGGCCGTCGCCTTCGGCACCGGGTTCACCGGACGCAGGGCAATGGGCCAGAAGGCCCTCACCTGGGAGTTCGTGTCGCGCTACATCGTCGCCTACCGCGGGCTCATCAAGGGTGAGGTCGTCGACTGGGAGGGGGCCAAGATGAAGATGTTTGCTGCTGCGGATGATCTCGCGCACGTGGCGTCGGATGTACCGATCCTCCTCTCGGCCCTCGGTCCCAAAGGCGAAGGGATCGCGCGATCGTTGGAGCTCGACGGCCTGATGTCCTTCGGTGCCGCGGTTCCGGGCATGGTGGACTTCGATTGGAGCGTGCTCCAGGTTGGCGGCACCGTTGTCGACGACAACGAAGACCTGGACTCTGAACACGTTCGCTTGGCTGCGGGAGCAGCTTGGGCGATCAACTATCACGCGGCGCACGATTTCCAAGGTGGTCTCGAAGCGGTTCGCACGATGCCTGGCGGCAACGCATGGGCCGACGTGATCCAGAAAACCCCTGAAGACGACCGGCACTTCTCCATCCATGACGGTCACCTGATGCACCTCAACGAGGCCGACCAGGCCGCTTGGGGGCAAGGCGGCAGCTCGATCATCACGGACGTGACCTTCACCGGCGACGCTGGACGACTTCGGGCACTGGTCGACGACTACGCCGACCAAGGCGTCACCGAACTCGCGGTCATGACGTCTGGACCAGATATCCCAAGGGAGCTCGAGCGCTACGTCAACGCGCTCGCGTGAGCCCGGATCGCATGAAACATCTGCGGCCCCCGGCATCGCGGGGTCCGGCGCACACCGAGCGAGGGAGAGAACTGATGGCTTTTGATGGGTCAGCAATCGATCAGCTGCTGACGGGCGCCGTTGAACACGGCACCTACGAGGGTGTGGTCGCGACCGTCGTCGACCGCCACGGGGTGCTATACGAGGGCTCGGCCGGCACGGCGAGCCCCGACACGATGTTCCGCAACGCCTCGATGACCAAGGCCGTCGCGACGACCGCCGCGCTGCAGCTGCTCGAGCAGGGCCAGATCGCCCTCGATCAGCCGGTCGAGGAGATCCTGCCGGAGTTCGCCGAGCTCCAGGTGCTCGAGGCCGACGGCAGCCTGCGCCCGCCCGCGAGCAAGGCGACAATCCGCCAGCTGATGAGCCACACCGCTGGCCTGGGCTACTTCTTCCTCAACGAGGGTCTGCTCGCCTACTGCGGCGCGAACGGCCTGCCCAGCGCCCTGAGCGGCGAGAAGGCGGCGCTGACTGCGCCGCTGATCAACGACCCGGGCACGATCTGGGAGTACGGCGTCAACACCGACTGGCTCGGTCTGGTCGTCGAGAAGGTCAGCGGGCAGAGTCTCGGCGCCTACCTGGCACAGCACGTCTGGGGGCCGCTCAACATGACCGACTCGACCTTCTCTCCCAGCGACGAACAGCGCTCCCGACTGATGCCGATCCGAATGCGCGCCGCCGACGGCTCGCTGCAGCCCACCGACCTCGACCTGCCGGCAGAGTTCGAATGGGAGGCCGGCGGGCACGGCTCCTACGGCACCGCGCGCGACTACGGCCGCTTCATCCGCGGTTGGCTGGGCGACGGCGAGCTTGACGGCACGCGCATCCTCAAGCCCGAGACTGTCGAGCTCGCGCTGCAGGACCACATCGAGGCCATCCCGATGCCCGAGATCATGAAGTCCTGCGTGCCTGAGTTGTCCAACGACGTCCCGTCGCTGCCATTCCCGCAGGGCTGGGGGCTCGGGTTCCACCTCACGAAGGTCGACCTGCCGGGCATGCGCAGCGCCGGGACCGGCGATTGGGCGGGGATCTTCAACACCTACTACTGGATCGACCGCTCCGCCGGCGTGGGCGCAGCGATCATGACCCAGGTCCTGCCGTTCTTCGACGCGAAGGTCGTCGAGGCGCTGCTCGGCTTCGAGGTCGCGGTCTACGCGCAGGTCGGCGCGGCCGTCGCGCCTATCGGTTGACCATCGACATGTCCGGATAGCGGTCGCCGGCGGGGGCGCCGGCGGCGTCGATGCGCCCGAGGTCGTCGGCCTCGAGCACTATGTCCAGCGCGCCGACGTTTCGCCGGCAACTCGCTCCGTGACGCCTTGCCGCTCTTGGGCCCGCACGAGCAAAGGCGCAGCGTCCTGACGATCCGAGCCGAGCATGACGGGACGATTGCCCGGCGCGTACCTGTTCGTGATCCGGTCGGCGTCTACCGGGCCCGTCACGCTGGTCCTCGCCGACCGGTCGGGGCGCTCCTGCGAGCCGCTGGCGCCGCCGACACGCGCGAGCTCCAGGACGTGTACGCAGCTGGCGCAGGCTGGTCACTTCTAACCCGCACGGGACGCATGGCGACCGCGATCTTCAAGCGTGCACGTCAAGCCCCGCTCAGCGGGTACCTTCGGCCACGGTCGGCGACCTTCATCGATGGTGTTATCTGCCGCCCGCAAGGTCGCGGCAATCAAGCCCATGACGGCGGCCATGGGATTCTCCCCGTCGGCGACATCGGAAGTCCCCACGGACGGTCGTTCAGAGGATCTCCGCCCGGGGCCATCGGTTCTCCCCACGATCCGTCTCGCGCTCACGCGTTGGTTCGGGCAGCGGCAGTCTCGATGTGACTCACGATCGCGTCGTTCACCGCGTCGCGATGGGTCAGCGGCCCCATGTGGCCAGCGCCCCCGATGGTCTGGAGGCGCACGTCAGGCACGCCCCGCGCGACGAGCGCGCTTGCCCGTCGCGCGGCTAGCGGGCTCGTGTCGCCGTGCAGGATGAGCAGCGGCGCGGAGATCGACCGGTACTCGGCGACGGGGGTGCGGTCGGCGGCAAGCGCCGACGCCGTCCCGGCCACCGCGGCGGCCGAGGCCCGAAACGATGCTTGCCCTCCCTCACCCAGAGCGTTCCAGGCACCCTCGCCGCTCCAGTAGTCGACGAAGAGGCGCAGCCACGCCTCGGTCCCGAGCGCGGCGGGATCAGTGAACGATGGGTCGCCGAGGAGACGGTCGAGGTCGCGCAGGCCGTCCCGATCCTGTGCGTCGAACAGCGTCCCCAGTGCGATCGGCTCATAGACAGAAACCGACGCGATGTCGGTGCGCCCGCGCGCGACGAGCAGCGCGATCAGTCCCCCGTACGAATGCCCGACGAGGTGGGTCCGGCCCTCGATCAAGGCCTCGACCGACGCGACATCGAACGCGAAGTCCACCACCGGCCGATCCGGCCACGCCGGGCCGTCCCCGTGCCCGCGGAAGTCGGGTGCGAGGACGTCCAGCCCGGCACCGCGCAGCCGATCGACCAGCCGCCTCCATTGACGCGACGACATCCCGCCGCTGTGAAGAACGATCACGCGATCCATCCCGGGCACGATAGTTGCGTCACGCAAGCTTAGGAAACGCTTGCAGGGCGTCCACGGTGCTGGAGTTCCATACCAAGTCGGTCGCGGGATTGAGCGTCTGACACGACGCTCAACGCACGCGTGGCACCAAGCGAAGTGGCTCTATCCCCACCCGCGCTCCTCATCGCGGCGCCACTCGCGCTCGCCGCGCTGCCGGTCGCCGTATGACCAGCGCTTGTCGGGATGGCAGACCCCGCACCGCGCGCGGTGGCAGCCGAGGTACCACTGCTCGTCGTCGAGGCGGCCACGGACGAGATCCCGGGCGTCCGCCCATCCAAGCGTGCGCGCGGTGCGGCGCCGCTTGGCGATGATGCGATCGGTGTGGAAGCGCCGGCGGGCGGCGCTGGGACGGGACGGCATGGCGCTCCTTCACGAGGACGCCCACCGGCCCGAGCCGGTGGGCTACGTTGTGAAGAGCGCGCCCAGTCGCATCCCGAGCAACGGTACCGCGCGCACCCGGGCCCGGCCACGGCGGCCCGCCCGACGGCGCCCCGGAAGCGCCGGGCAGTTTGTGGGATGAACCCCGATTCATCCGACAATTGGGCCTGAAAAGTCACGCAATAGCGACTGTTTGCCGAGCCCCGGTCCTGCATCAAAAGTGCTGTCACGGCAACTGGGTGCCCGACTGAGTGATCCTGAGGCGGGCTGACTTCGACGGAGTCTGGGATCAGTTGGTTCCGAGGCTGAGGTGAGGACCGAGGCTGTCGTCGAAGAGGTGGCCGTAGTTGTCCAGCGTGAACGCCGCGGAGTGATGACCCATCCAGCGCTGCAGACGCAATGGGCTGGCCCCGGCATCGATGAGTAGCGCGGCGCAGGTATGGCGCAGCGTGTGACAGCGCGCCCACGGCACCCCCGCCCGGTCGGCGGCCGGGATCACGACGCGGTAGCGCAGATTGCCCGGCCGCAAGGTCGCGCCCCGGGCGCCGACGAACAGCAACTCGGTTTCACCGCGATCGGCTGCGAGCGCGGCGAGCCGCCGGGCGAGGTTACGACTGATCGGGATCGTGCGCCTGCCGTACCGCGACTTCGGGCCGGTCAGCTGGCCGTTGACGATCGCGCGGCGCACATGGATCCGCGGCTGCGCTTGGTCGAGGTCGGCGTCCATCATCCGCAGTGCGATCGCCTCGGAGATGCGCAGGCCGGTCGACGCCAGCAGCTCGAAGAGCGGCCGCCACTCGTCGGGGATCTCTTCCAGCAGCCGAGCGAGCTGCTTCCGCGTGAGAAAGCGGCGCTCATCGAACTCGTACGCGCGGCCGCGGCGACGCCGCGGCAACAAGATCATGGGCTCCGAACCATCGCCGAGCAGTCCAGCTCGAGCGGCGTGACGCAGGCATGACTGCAGCGGCAGCACCGCGTTTCGCACCGACCGGTCGCAGAGCCGGTGACCGTCCTCGTCGATCAGCCGGCACAACCAGTCGACAAACGCGCGGGCGCGAGGCTCGTCGATATCGCGCAGGTGTGTGTCGGGCTCGAAGTACGCGAGGGCGTAGCTGATCAGCAGCCGCCGGTACTCACGACGGGTGCGGTCGTTGATCACGTCGTTGGCGCCGCGCCCGGCGTAATGGTCGACCCACTCCAGCGCGTAGCTGTGCAGCGTCGGCCCGGCGCGCCGGCTCGCCTCCTCGGCGCTGCGCCGGATCTTGATCTCCCGCGCCTCGCGAAACGTCGCCGCAAACTCCTTGCGCTGGCGGCCGTCCTGGCGGTAGACCGCCACCCAGCGCGACCCTCGCTGATAGACCCCAGGGTGCGAGGTCGTCCTCAGCGCCTTGGAGTGTTGCCCTGTTGCCCCCGCTGTTGCCATCCAGTGAGCACATCAGGGCGGGCCGGAAACCGCCAGTGTGCAGGCGAGTCCCGACCAGAGACGAAGCGCGCCCGACAGGATTCGAACCTGTGACCTTCGGTTCCGTAGACCGACGCTCTATCCAGCTGAGCTACGGGCGCTGGGCCGGTCCAGTGTAGCCCTCGAACAGCGCGCGCTGTGCCCCGGCGGGGTACAGCGGAAGGCCGTCGTCGGCGCGGATGGCGAAGGGCGGAGGGACATGGTCGTCGAGACGTCCGGCGGGCATGAGGTGGCGCACGCGCCAGCCGTCGAAGGCGAAGACGTCGGCGATGAGGCGGCGGTGGCAGCGCCACGGCTGCGCCTCGGCGCACATGACCGCCGCCCTGCGCGCAGACGCCAGCTCGACCAGCCGTGCGCGGCCGGCGGCGAACTCACGCGTGCGCAGGTGGTCGGCGTAGCCGCGAAAGGCGGCGACCTCCCAGCCGTCGTTGGGCGAGTCGGGCGCAACCGAGCGGCGGCCGCCGAGCTCGGGCAGGTGTTCGTATTCGAGACCGGCGGCGCGTAGGGCGTCGGCCAGCGCCTCGGATGCGAAGTGCGGATGGCGGCGCGAGCCGGGGTGGCGGCGAACATCGGCGACGACCTCGACGCCAGCCCCGGAGACGAGTGCGAGGAAGGCGTCAAGCGGGTGTGTCGAGTGGCCGACCGTCAGGAGCTCAGGCACTAGGCGCCGAGGGCCTCGGCGAGAGCGCCGCGGTGCGCTGGGCGCGCGGTCTTGTAGCGGGCGCGGCCCGCGTCGGTGAGGCGGACGTAGATCCCGCGGCGGTCCTCGGTGCACATGTGGCGGACGACGAGACCGTCGCGCTCGAGGCGGGCCACGACGCGCGACAGGGCGCTCTGGCTCAGGTGCACCGCGGCGCCGAGGTCCTGCATGCGCCGTTCGGTTGTCTCATCGCCGGCCAGTCGCTCGAGCACCTCGTACTCGCTGACCCCGAGGCCGTGGTCTTTCAGCGCGCGCTCGAGCGCGCAGTGGGTTCGAGCATGCTGGTCCAGCAGGCCCCGCCAGGCATCGACCAGATGCTCCTCAGAGGCGCGCTCGACGGGGTTCACGGCCGGGCATTTTAGCATGTACAGGGATATTATGCGTTCTCAACATATGCACTTGCAGTTCATGCACGTGCATGTATTGTTCTCGTCGCATGACGACCACCTCTTCCCACTCTGCTGTCAGCTGGGACCGGTCCGTCTGGGGCCTGCTGGCAGTCCTCTGCGGCGTGCTCTTCCTCGACGGCCTGGATGTCTCGATGGTCGGGATGGCGCTTCCGTCGATCGAGTCCGACCTCGGCCTGACGACCTCGCAGCTGCAGTGGATCGTCTCTGGCTACGTCCTCGGCTACGGCGGCTTCCTGCTGCTCGGCGGCCGGGCGGCCGACCTGCTCGGCCGCCGGCGGGTCCTGCTGCTCGCGCTCGGCGCCTTCACCGTCGCCTCGGCCCTCGGCGGCGTGGTGAGCGACGGGACGCTGCTCGTCGTCACCCGCTTCCTCAAGGGCGCATCGGCCGCGTTCACCGCGCCGGCCGGGCTGTCGATCATCACGACGCACTTCGCCGAGGGGCCGGAGCGCAACCGCGCCCTCGGCATCTACACCGCGACCGGCGCGAGCGGGTTCTCCTTCGGCCTCGTGTTCGGCGGGTTGCTGACCGAGCTCGGCTGGCGCTGGACGTTCCTGCTGCCGGTGCCGATCGCGCTGAGCCTGCTGCTCGCCGCCCCACGCCTGCTGCCCGCCGACCGCGCGGCTCCGCTCGCGCGCCGTCGGTTCGACCTGCCGGGCGCCGCCACGCTGACCGCGGGCATGCTGCTGCTGGTCCACACCATCGTCGAGGCGCCCGAGCGCGGCTGGGGCTCGGCGCAAACCGTTGTCGCCTTCGTCATATCGGCGGCTCTGCTGGCCGGGTTCGTCGCCGTCGAGCGCCGCAGCCAAGCGCCGCTCGTGCGCCTGGGGATCCTGCGCTCGGGCTCGCTGGTGCGCGCGAACCTCGGCGCCATGGCGCTGTTCGGCGCCTACATCGGCTTCCAGTTCGTGATGACGCTCTACCTGCAGGCGATGAACGGATGGTCAGCGCTCGAGACCGCCCTGGCCTTCCTGCCCGCCGGCCTCCTGGTGGCCTTCGGCTCGACGCGTATCGGGCCGCTCGTCGACCGCCTCGGCACGGCGCCGGTCGTCGCCGCCGGGGCGTTCGCCTCGGTGGCCGGCTACGCGCTCGTCCTGCGCTTCGACGCGGTGCCGGACTACGCGGCCGTGCTCCTGCCGACGGTCGTCCTGCTCGGGCTCGGATTTATGCTCGGATTCCCGACGCTGAACATGCAGGCGACCAATGGCATCGCCGACCACGAGCAGGGGCTGGCCTCCGGGCTCGTCCAGACGTCCTTCCAGGTCGGCGGGGCGATCTCGCTGGCCGTCGTGACGGCGATCGTCACCGCCCAGGCCGGCGGTTCGACGGATCCCTCGGTGCTGCTGGACGCCTACCGGTCGGCGCTCGCCGTGACGGTCGGCATTGCGGCGGTCGGGCTCGTGGTCGCGCTCACCGGGACGGCGCGCCAGCTGCGCGCGGTCTTCGCGGGCGCCGAGGGCTGAGCGAGCGGAGAGGGCGGGATTCGAACCCGCGATGGAGCTTGCCGCCCCATACTCGCTTAGCAGGCGAGTGCCTTCAGCCACTCGGCCACCTCTCCGGGAGCCCGACCAGTCTAGAGAGTGGTCGAGGCGTGCGCCCGGGCGGTCCGGGCGGCTACGCTCGCGCCACGGAGGGGTGGCAGAGCGGTTGAATGCGGCGGTCTTGAAAACCGTTGACCCGGTCACCCCGGGTCCGAGGGTTCGAATCCCTCCCCCTCCGCTGTAGGTCTCGCTGCGAACATGTGCGCCGTGGCGCGACGGGGTGTACCCGTTGAGGTCCTGCCCGCCGGCGGCAGAGGCCGCGTCGTTCAGCGGTCGGCCCTGTTCGAGCTGCTCGCCCGGGCGGAGCGCGTGGTGCTCGTCTCGGCGCCGGCGGGCAGCGGAAAGACGCTCCTGCTGCGCTCCTGGATCGGCGCGGAGGGCCTGAGCGACTGCACGGGTTGGGTGGCGGTGGGACGCGAGCAGCACGATCCCCAGGTCTTCTGGCTCTCGGTGCTCGACGCGCTGCGCGGGACGCGCGCCGGAGCAAAGTCGGTGCGCGAGGTGACGGCCGCTCCCGGCCTGGACGGCGCGACCATCGTCGAGCGGCTGGTCAAGGATCTGAGCACACTCGAGGAGCCGCTGTGGCTGGTGATCGACGACCTCCACGAGCTCAGAGCGGACGAGGCCGTCCAACAGCTTGAGCTGCTGGTCAGCAGCGCCCCGGCTGAGCTGCGATTCGTGCTCTTGACGCGCAGCGATCCGCGACTGGGACTGCATCGCGTGCGCCTGGCCGGGGAGTTGACGGAGATCCGGGGGGAGGACCTTCGGTTCACCCTGGCGGAATCGCGGGCGCTGCTGGAGGCGGCGGGAGTGCAGCTCTCGGATGGGGCCCTCGAGTCCTTGGTCGGCATCACCGAGGGTTGGGCGGCGGGACTCCGGCTCGCCGCGCTGTCCATGGCCGGGCATCCGGATCCCGAGCGGTTGGCGGTCAGCTTCTCCGGCGGCGAGCGGGCGGTGGCCGAGTACCTGCTGGCAGAGGTGCTGGAGCGCCAGCCGGAGGAGGTCAGCCGGTTGCTGTTGCGCACTTCGGTGCTCGACCGGGTGAGCGGTCCGTTGGCCGACCGCGTGACCGGGCGTTCCGGCTCCGAGCGGATCCTGGTCGACCTTGAAGACGCTGGGGCGTTTGTGGTGTCACTGGATCCGCAGCGTCGCTGGTTTCGCTACCACCACCTGTTCGCGGACCTGCTGGCGCTCGAGCTGCGGCGGAGCGCGCCGGAAGAGCTGCCTGCCCTGCACACGGCGGCTGCCGCGTGGTTCGCCGAGCACGATTATCCGATCGAGGCGATTCGTCACGCCCAGTCTGCGGAGGACTGGGCGCTCGCGGCCCGGCTGCTCACGGATAGCTGGCGTGGCCTGTATGTCGAGGGTCGGATCGCAACCGCCCGCGACTTCCTGTCGCGGTTTCCCGCCAGCATGGTCGCGGCGAACGCCGAGCTGGCGGCCCTGGCCGCGGGCGACAAGCGGGCGGCGGGGTCACTGCACGAGGCCGAGCGGTACCTGAAACTGGCGGCGCGCATGTCGGCGTCCGTGCCGGAGGAGCGTCGCGGGCGCTTCCGGGTCCATCTTGCGCTCGTGCGGCTGGCGCTGGCCCGGGCACGCAACGACGTCCAGTCCGTCGCCGAGGAGGCACGGCGACTGCTCGCGTGGGACGAGGCGGCGGAGGCTGTCGAGTTCGGGCTCGGCGAGGACTTACGAATCACGGCGCTAGCCGACCTCGGAAGCGCCGAAACCTGGGCGGGTCAATTCGAAGCGGCAGAGCGGCATCTCGAGCGGGCGCTCGCCGAAGCCCGGCGCCTCGGCACGCCGCTGCTCGAGCTGCAGGCGCTCGCGCACCTGGGGCTTCTGAGCGTTTTTCTCTCTCAGCCGAAGGGGGAGGCACGCGCCAGGCAGGCGATCGACCTGGCGCGCAAGCACGGCTGGGAGGAGACCGCAGCCCCCAACGCCGCCGCGCACATCGCGCTCGGCAGCGTGGCCCTCTGGCGCGGGCGGCTGCAGGAGGCAGCGCCACGGCTGGACCGGGCTGAACGCGCCCTGCGCCACTTCGCGCAACCGGCGACCGCGCTGACGCTCTACGCCACCCGCGCCTTGCTGGAGTTCGCCCGCGGCCGACACGCCGAGGCAGCGTCCGCGTACCGCGCCGTCGAGCGCATCGAGCGACTGTTGATCACTCCGCACATCCTCGCCAGACGCGCGCGTGCGGCGAACCTGGAGATGCTTGTCCAGACCGGCGAGACCGAACGGGTGCGGCAAGCCCTCGCCGAGATGGACGACGACGTCAGGGAAACCGCCGAGATGCGCCTTGTTCGTGCCGCGCTGACCCTCGCTCAGGACGATCCGCAGGGCGCTGTCGCCGCGCTGGCGCCGATCCTCGACGGCTCCACGCCGATGGAGGACCCTCGGTGGGAGGCGCAGGCGCTGCTGCTGGAGGCGACCGCCCGAGACGCGCTGCGCGATCACGGCGCTGCATCTCGCACGCTCGAACGCGCGCTTGACCTTGCCGAGCCCGACGGGCTGCTGCTGCCGTTCCTGCTCTTCCCTGCGCGAGAGCTGCTCGAGCGCCACTCGCGGTCTCGCACCAACCACGCCTCCCTGATGGCCGAGATCCTGGACCTCCTGTCCGGCCACGCTCCGCGCGTGCGGCCGGAGAGCGCCGAGCCGCTCCATGAACCACTCACAGACAGCGAGCTCCGCGTCCTGCGATACCTCCCGACGAACCTGCAGGCTCCGCAGATCGCCGCCGAGCTGTTCGTGTCGCTCAACACGATCCGAACGCACCTACGCCACCTCTACGCCAAGCTCGGCGTCCACCGGCGCGCCGACGCCGTCGAGCGAGCGCGGGAGCTCGGCCTGCTCTCTCCGTCCTCGCACGGGCCCTAGCGGTCCACGGGCACGGGCCGGAATCTCACCGGCTTGATGCGATGCCGGATCACATCTCCGGGTGTGACGCTCCCCGGCGATGGACGTCAGGCCGAAAGGAGAAGCCCCCATGATCCTCGTCACGACTGCCGGCAAGGTCGGCTCAGAGGCGGCGCGCGTGCTCGCTCAACGCGGAGAGCCGGTGCGGATCCTGGTCCGCGCTCCGGACAAGGCGGCCACGCTGGCCCGCGCGGGAGTCGAAGTCGTCGAGGGTGATCTGGAGCATCCGGCGACGATCGACGCGGCGATGCAGGACGTCTTGAGCGTGGTGCTCGTCAGTCCAGCGATCCCGCGCCAGGAGCTGAACGTCATCGACAGCGCTGTCCGAGCCGGGGCCGGGCACGTCGTGAAGATCACCAGCAAAGCGTCGGCGGACTCGCCCATCGCGAGACGCCGCAACCAGGCCGAGATCGAGAACGCGCTGATCGCCTCGGGACTCGGCTACACGCTGCTGCGAAACAACGCCTACATGCAGAACTTCCTGATGATGGCGCCCGGGATCGCCAACACGAGCAGCTTCAGCACCGCCACTGGCGAAGGCCGCATCGGGCACATCGACGCGCGCGACGTCGGCGCTGTCGCCGCCGAGATCGCTGCTGCACCCGCTGCCCACGTGGGACAGACCTACTGGCCCACGGGGCCCGAGGTGCTCTCCGCCACCGAGGTGGCGGCGGTGCTGTCGAAGGTGCTCGGCCGGCTGATCGCGTTCCACTCGATCACGTTCGAGGAGCAACGGCAGGCGATGCTCGACGTCGGTCTGGGGGAAAGCGTCGCTGAGGACAACGCCAGGGCGGTCGCCCTGATGGCCGAAGGCGACTGCGACTACGTCACCGACGACGTGGCCTCGCTGCTTGGCCGGCCGCCACGCTCGTTCGAAGTGTTCGCAACCGACTACGCCGCGGCGTTCTCGTACGACACGGCAACCGCCGCAGCCTGATCGGCACCGAGTCCGAAGGAAGGAGATCCCGTGAAGGTGCTGGTCGCTTACGACGGTTCGAACGGCGCGGATGCCGCGATCGCCACGGCCGCCAAGTTGCTCGCCGGCTCCGTCGTCGAAGCCATCGTGCTCTCCGTGTGGGAGCCGATGATGGTGTCGGCGCTGCACGCCGCGCGGTTCGGCGGACCACTGGCGGTCGCGACCGATGCCTCCGAGGTGGATGACCACTCGGCGCAGCAGGCGCAGAAGCTGGCGGAGCACGGAGCCCGGCTCGCCGGCAGCCTCGGCTTCCCGGTCGCGGATGACCGCGACGTCTCCGACGCGATCGTCGGCGAGGCGAGCGAGCTCGACGTCGACGGGGTGGTGCTCGGAGCACGCGGGCTGACGGGCGTCCGTGCCTTCGTGGGGAGTGTCTCGACCCACGTCCTCCAGCGCTCCGCGTCGACCGGTCCTGATCGTCCCGCCCGGATGGGCAAACGCGGACGACGCCAGCCCGGACCGACGCGCTGCGCCCACGACGTCGACCGTGAACTGACACACCAACAAAGGAGCTCTCATGGCTACCACGACCCAGAACACCAGCCGGACCGCACACCTGCTCGCGCTCATGGAGCACGGCGATGAGGCCTTCAACTCCCGCGACCTTGTCGCTGTGGACGCGGTGCACCATCCCGAGATGGTCGCGTACATCACCGGGCTCGCCGAGCCGGTCTATGGACGCGAGGCGCATTCCGCGGCGATGCAGCAGCTGCTCCGCACCTTTCCCGACATGCACGTGGACCTCCCGTACCCCATCCAGTTCGGAAGCGGCGACTGGATCACCGTCATCACCCGTGCAACCGGGACCTTTACTGGAGAGATGACCCTGCCCGACGGCACGGTGATCGCTCCGACAGGGGAGGCATTCGACGTCGAGCTCGGCCAGACCAGCAAGTGGGAGGGCGACCGGCTCATCGCTATCTCCGCCTTCTGGGACTCCGCTCAGCAGGCGCGGCAGATCGGCCTCGCCTAGTCGCCCGAAGGAGACAGCCATGAATCCCGCCTTACCCCCCGCATCCGTCCTCGACGAGGTCGCAACCTGGCCCGGCGTCAGCACGCAAATCACCCCGCGGGGCGCCACCGCAATCGTGTTCGAGGACCACGAGCTCGGGCATGTTCACTCGGACTGCCGCACGCTCGACCTTCCGCTCCCCGACGACCGACGCGCGCAGGTGCTGACCGCAGGACGGGCCAAGGAGTGGTTCTCCAACTGGGTCAGCAAGCCACTCGCCAACGAAAAAGACGCGCAAGACGGCATCGCGCTGCTGCGTGAAAGCTACGAGGAGCTGACTATCTCATGACCGATCAGACCTTCTCCCCGACGCTCGGACATCAGGTTCCCCCGCCGGTCGTCAGCGGAAGCCCCCAGGAGATCGCCGACGGTGTCTACGTCATCCCGGACGGCCGCGTGCCGTTGGTCCCGAACATCGGGATCATCCTAGGCCGGCGCGCGGCGCTCGTCGTCGACACCGGCTTCGGGCCCCGCAGTGGCGCCCACACCTACGCCGCGGCTCGACAGCTTGCCGGCGACCGGCAGCTGCTGGTCACGCTCACGCACTTCCACCCCGAGCACGGCTTCGGCGCGCAGGCCTTCACCGACGCGACGCTCCTGTACAACCGCGTCCAGCACCACGAGTTCCGTCAGAAGGCCGCCGGTTACCTCGAGCAGTTCCGCACGTTCAGCGACGACGCAACGCGCGAGCTCGAGGGCGTCGAGTTCGTCGACCCGCAGATCATCTACGACGCAGGCTGCGACCTCGACCTCGGCGGCCGCCTGGTGCACATGCGAACTCGCGGCCCAGCCCATTCGCGCGGCGACCAGACCATCTTCCTTCCCGCCGAGCGGATCATCTTCGCCGGCGATCTGGTCGAGGACCGGTTCCTGCCGATCTTCCCCTACTTCCCGCCCTATGACGTCGACGTCGACGGCGATCGATGGATGGCGGTGCTCGACGAGCTCAAGGGGCTCCAGCCCGAGATCGTGGTTCCCGGCCACGGCGAGCTCGGCGGCGCGGAGCTCATCGACGCCTACCACATCTACATCCAGTGGCTCGAATCCGAGACGCAGCGGCTGTCAGCCGAGGGCAAGGCCGCCGAGCAGATCATCGGCACGCTGATTGAGCAGGTGTCCGAGCGCTACGCCGAGTGGGATCTCACCGAGCCATGGCGGATCGCCACCGCCGTGCAGTCGTTCCTCGCCCGATGAATTTCCATGAGCGACAACTCCGACACCGCTCGCTATCAGCGCGGGCTCCATGCCTACGCCAGCCAGTTCCACATCACCCCCGAACAGGTCCCCGGCTGGTTTGCCGACGCGGTCGGCGACCGGCTCGGGGAGGAGGCGATCCAGTCGGCCGCGAACGCGTGGACCGACGACGAGCTCAGCCTGCGCGACCGAAGCCTGATCGTCATCGCCGCGCTCATCGCCCAAGGCGACCTGGAAGCCCAACGCGAGCTGACGTTCGCGGTCACATCCGCGCCGCCCTCAGATTGCCGGCACGCCTGACCTGCTACCGCACTCGGCGCAATCGGCGGCGCGGCAACCTGGAAACCGCGGAGAGCGAGCATCTTCGCTGCCGCATCGCCTGTGCCCATTTCGACGACCGGCAGGCGTCTGTCGTGACGCGGCCGTCGCTCGCGCAAATCGCGCGAAGCGAGACTGCGCGTTTCAAGCGGGCCGGTGGCGAGATCGATCGTCACGACCGGCGCCAGTCGCTGCGAGATCGCGCGGAACAGGCCGGCTTGTTTTCGGTCAGGCCACTGCGAGTGCGTCTGCCGATGAGGCGACCTTGAACACCGTATGGCGCTCGGCGCCGCGGCACTCGTGCTGCCGCTGTTCGGGCTGTTGCCAGGCTGAGCAACGTCACCGACGCTCGGTGAGGGCGGTCACCGAGCGGACGCCGGTCGGCGGGCGAGGATGGCGGGTATGTCATGTCGCCGCCTGATCATCGTCGCCGCGCTGGTCGCGACCGCGGTCGCTCCCGCCGCCGCGTCGGCCGACCCGGCTCAGCAGGTCCAGCTCGGGCCGCTCGCCTCGCCGGTGACGATCGGCGGCGGCACCTACCTCATCGGCGCGCCCATCCGCCCGGGCACCGTGCTGCCCGCGGGCTTCGCGCTCGTGAGCCGCACCCTGACGCTCGGCGACGCCGACCCGCGCGACACGACCCTGCAGAGCGTGCTCACGTGCCCGCCCGGGATGTACGTCGCCGGGTTGTTCCGCCCGCATCCCGAGGAGGCCGAGGTCGGCTTCGGCTACGCGCCCGGCGTCCAGATCAACCGGTCCACCTCGGCGACGATCAACTACTCATGGGATCGCCGGCTGCCCGCCGGCGCCACGTTCACGCCCGCGACCGTGTGCGCGACGCTCGAGTCGCAGGCGATCCTCGAGGGCCCGGTGCGATCGCCCTACGTCGTCGCCGCCGGGCGCTCGCTCATCGGGCACCCCATCCGGGTGGGCACGCTGCTGCCGCGGACGATCGCGCTGGTCACCAAGACGGTCACCTTGACGCGGTCGCCGGCGCGCACGGAGATGCGCACGGCGCTGGTCTCCTGCCCATCCAGCGGGCTACCCGGGCGGGAGTTCCGCGTCAGGGAGCTGCTGCTCGTCGCCAGCCGCCGCGTGCGCATCGAGGGCGGCTTCACATCGCCCGAGCTGCCGGCCGTCACGGCCGCTCGTCTGCGCGCGGCGCACCTCACCTACGAGGTCCGCAAGGGCGAGCCGGTCGGCACGACCAAGCGGGTCGGCATCGTATGCCAGGCGGTGACGTCGTAAGGCAGCGTTGGGCGCCGCGCTCGTCTCCGACGTGCACGGCACCTCACCGCGTTCCAGGCGGTGGTCGCGGATGTGCGCCGGCGAGGCGTCGATCGGGTGGCCTGTGGCGGCGACCTCGCGCTGACGGGCCCGCGCCCGGCCGAGGTCATCGACCGCGTCCGCGAACTCGGCTGGCCCGGCGCCGTCGGCAACACCGACCCTGGCTCTTGACCTTCGTCCGTCGGCAACCTCCACCCCACCGCCGCCCCCGAGTAGCGCTCCTCGCGCAAACCCGCACGGACATCTGGCGGGGCACAGCAACGACGCGCGGTGCGGCTCACCGCCCAGCGCGAGCCGTCGTTGTGGCGTCAGCGAGGTCCGCTGTCGTCGAGGTTCCAGTGCAGCCCGACGTTGCCCAGCCAGCGGTCGTCGCCGGCCGGCGTGATCGCGAACCGGCTGATCGTTCGCTGGGCTCCGACCTGGTCGCTATAGAGCAGGTCCACTGCGAACCCCCGCCGTTCGGACCGGGCCGCGCGTAGCTCGGCCGTGAGGTCGCCATCCGCTTCGTGCAGAGCGCCCTGCCACATGCCGACGTCACCTGGGGCAACGTAGATGTCGCGGATCTGGCGGCGGAACTCCTCTGCGGGGCGATGGCCGACATCGGAGCGCACAACCTCCGTCCACGGATGCCAGCCCTGCAGCACGGCGATGCCTGCGCCGGCATTGCGCAGCGCGAGCCCGAGGTAGAGCGTGCCGTCCTCCTCCTCGACCACCGCCTCGCTGCCCTGGGCGTGGATCCAGTGACCGTCGGCGAACATGATCTTCTGGACGGGATCATCGAGGCGCCCGTTGATCAGAACCGGGCGTCGCTGCTCTTGAAGGGCCAGTTCGGCGATACGTGCCGAGCGGTTGGACGAGCGCACAGCAGAGAACGTCGCGCCGGCCAGAGCGAGCGTGCCAGCAGCCGTCGCCAGCGAGGAGATCGTCACCCAGTCCGCCACGCGCGCAACCTACGCCACCGCTCCGCCTCTGTCGCATCCCAGGATCGCAGCGGGGTCGACAGGCCCGCTGCGAAGCGCTTGTCGCGCTAAGCGAGAGCGCGCAGGCGGGCGTAGGCCCTACTGAGCGCCGCGAAGGGCGCTGTAGCGGCCGACGGTCCAGTACCAGTTCGCTTCATCGACGTACTTGGCGAACGTCTTCCTCGTGGAGTAGCCGAGCTCTCGCTGGAGGTAGACCTCTGCCTCGTCCCGAGTCATGTCGGCTTGATCGAGGAGGCGCCGGCTCAGTTCATGCATTGCCACAAGAAACCCCGAGTAGCGGCCGTAGCCCTGCATCATCGCCACTTGCTTGATGGTCTTGTCCCACATCACAAACAGATCAGGCACGAGCTGGTGGAGCACCTTGGAGGCTGCTGCGTCACTCATATTGTGGAGCTCTGATCGGAGCGCGATCACGCTGTCGTACAAGCCATCAACTTCGCGGCTGAGGCTTGGCACATCGCGATCCGTCAGGGCAACAAGCCCAAGCTCCTCAAGTTCTGATCCGTGGGCGTAGATCCAGCCACGGAATACGGCCGGCGCCTTCTTCGAGTCGAGCCGACATGCCCAAGCGTTGAGAAAGGTCACGATCTCGCGGCTACGACCCACTCGGGCCAGCATCGAATCCTCGCGGCGAAGGGCGCGGTAGCACGCCAAGTAGGCAGCGTCTTCTCGGGCCTGTCGCGAGAAGTGATCTCGGTATGCCGTGGCGCCCCGAACGAACTCGATCCAAGTGAGCACGTTCCAGTCGAGATCAGCGGTCAGCAGCGGCACGCTCTTTGCCTCGCCGAAAGCGTGCCAGAACGAGGGCGAGCTGGCGCGGAAAGCGACTCTCTCGACTGGACTGCTCCTACTCGCGCGTGCGGAACCGGGACAGACCGTCGCGGTTCGCTCGTGAACGTTGCCGCCAGGCAGCGGGTAGGGGTATCGACTATGCGAGCGGCCTCCTTCGCGTTCGACATGACTCACCGAGACCTGCGGCAAGCGGCCGTTCCTGGCCACGTGCCGAGCCTCGAGTTGACGTCGCGACGACTGACGCTTGACCGGAACGGTTCTCAGGGACGAGGATCGGTCACGAGCGAGGAGAGGAGCCACGGTGGCTTGGAGCGTTGAGGGCCGGTACTTCGAGAACTGCTCGTGCGACGTCGTGTGCCCGTGTACCGCGTCGCTGACGTTGGGTGCCGACCGTGACTACTGCCGGGCGGCGCTGGTCTTCCACGTGGACCGCGGTGACGTCGACGGCGTCGACGTGAGCGACCTGACCGTGGTCGCGGTGGCCGAGTCGCCCAAGGTCATGGCCGAGGGCAACTGGCGCCTCGGCGTTGTCATCGACGAGGCCGCGAGCGACGAGCAGGCGCAGGCGCTTGGCGGCGTCTTCAGCGGCGAGCTCGGCGGCCCGATGGCCGGCCTCGGGCCGCTGGTGGGGGAGAACCTCGGCGTGGAGCGTCTGCGGATCGAGTTCAGCGAGTCCGACGGCCGCCACGCGGTGCGGATCGGCGACGCCGCCGACATCGAGGTCGAGGACGTCGTGTCGTTCGGCCGCGAGGACGACAGGCCGGCTCAGCTGACCAACGTCTTCCACCCCGCGGGAGAGACGCTGACCATCGGGCGCGCGACGCGCTCGCGGACCGACCTCTTCGGCATCGAGCTGATCAACGAGGGCGGGAGCGGCTTCTCGGCTCCGTTCGCGTGGAGCGGCTGAGCCTGGGCGGCGCGGCGAGCGCCGCCGCGCCGCGCCGCGCGGCGGCCCTCGCGGTCGCGCTGGTGGGCGCCGCCGCGGTCGCCTGGATCGTCTTCGGCCGCTGGATGGGCGGCATGCCGGGCGTCGGCGCGGACCTGGGCGCCGCGACGTTCGCCGGCTCGTGGGCGCTGATGATGGCGGCGATGATGCTGCCCTCGATGACCCCGGTCGTGACCCTCTACGACCGGATGCGCCTTGGCCACGGGCTCGGCGACTCGGCGACCGCGGCCTTCGTGACGGGCTACCTCGTGACGTGGACCGCCGCGGGGCTGTCCGCCTACGGGCTCGTGCTCGCCGCAGACGCGCTCGCCGGCGACGCCCTTGCATGGGACGAGGCGGGCCGACCGCTCGCCGGGGCAACGATTCTGCTCGCCGCGGCCTACCAGCTAAGCCCGCTCAAGGACCGCTGCCTGACCCACTGCCGCAGCCCCGTGGGCTTCCTGCTCTCGCACTGGCAGCCGGGCCGCGCCGGCGCCCTGCGCATGGGCACCCGGCACGGCACCTGGTGCGTCGGCTGCTGCTGGGGGCTGATGGCGACGCTCTTCGCGGTCGGCCTGATGAGCATCGGCTGGATGGCGGCCATCGCGGGGCTGATCGCACTCGAGCGCCTCGCGCCCACGTCTTGGCGCACGCGGCTCGCCGTCGCGGTGGCGCTCGGGGTCCTGGGCCTCGCGCTCCTCGCCGTGCCTGACGCCGTCCCGGGCGCGGGGCACGACGACGCCGGGGCGATGCCGTCGATGACGATGATGGCGCCGTAGGGACGGACGACGGACCGTGCTGGTGGTGGCGGTCCGCGAAGCGATGGACACCAATTGCTGTCGCGATCATCGTCGCGGCGCTGGGACCGAGAGCGCCACGCGGTTCACGTCTGTCCGGGGACGGTTCAGACCCTCTGGTGATCGCGCGGAACTCATCGCCTACGACGAGATGCGACAGCGTGCCGCCGCGCGTGCGAGTTGCCTGACACCGGGCTCTGCCTTTCGCGCAAAGGAGCGCCGGTCGCCCAGTGAAGCGTTGCGGCGAGCCGCTCGATCGTCGCGGGCTGCCGGAGCCTACGCGCCGATGGGCGCCGTCCTCGCCCGCGAGCACGTCGCCGCACCGCTGGCCGGCAGCGTCTTCCGCCACGGCATCACGTTCGGCGGGCACCCGCTGTGCGCCGCGATCGCGCTGACCAACATGGACATCTTCGCCCGCGAGGGCGTCCTCGACAACGTCCGCTCGCTCGCGGGCCACCTCGAGGCGCGGCTGGGCGAGCTGCGCGCGCTGCCGATCGTCGGTGACACCCGCGGCGCCGGGTTCTTCTGGGCCGTCGAGCTGGTCAAGGACGACGACAACACGCGCTTCGAGCCGGCCGAGCGCGACGACCTGCTGCGCGGCTTCCTCCCGCGCCGCCTGCGCGAGGCGGGCTGATCGCGCGCGCCGACGACCGTGGCGACAGCGTCCTGCAGATCGCCCCGCCGCTGAACAGCGACGCGGACCTGCTCGACGAGATCGTCGACCGCCTGGGCGAGGTGCTGGCCGAGGCCGGCGCGCACATGCTCGCGGGGATGGTGGAGAGCCGGCTTCCTTCGACGCGTTGCCGACTCAGGCCGAGCGGCAGATAATCGGCCGCGGGCCTGATGATCACCGCGGACGAAGGCATCTCGACAGATGAACTGCGGCTCGCGCAGCGCAACTCGGGGATGCCGCTCGAGGCGCTGCGATGGCCGATCACGCCGATCGGTCTGCATTACTTGCTGATCCACTACGACATCCCGCGAGTCGATGCCGGCGCATGGCGGTTGGAAGTCGCGGGCCGCGTCGAGCGTCCGGTCGCGCTCTCGCTCGAAGACCTCCAACGGCGAGAGCGGGTCTGTTTGCCGGTCACGATGGAGTGCGCGGGCAACGGGCGGGCGAGCATGCATCCGCGACCGGTCTCACAGCCGTGGCTCGGCGAGGCGGTCGGCACGGCCGTCTGGACCGGAACCCCGTTGGCACCACTGCTGCGCGAGGCCGGCCTCGACGAGACCGCCGTCGAGGTCCTCTTCACCGGACTGGACCGCGGCGTCGAGGGTGGCGTGCCGCAGGCGTATGAGCGCAGCTTGCCGCTTGCCGAGGCTCTCGAGGCGGGAGCCGTCCTCGCGTGGGGGATCGCCGGCGACGTTCCCCTGCCGCCCCAGCACGGCTTCCCGCTGCGCCTGGTGGTCCCCGGCTGGTACGGGATGACGAACGTGAAGTGGCTGCGGCGCATCACCGTCCTCGACACGCCGTTCGACGGCTACCAGCAGTCGCAGGGCTATCGGCTGCGCAGCAGCGAGGACGACCCGGGCACGCCGGTCACGCGGATGCTGCCGCGCGCCCTCATGCGCCCGCCTGGTGTCCCGGACTTCCTGACACGGCGCCGCTTCGTGGCCGCGGGGGCGTGTCAGCTCGAGGGGCGCGCGTGGTCGGGATGGGGGCAGGTGTCCCGAGTCGAGGTGAGCACGGACGGCGGCACCAGCTGGGGTGAAGCAGCGCTCGGCAATGCTCCGGGCCCGCACGCCTGGCGCAGCTGGTCACATCGCTGGGAGCCTGCCGATCCGGGCGACTACGAGCTCGTCTGCCGCGCCACCGACGCGGCGGGCAACGTGCAGCCGCTCGAGCCGACTTGGAACGTCGGCGGTTACGCGAACAACGCCGTGCAGCGGATCCCGGTCACGGTTACCGCGACGTAGCGACACCTCGCGTTGCGCGAGATCCGGGAGCACGGCGTCGTTCGGCCTCGAGATGCTCGAAGAGCTGACAGCAGGTGCACGAGCGGTGATACTCCGTTTGCCCGAGGGGTCGCGCCCTCGGCCGTAGCGCGCTGCAAGCCGCCGAGACTGGGCGACGGCGGGATCCGAGAGGCATGGAGGAACTCATGACGGAGCAGAGCAGCAATGTGGCAACCGCGGTCTACGTGCAGACCAACGACGCGACCGAGAACGAGGTGGTCGCGTTCGGGCGCCGCGAGGATGGGCAGCTCGCCCCGCTCGGGCGCTTCCCCACGGGCGGTCGCGGAACCGGCGAGCCGCACCTTCCGTCTCAGAGCTCGATCGTGCTCAGCGATGACGGCGCCCAGCTCCTCGTAGTGAACGCCGGCAGCGACGAGCTGTCCCTGTTCTCGGTCGGGGACGGCGGCCTGCTCCTCTCCGATCGCGTCGCCTCGGGTGGCGCGACGCCGACCAGCGTCGCGATCCACGGTGATCTGGTCTATGTGCTGAACAACGGCACCCCGAACATCGCCGGGTTCAAGATCGACAACGGCCGGATCGTCGAGCTGGAGGGCTCGGCCCGGCCCCTGAGCGCCGACAATGCCGACCCAGCACAGGTGTCGTTCAGCCTGGACGGTCGCACCCTGGTCGTGACGGAACGCGGCACGGACAGCATCAGCGCGTACGCGATCGACGAGCGTGGCCACGCCTCCGGCCCGACGACGATCAAGTCCTCCGGCAAGACGCCGTACGGATTCGATTTCACGCCGGACGGCGCGATGATCGTCACCGAGGCCTTCGGCGGCGCACTGGGCGCCGCGGCGGCGTCCTCCTATTCGCTGACCGACCCCGGCCGGCTGGCGCCGGTGAGCGGCTCGGTCGGCGATACCCGCAGTGAGGTGTGCTGGGCGGCCGTCACGAAGGACGGGCGCTTCGCCTACGTGACCAACTTCGGCGACGGGACGATCTCCAGCTACGAGATCGCCCGAGACGGGCGCCTCGCGCTGCGCGACGCCGTCGCGGGCTCGACACGGCTGGGCGAGAAGGGCATCCGCGACGAGGCGATCAGCCGCGACGGGCGCTATCTCTACGCGATCGACGCCGACGCTCAGAAGGTCTTCGGCTGGGCGGTCGGAAGCGATGGCGCGCTGGCCTCGATTGGAGCGTTCGAGGGCGTCCCGCAGACGGTCGCCGGGCTCGCCGCGAGCTGACGCAGCGCGGGCCCGCCGCGTCGCACTATGTCGGCGCCGACGGCCGACTTGAGCGCCTGGATCTCTTCGTTCAGCGGGCCGCGCAGCACAGTCGTGCGGTCCCACCCGGGATCCTCGAGCGTGCTGGAGACCACGTATTTGGAGAGCCTGTTGAGGTACTCGCTGATGTCGTGTCGTCGGTCTGCTGCGGCCAGTAGCCACGCATCGGACGGCGAGTCCGGGGAGGTCGACGTGAGTGCGGGCGATGTCATGTGGCGCGAGGCGGAGGAGCATTCGACGGAGAACACGGGGACGACCGAACTGCGAGCGCT
>VAWY01000063.1 GCA_005888335.1 Actinomycetota bacterium
TCCTTGTCGACGGCGAGGAGCTTGCCCTCGAGCTCGATCCCGTCGTTGTCGTCGCCCTCGTCCTTGACGTCCTGGGCCTCCAGGTCGCCCTGGTCGTCGATCTCGGCGTTGGTGACCACCTGCGAGCCCGAGGTCGGCATGGCGTCGTCGGCCGCGATCGCGCGGGCGGCGCGGGCGCGGCGGGCGTGCAGCAGGACCGATGCCCCGCGGGCGGAGAGGGTGAACAGCCGCCGGTGGCGGTTGACGTAGGTGACCGTCCCGCGCAGGCGGACGCGGCGGCGCGTGCCGAGTACGCGGAGGCTGCGCGCCGAGTACGTCCCGTTGCGCAGGCGGCGGGCGTTGACGCGGACGACGCGCCCGATCCGCACCGCCCGGCGGGTGTGCACGGCAACCATCTTGCCGGTGCTCGTGGCGACGACGATGCTGCGCGCGCTGTGGTTGCGATGGACGACGGTGCCGCGCCAGGTGGCGGCGGAAGCCGGGCCGGCAAGCACGAGCGCGAGCGCGGCGGCGATCACGAAGACGGCCTTGCGATGAGACAAGAGGGACTCCTTTTGTGGCGGGGACTCCCTAGGGAAGAGCGCCCGGCCGGAAAAAGGTCACGCGCCGCACGCGCGCCGCAGCGCGGCGCGGTAGCGCGTCATCGTCGCGTGGCGCATGTCCCCGTGGGTCTGGTGGCGCAGGCGCGCCACCCGCTCGTGGTGATACGGGCTCGACAGCGACTCGTTGTGGCCGATGACGTTGCGCAGCGCGATGCCGTAGCGCGAGCGCAGCCAGCACGTGAGCTTCAGCGACGCCGCCAACTGGGCGCGGTCGCCCATCACCTGCCCGTCGGAGAGCCCGACGTGCTCGATGCCGATCGCCGTCCAGTTCAGGCCGACCGTGTGGCGGCACATCAGGCCGAGCGGGACGAGCTGGTGGATCTGCCCGGCGGGGTCGACGACGAAGTGCGAGCAGGTCCCCGGGCGCTCGTGCAGCTCGGGGTCGGGCGCGTCGGAGGCGAACGTGTTCCACGTCGCGCGGTACGTGGAGGTGGCGGTGACGTGCTCCACGATCACGTGCGGATGGACCAGGGTGTAACGGTCCAGCCCGTAGTGGCGCCGGGCGTACAGGCGCATCTCGTGCTTGCGGCGCGCCGGGAACGGGATCGGGTCCGAGACGATCGGCGGCCGCTCCGCGCGGGGCGGGCCACCGCCGCCTCCGGACGCCCCGCGGATCCCCGAGTCCATGACGAGATCCACGTCGGTGTCGCGGCCCGCGTCGACGTGGGCATCGCGGCACTCCTGCCGCGGGAAGCTCGAGCCCGAGCGCGGGTTGGCGCACACCGTGTAGTCCGCGGCCGGGACCTCCATCCGGTAACGGCCGTCGTCGGCAGCGTCGGCCGCGGCGACCTCGCGTCCGCCGGCGGACGCGGTGACATGTGCCGCGTAGGGGCGCGGCGGGCACGGGTGACCCTCCTGCTCGACCGGACAGGTCGGCGCCGTCGTGACGCGGCCGGCGATCGAGCCGGTGCCCGAGCCGGCAACCAGGATGGCGAGCAGCGCGAGCAGCATCAGCCGCGCTCAGTGTCGCGCGCGCTTGGTGCGGGCCCGCTCCTCCTGCTTGTTCACGACCCGCTCGATGAGCTGGAGGATCTGCGTCGGGCCCGTCGCCTTGGCCTGCCCGTAGGTGAACGCCTCGCGCCAGTCGGCCACGCGGCCGTCCTTGGCCAGCTCGTTGAAGAACGAGCGGTGGACCTCGATGCGCACGCGCGCGTCGGTGGCGATGTCCTTGGTCACCTTCGGGCCCGGCAGCTCGATCCGGTACTGCTGGGTGTCGCCGCGGGCGCGCAGATCCAGCCCGATGACCAGCTTGAGCGGCTGGAGCGCGGGCACCTCGGCCAGGAGGCGCTTGACCGCCCCCTCGATCAACGTCTTGGTGTCGGCCTGGGCGGTCAGATCTTGTACCGCTGCAGCAGCTTCTTGCCGATGACCATGCGCTGGATCTCGCTGGTGCCCTCGCCGATCAGCAGCAGCGGCGCGTCGCGGTAGATGCGCTCGATCTCGTACTCCTTGGAGTACCCGTAGCCGCCGTGGATGCGCAGGCACTCCTCGGCGCAGAACCGCCCCGTCTCGGACGCGAAGAGCTTGGCCATGCCCGCCTCGAGGTCCGAGCGCTCGCCGGCGTCCTTCAGGCGCGCGGCCTTCATCGTCAGCATCCGCGCCGCCTCGAGCTGGGTGGCCATGTCGGCGAGCTTGAACTGGATCGCCTGGTGCTCGGCGATGGGCTTGCCGAACGTCTTGCGCTCCTGGGCGTACTTGATGCCCAGCTCGAACGCCCGCTGCGCGAGCCCCACGCCGCGCGCGGCGACGTTGACGCGCCCGACCTCGAGCGCGTCCATCATCTGCGCGAAGCCCTTGTCGAGCCCGGCCTCCTCGCCGCCGAGGATGTTCTCCGCGGGGCACTTGTAGCCGTCGAAGACGAGCTCGGTCGACTCGACGCCCTTGTAGCCCATCTTCTTGATCTTGGGCGGGACGGTGAAGCCGGCGTACTCGCCGGTGTTCTCGCTGACGCCCGGCTCCTTCTCGCAGATGAAGCACGTCATGCCCTTGTGGCGCGGCTGGGCGTCGGGATCGGTCTTGACGAGCGTGAAGACGAGGCCGCTCATCAGGCCGTTGGTCACCCACATCTTCGTGCCGTTGATCTCGTAGGCGCCGCCGTCGACCTTCTTGGCGGCGGTCTTGATCGCCTGCACGTCGGAGCCGAGCTCGGGCTCGGAGAGGCTGAACGCCGCCCGCAGCTCGCCGGTCGCCATGCGCGGCAGGTACTTCTGCTTCTGCTCGTCGGTCCCGAACTTGAGCAGCAGGTAGGTGCCGATGAAGTGCGTGTTGATGACGCCGGAGATCGAGATCCAGCCGCGGCTGAGCTCCTCGACGACCATCGCGTACGTGGTGAGATCGAGGCCGAGACCCCCGTACTCCTCGGGGATCGTGATCCCGAAGAGGCCGAGCTCCTTCATCTGCTCGACGATCGGCTCCGGGAACTCGTCCGTGGCGTCGTAGTGCTCGGCGTTGGGGATGATCTGCTCGTCCGTGAACTGGCGGACCATCTCCGTGATCGCCTTCTGCTCGTCGGTCTTCTCCACGTAGGGGACGGCTACGGCCATGGGGGTTCGCTACCTCTGCTGTCTGGGCTTGGAGGCCTCTGAGAATACGCACACTCGTGGGCCCGTCCGCAAATCCGACGCGGAACCGACGGGCGCTCGCCGCCCCTGCGTACGTCCTCGGTCGGGCCCGTGACTCCGTCACTGTGCCCTCCCTGCGTCCTTCGCAGGAACGGCGATCACCTCGCCGGATTCCACGCCGGACTTACGGACAGGCCCACTAGGCTGGCACGCTCCATGGCCACCAGACCCCGCATCACGCCCGAGCTGAGCCGCGACGCCCTGCAGGGCACCTTCCCGGGCGACCTGGGGATCGAGCTCGTCGAGATCGACGACGAGCGCGTCGTCGGGCGGCTGGCGGTCGAACGGCGCCACCTGCACCCGGGTGGCTACGTCCACGGCGGGGTCTGGACCGCGTTCGCCGACACGGTCGCCGCGTGGGGCACGATGCGGCGGCTGCCGGAGGGCGAGGACTTCACGACCGTCGAGCTCAAGGTCAACGTGTTCGCCGCGGGCCGGGAGGGCGACGAGCTGACCGGGGTCGGCGAGCCGCTGCACGTCGGGCGCCGGACGCAGGTCTGGGAGGTCCGCGTCCACAACGGCGACCGGCTCGCCGCGAACTTCATCTGCACCCAGATGGTCCTCCCCGGGCGCTCTTGAGCGCCTGAGCGAACCTGCCGATACCTCGCCAAAGTGCGGCGCGTTCCCCTGCTGCTCACTGTCGGCGCGATCGTCGCGGCCGGCGCTCCGTCGACGGCGACAGCCAAGTCCTTCGCCGTCGTGCCGAGCGCCGCCGCGGTCCCGACGCCGCTGCGCCCCGTCCGCGACGCCCGCGCCGAGCGACTGCGCTTCGCGCACAACGACCGCGCGCGGGTCTCCCGCCGGACCGTCGCCTCGTTCCTGCCGCTCTACCGCCGCGCGAGCCGGCGCTTCGACGTCGCCTGGCTGCTGCTCGCCTCGATTCACAAGCAGGAGACGGCGTTCTCGACCGCCGAGGGCACGTACCGCGGCCTCAACTACGCCGGCTGCTGTGCGGGGCCGATGCAGTTCAACGTCACCAACGGGCCGGTCTCGACGTGGCGTCAGTTCCGCCACGCGCACCTGCTCGCGCCGCGCCCGGACGCCTATCCGCACCCGACCGGCCGCCACCCGTCGGTCTACGACGACTACGACGCGATCATGGCCGCCGCGCAGCTGCTGCGCGCCAACGGCGCGACCGGCGTCCTGGACGACGGCACCGCGTGGCGCGCCGCCTACCTGTACTACGGGCCCGGCGACCTCGGCCCCGGCGACTTCGGCATCACCTACGCCGACGAGGTCGTCGCCCGCGCGCTCAACTGGGAGCGGCGCGGCTTCTGCCCGGCGTGCCCGACGCCGCGCGGCCTGGTGGCGGCCGTCCACAAGGCGTGGGCGCCCGCGCCGCCGAAGAAGAAGCACAACAAGCACAAGAAGCACAAGCACAAGCGCCACGAGCGCCGCCATAAGGTGCACGCCCGTGAACTTCGCCCGGGACATCGTCGACGCGGCGCCCAGCGACAGCACGGCCATCGTCGAGCTGACTCGCGAGGGCAGCAGAAGAACGTGGACGTTCGGCCAGATCGCGCGGGCGAGCAGCGCCCTGGCAACCAGCCTCGGCCGGCGGGGAGTCCGCCGGGGGGACACGGTCCTGACGCTGATCGGCAACCGGGTGGAGTGGGTGCTGGCGATGGTGGCGTGCTTCCGGACGGGAGCGGTGGTCCTCCCGTGCACGGAACAGCTCCGGGCGAAGGACCTGTCGCTCCGCCTGCGGGTGACCCGCCCCCGCCTGATCCTGGCGGACCGCCGCAACCGGACGGAGCTGGAGCAGGCACGTCCTGACTGCGAGGTCGTCTACGTCCCCGACGACGACCTGCTGCGCGACACCGCGCCGGCCCCGGCCGCCGAGCTGGCGCCCGACGATCCCTGCCTGATCACGTTCACCAGCGGCACCGCGGGCGAGCCGAAGGCGGTCGTCCACGCCCAGCGCTACCTGAGCGGCCAGCACGTGCAGGCCGAGCACTGGCTCGACGCCCGGCCCGGCGACGTGGTGTGGTGCACGGCGGCCAGCGGCTGGTCCAAGAGCGCGCGCAACGTCTTCATCGCCCCCTGGATCCGCGGGGCGACCGCGCTGCTGCAGGACGCGCGCTTCGACCCCGCCGAGCGCCTCGACCTGCTCGAGCGCGAGCGCGTCGACGTGCTGTGCATGGCGCCCACCGAATACCGCGTGCTCGCCAAGCGCACGACGCTGGGCGCGCTGCCCGGCCTGCGGGGGCTGGTCGCTGCCGGGGAGGCGCTCAACCCCGAGGTCCTCGCCGCGTGGCGCGAGGCGACCGGTCTGGAGATCCGCGACGGCTACGGCCAGACCGAGACCGGCCAGCTCACCGGGGCGCCGCTCGGCGAGCCCGCCCGGCCGGGCTCGATGGGCCGCCCGCTGCCCGGCATGCGCCTGTGGGTCGACGAGGGTGAGCTCGTCGCGGATCCCGCCACGGTCCCGACCTTCTTCCGCGGCTATCTCGGCGAGGCGCCGCCCGAGACGACCGTCCCGTGGCGCACCGGCGACCGCGTCCGCGAGGAGGACGGCTGGCTGTACTTCGAGGGGCGCACCGACGACGTGATCATCTCGGCGGGCTACCGGATCGGACCGTTCGAGGTCGAGTCGGCGCTGGTGGCCCATCCCGCGGTCGCCGAGGCCGCCGTGGTCGCGGCGCCCGACGCCGAGCGCGGCGCGATCGTGCGCGCGGTGATTGTCCTGCGCGACGGCTTCGCGGCGGGCGACGCGCTGGCGCGCGAGCTGCAGGACCACGTCAAGGCGACGACCGCGCCCTACAAGTACCCGCGCCGGATCGACTTCGCCCCCGAGCTGCCCAAGACCCCGAGCGGCAAAGTCCGCCGGGCGCTGCTGCGCGAGACCGCCTGATTCTGGTTTAGTCGCGTCATCACCTTCACGGAAGGAAGAGGGATGACCAAGCTCGGAGCGTTCGCGGTCACCGTCGTCGCGGCAGGGACCGCCGCCGCGCCCGCGACCGCCGCCGCCCCTCCTGCGCACGACGCGCGCGCCGGCGCGACGCGCACCTACGTCGTGCTCTACGCGCGCGGCGCCTCGCTCGCCGGCGCGCACCGTGCCATCCACCGCGCGGGCGGCCGGATCCTGCGCGAGAACCGCCGGATCGGGCTGGCCACCGTCGCCGCGCGCTCGCGCGGCTTCGTGCGCCGCGCGACCGCCGCGGCCGCGATCCAGGGCGCCGCCGCGAACCGCGCGATCGGTCACCTCCCCGGCCTGCCTCCGTGGCGGCGGATCGAGTCCGAGCGCGGCTACGCCGCGACGCGCAGGACCACCGCGCGCGCCGCCGACGCTCCGCCGCCGGCCGAGCCGCTGTCCGCCAACCAGTGGGACATGCGGATGATGCACGCGACGCCCGACGGCTCCTACGCCGTCCAGACCGGCAGCCACGCCGTGCGCGTCGGCATCATCGACACCGGTGTCGACGGGTCGCACCCCGACATCAGCCCGAACTTCGACCGCGAGTTGAGCCGCAACTTCACCGTCGACGACCCGGTCATCGACGGGCCGTGCGAGGACGAGCCCGACCACAGCTGCACCGACCCGCCCGACGTCGACGAGGACGGCCACGGCACGCACGTCGCCGGGACGATCGGCGCCGCGCTCAACGGCGTCGGGATCGGCGGCGTCGCTCCCGGCGTCGACATCGTCAACCTGCGCGCCGGGCAGGACTCGGGGTTCTTCTTCCTGCAGCCGACGGTGGACGCCCTCACCTACGCGGGCGACAACGGCATCGACGTGGTCAACATGTCGTTCTTCGTCGATCCGTGGCTCTACAACTGCCGCGACAACCCGGCGGACAGCCCGGCCGAGCAGGAGCAGCAGGCGACGATCATCGACGCGACCCAGCGGGCGCTCGACTACGCGCGCCGCCGCGGCGTGACGCTCGTCGCGGCGCTCGGCAACGAGAACACCGACCTCGGCAACCCGACGGTCGACGAGACGAGCCCGGACTATCCGCCGGGCACCGAGCGCCCGCGTCAGATCGACAACTCGTGCCTCGACATGCCGACGGAGGGCCGCGGGGTCATAGCGGTCGCGTCGCTCGGTCCGAGCGAGCGCAAGGCCTACTACTCCAACTACGGCCTCGAGCAGACCGACGTCTCGGCGCCGGGCGGCGACCGCCGCGACTTCTTCGGCACCGACCGCTACAACGCGCCCGACAACCGGATCCTCGCCCCGATGCCCGAGGGCGTGGCCCAGGCCGAGCTGGCCGCCGACCCGTCGAACCCGCTCATCGTGCAGGACTGCACCGGCGGGACGTGCGCCCACTACCAGTGGCTGCAGGGGACGTCGATGGCCTCGCCGCACGCGGCGGGGGTCGCCGCGCTCATCGTGGCGGAGTTCGGCAAGAAGGACCCGGAGCACGGCGGGCTCACGCTCGCGCCGAGCAGGGTGCGCGACATCCTCGAGCGCACGGCGGCGCGGCACGCCTGCCCGGACCCGAACCCGTTCACCTACCCCGACCCCGACCTGACGCCGGACTTCACGGCGACGTGCGAGGGCGAAGCGAAGTTCAACGGCTTCTACGGCCACGGGATCGTGGATGCCCTGGACGCCGTCGTCGGCTGAGCCTCAGAACGGCCGGGAGCGCGGGTACCCTACCCGGCGGCCGCGCTCCTGCGCTCTTCCTCCTCGGCCGGAACCTCGATGAGCTCGTCGCCGAGGGCGCGCAGGCGGCCCGAGGCGATCCCCTCCTCGAGCGCCGCGCGGAACGTGTCGAGGACCGGCCAGTGGCAGGCGCCGCACTCGTCGAAGAGCCGGGCCCGCGTGAGGACGCCTCCATAGGACCGGAGCACCCGCTCCATGTGGGCGATCTCGACGGCGTGCCGGTTCTCAAGCGACATCTTTACCTCCTCGGGTGGCCGAAGCCTACCGTGCCGAAAAGCGGCCGCGCTCGACTCCAGTAGCGTTCCGTCCATGGAGGGCGCGAGCGCGCTGGCAGCGGTCTTCGAGCCGGTCAGCCCGCCGACGACGTTCGAGGAAACGGTGGAGCGCCTGGGCACGGCGATCCGCGTCGGCCTGCTCCCTCCCGGCTCGCGCCTCCCCCCCGAGCGCGAGCTCGCCGAGCAGCTCGGCATCGCCCGCTCGACGCTGCGCCAGGCGCTGACGACGCTCGTGCAGTCGGGCCACCTCATCTCGCTGCGCGGGCGCACCGGCGGCACGTTCGTCTCCGCGGCTCCCCCGCTTGGGTCGGGCAAGCTGCGCGCCGACTGGCGCGACGTGCTCGACGCGCGGGTGGCCATCGAGTGCGGAGCGGCCGTGCTGGCCGCCGAGCGCGGCCGCCACGAGGCGTTCGCCCGGATGGAGGAGCTCGTCGAGGCGATGGACGCCGCCGGCGAGTTCGAGGCCTACCGGGTGGCCGATGTGCGCTTCCACATCACGCTCGCCGAGGCGACCGGTGCGGCGCGGCTCGTCGCGGCGATGACCCAGGTGCAGGGCGAGATGACCGAGCTCATCTCGGTCATCCCCCACCCCGAGACGGTCCTCGAGCACGCCAACGACGAGCACCGCACGCTGCTGACCGCGCTGCGGGCGGCGGACGCCTGCGAGGCGGCGGGCATCCTGCGCGCCCACCTGCGCGGCACCGAGCACATCATCGCCGGGCTCGCGCCGTCGACCTAGTGCCGCGTCAGGTGACGTTCGCCCCGTTCGGCGGGGCGGACGTCACCTGACGCAGCACTAGAGGGCATCCTGCCCACAGCGCGAAGCGCTTCGCGGCTGCGCGCAGATCGGCGCCAACCGTTGGCGCTAGAGCTCGGCCGCCCGCTCCACGAACGCCCGCCACGCGGCGTGCTCGGCGGCGCGCCACGCGTCGTCGCGCCGCGGCTCGACCCGCTCGCCGCGCGGCAGCCGCTCGGCGATCTCGCGCGTCGAGGACCACAGGCCCGCGCCGACGGCGGCGAGCGCCGCGACGCCCGCGACGGTGGCGTCGACGAGGCCGCGCTCGACGGGCACGCCCGCCGCGTCGGCCTGCAGCTCGAGCAGCAGGGCGTCGCGCGTCAGGCCGCCGTCGACGCGCAGCACGTCGAGGCCGACCTCGCCGTCGACCACCGCCGCGATGTCGGCGACCCGCCAGGCGATCGCCTCCAGCGCGGCGCGCGCCACGTGCGCCGGGCGCGTGCCGGCGGTCATGCCGGCGACGACCGCCCGGGCGCCTGGGCGCCACCACGGCGCGCCGAGCCCGCTCAGCGCGGGCAGGACACGGACCCCGCCGCTGTCGGGCACGGTGGCGGCCAGCGCGGCCAGCGCCGCCGGGTCGCTCGCCAGCCCGAGCTCGCCGCTGAGCCACTCCAGCAGCGCGCCGGCGGTGAACACCCCGCCGTCGAGGGCGTACTCGACGCGCCCGTCGATCCCCCAGGCGACCGTCGGCAGCAGCGCGCCGCGCGGCTCGATGCGCTCGGCGCCGGTGTGCGCGAGCACGAAGACGCCGGTGCCGTAGGTCGCCTTGACGCGGCCGGGCTCGACGCAGCCCGCGCCGGCCAGCGCGGCCTGCTGGTCGACGACGCGGGCGCGCAGCGGAACCTCGGCCGGCCACGCCGGGTGGCGCAGCGCGCCGAGCTCGCCGACGCTGTCACCGACCGCGGGCAGCCGCTCGACCGGGACGCCGAAGCGCTCGCACAGCCAGGGGTCCCACCGGGCGACGCCGAGCATCGTCCGTGACACAGTCGAGGGATCCGTCGCGAAGCCGGCCCCGAGCCGCTCGGTCAGGAACGCGTCGACGTTGCCCAGCCGCAGCCCCGGCCGGTCCTCGATCCCGTGCTCGAGCAGCCAGGCGAGCTTGCCCGCCGAGAAGTACGGGTCGAGCGGGAGCCCGCTGCGCCGGCGGATCTCGTCCTCGTCGGCGCCCAGGCGGGCGAGGACTTCCTCCGAGCGCTTGTCGGACCAGACCACGATGGGCGACAGCGGCTCGCCGGTCTCGGCGTCCCAGGCCAGCACCGACTCGCCCTCGTGATCGAGCCCGCACGCGACGACGTCGCCCGGCGCGTCGCGCAGCAGCTCGGCGACGGCGTCGACCACGGCGTCGAGGACCGCGACCGGATCGCGCTCGACCCAGCCCGGTCGCGGGTGCACGGTGGGCACGCGGCGCGTCGCCTCGCGCACCACGCGCAGGTCGACGTCGAAGAGCGCCGCCTTGACCGCGGTCGTGCCCTCGTCGATCCCGAGCAGCAGCGGCGAGGTCATCCTGGATCCCCCGATTCTCGCGGCGCGAGACATCCACGATCTATCGGCGGATCCAGGATCATGCGGCGACCCGGCGCTGCCACCACGGGCCGACGACCTCGGGCGCCTCGCCGGCGACCAGCGGCGCGTCGGGCCGGCCGGGGACGAGCAGGTCGGCGACGTGCTCGGCGATGCCCAGAGACGCCGTCAGGCCGGTCGAGCGGATGGCCGCGACGTGGACGAGGTCGCCGCGCACGCGCGAGTGGCGGATGACGTAGTTGACGCCGCGGCCCGCCGGCCGCAGCCCCGCGTACGACGCGATCGGCTCCAGGCCCTCCAGCGGCGGGTGCAGCGCGATCGCGCCGGCGAGCACCTCCTCGCGCGCCTCCGGGCGCACCGACCAGTCGGTCTTGTCCTCCTGGTCGACGGCGGTCGGCCCGGCGACGGTGTGGCCGTCGACCGTCGGGAAGACGAGCACGCCCTTCGTCCGCGGCGTCGGCACCGGCAGCAGGATCCGCTCGACGCGCGTGTCGAAGACGAAGAACTCGCCCTTGCGGGGGAAGATCGCGAACGAGTCGTCGCCGGCCGCGCGCGCCACCTCGTCGGCGTAGAGCCCCGCGCAGTTGACGATCACGTCCCCGACGACCGCCTCGTCGCGGTCGGAGAGCACGAACCCGCCGCGCCCGATGTGGCGCACGCGGAAGCCCGTGCGCACCTCGGCCCCCGAGGCCGCCGCGAGCGCGAGCGTGAAGCGCACGGGATCGGTCACCGCCTCGCCGGGGATCTCGAGCGCGCCGTCGGGACGCGCGCGCACCTGGACGCCGTTGCGCCCCGCGGTTCCCGCCACTTCGACCGGCGCCGCGGGCATCAGCGCGCCGCAGCGCAGGACCGGCACGCCGAGCGCGTCGAGCACCTCGTCGCGCAGCTGCGCGGCGCGCAGGATCAGCCGCGTCTCGAGCTCGCCGGGGACGGAGTCGAAGCCCGTGTGGAGGATCCCCGAGTTCGTGCCGCTCGCCCCGAGCGCGAGCTCGTCCTCGGCCTCGACGAGCACCACCCGGACGCCGCGCCGGCCGAGCGCCAGCGCCACGGCGCTCCCGACGACGCCGCCCCCGACGACAACCGCCGAGCGGGGTAGATCTCGCACACGCCGACGCTATACGGTCTGCTCGATGGCCCTCTACGTCCCGTCCGGCGCGCTCAGCGTCGACGAGCTGCGGGACGCCGCCGACCGCGGCGAGCTCGACACGGTGCTCCTGTGCCTGACCGACATGCAGGGGCGCCTGCAGGGCAAGCGCATGACCGCCGCGCACTCCCTCGACGAGGTCATCCCGCACGCCGACGAGGGCTGCAACTACCTGCTCGCCGTCGACGTCGACATGAACACCGTCTCGGGCTACGCGATGTCCTCGTGGGAGCGCGGCTACGGCGACTTCGTCCTGCGCCCGGACCTCGAGACGCTGCGCCGCGTCCCGTGGCACCCCGGCACGGCGCTCTGCCTGGCCGACCTGGGCTGGGAGGACGGCGCGGACGTCACCGCCTCGCCGCGGCAGATCCTGCGCCGGCAGCTGACGCGGCTGGCCGAGCGCGGCTGGCAGGCGCTGGCGGGCACCGAGCTCGAGTTCCTCGTCTTCCGCGACACCTACGAGGACGCGTGGCGCAAGGGCTATCGCGACCTGCAGCCCGCCAACCTCTACAACGTCGACTACTCGATGCTCGGCACGGCGCGCGTCGAGCCGCTGATCCGCCGGATCCGCAACGAGATGATGGGCGCGGGGATGCGGGTCGAGAACTCCAAGGGCGAGTGCAACTTCGGCCAGCACGAGATCAACTTCCACTACGGCCCAGCGCTGAAGACCGCCGACGACCACGCGATCTACAAGAACGGGGCCAAGGAGATCGCCGCCCAGGAGGGCATGGCGATCACCTACATGGCGAAGTTCGACGAGCGCGAGGGCAACTCGTGCCACATTCATTTGTCATTGCAGCGCGTCGACGGCTCGCCGCTGTTCGCCGAGGAGGAGGGCGTCTTTCGCTCGTTCGTCGCCGGCCAGCTCGCCGCGTTGCGCGAGCTGACGCTGTTCCTCGCGCCCAACGTCAACTCCTACAAGCGCTACGCGGTCGGCTCGTTCGCCCCGACAGCGGTCGCGTGGGGCGTCGACAACCGCACGTGCGCGATGCGCGTGGTCGGCCACGGGCCGTCGCTGCGCGTCGAGAACCGCGTGGCCGGCGCGGACGTCAACCCCTACCTCGCCCTCGCGGCGATGGTCGCCGCCGGCCTGCACGGCATCGACGCCGAGCTCGCGCTCGAGCCCGCCTACGAGGGCAACGCGTACGTCTCGGACAAGCCGCGCGTGCCCTCGACCCTGCGCGAGGCGCGCGACCTGTTCGCCGCCAGCGCGATCGCCCGTGAAGCCTTCGGCCAGGACGTCGTCGACCACTACCTCAACATGGCCGACGTCGAGCTCGCCGCCTTCGACGCGACGGTGACCGACTGGGAGCGCTACCGCTCGTTCGAGCGCATGTAGGCCAGCTTGTTGCAGCGGTTGCAAGCGCCCGCAGGACGGGCGTAGGGTCCGAACATGAGCGACATCTCCGCGGGCACCCTGGGCCGCGACGAGCAGCAGCTCGCCGAGCTCGGCTACAAGCAGGAGCTCCAGCGCGCCTGGGGCAGCTTCACGAACTTCGCGATCTCCTTCACGATCATCTCGGTCCTGGCCGGGACGTTCACGACGTTCGGCCAAGCCTGGAACGCGGGCGGGCCGATCGCCATCTCGATCGGCTGGCCGGTGATCTGCGCCTTCGTCCTGCTCGTTGCCGTGTCGATGGCCGAGCTGACCTCCGCCTTCCCGACCGCGGGCGGCCCGTACTGGTGGTCGGCGAAGCTCGGTGGGCCGGGCTGGAGCTGGTTCACCGGCTGGTTCAACATCGTCGGCCTGCTCGGGATCGTCGCCTCGGTCGGCTACGGCGCCGCCAGCTTCCTCTACGCGCTGCTCGGCCTGTACGGGGTCAACGTCTTCGGGGTCAACTTCGGCGACGGCGCCCACGTGATCAGCGAGACGTTCCTGCTGTACCTCATCATCCTCGGGCTCTACGCGGCGCTGAACATCTTCTCCTCGCCGCTGCTCGGGCTGCTCAACAACATCTCCGTCGGCTGGCACGTGCTCGGCGTCGCGGTCGTCATCGCCCTGCTCGTCTTCGTCCCCGACCACCACCAGGACGCCGGCTTCGTCTTCGGTCACAAGATCAACAACACCGGCTTCGGCGGGGGCAGCGTCGGCAACTTCGGGTTCTGGGTCCTCGTTCTGCCGATCGGCTTCCTGCTGACCATGTACACCCAGACCGGCTACGACGCCTCCGCGCACACGGCCGAGGAGACGCGCGACGCAGCCATCGGCGCCGCGCGCGGGGTGTGGCGGTCGGTCTTCTTCTCGGCGATCGCCGGCTGGTTCGTGCTGCTCGCGTTCGTCTTCGCGGCGACCGACGTCAAGGCGATCAACGCGGGCGGCGGCGGCTCGATCCCCATCTTCGAGAGCGCGCTCACCTCGGCGGCGGCCAAGGCCGTGATCCTCATCGCGACCATCGGGCAGATCTTCTGTGGCATGGCCGGCCTCACCAGCGCCTCGCGCACCTGGTACGCGTTCTCGCGCGACCGCGCCATCCCCGGGTGGTGGCTCTTCAGGCGCCTCAACCACCATCGCGTGCCGACCTACGCGGTGCTCGCCGTGACGCTCTTCTCGCTCCTGATCAGCATCCCGGCGCTGTGGAGCAACACGGCCGGGTTCCCGTTCGCGTTCTTCGCACTCACGGGCATCTGCACGGTCGGCCTCTACATCGCGTACGTGATCCCGGTGTACCTGCGGCTGCGCCGCGGGAACGGCTTCCAGCCCGGCCCGTGGAACCTGGGACGCCACTACCGGTGGATCAACACCGGCGCGCTGGTCTTCGTCGCGATCGTGGTGATCACCCTGGACCTGCCGTTCACGCACGCGGCCGTGCCGTGGAACAGCGACTTCGACGCGACGGCGTTCAACTACACCCCGTTGGTGATCCTGGTCGGGCTGGCCGTGGCGGTCTGGTGGCAGCTCTCGGCCAAGAACCGGTACAAGGGTCCGGTGCGCACGCTGGAGGAGATCGAGGAGGAACTCGAGGGCACGCCCCCGCAGCAGCCCGAGCCGCCGGCGGCGGGGCCCACGCCCGCGCCTGTGACCTGAGGTGCCCGACACCGTCCAGGTCATCGAGCCCGCGACCGAGGCGGTGCTCCAGGAGGTCGCGCGCGCGACGCCCGCGGACGTCGATGCCGCGGTCGCGCGCGCGAAGGCGGCGTGGCCGGCGTGGCGCGACCTGGCGCCCGCCGCGCGCGCCGAGCACCTCCGCGCGCTGGGCCGCCGGCTCGAGGCGCGGCTGGAGGAGCTCGCGCTGCTCGAGGCGCGCAACGCCGGCAAGCCGATCGCCGACGCCCGCGGCGAGATGGCGATGGTCGTCGACACGTTCCGCTACTACGCGGGCGCGCCCGAGCGGCTTCTCGGCGACACGATCCCCGTCGAGGGCGGCCAGGCGTTCACCGTCCGCGAGCCGCTCGGCGTCGTCGGGCTGATCACGCCCTGGAACTTCCCGCTGACGATCGCGTCGTGGAAGATCGCGCCGGCGCTCGCGGCGGGGAACACGGTCGTGCTCAAGCCGGCCGAGCTGACGCCGCTCACCGCGCTGCGCTTCGCCGAGCTGGCCCTCGACGCCGGGCTGCCCGAGGGCGTGGTCAACGTCGTGGTCGGTCCTGGGTCGACGTGCGGCGCCCGCCTGGTCGAGCACCCCGACGTCGCGAAGATCGCCTTCACCGGGTCGACCGAGGTCGGGCGCGCGATCGCCGCCGGGGCTGCGCAGACGATCAAGCGCGTGACGCTCGAGCTCGGCGGCAAGTCGGCCAACGTCGTCTTCGCCGACGCCGACCTCGAGCGCGCGGCGGCCGCCGCGCCGCCGGCGGTGTTCGGCAACGCCGGCCAGGACTGCTGCGCGCGCTCGCGGATCCTCGTCGAGGCCTCGGCGCTCGATCGCTTCATGGACGTCCTCGAGGAGCACGTCGAGGCGCTGCGCGTCGGCGACCCGCTCGACGAGGCAACCCAGATGGGCCCATTGATCTCAGCGAGCCAGCGCGAGCAGGTCGCCTCCTACGTGCCCGACGGCGCACCGGTCGCGATCCGCGGCAGCGCCCCGTCGGGCCCTGGCTACTGGTATCCCCCGACCGTGCTGTGCCCGGTCGCCCGCGACGACCGCGCCGCGGCCGACGAGATCTTCGGGCCCGTGGCCGTCGTGCTGCCCTTCCGCGACGAGGCTGAGGCCGTCGCGCTGGCCAACGACACGATCTACGGGCTGTCTGGCTCGATCTGGACCCGCGACGGGGCCAAGGCGCTGCGCGGCGCGCGCGGCGTGCAGACCGGCGTCCTCTCGATCAACTCGAACACGTCGGTGCGCGTGTCGACGCCGTTCGGCGGCTTCAAGCAGTCGGGCTACGGGCGCGAGCTGGGACCGCACGCGCTCGACGCGTACACCGAGATCAAGTCGATCTACTACAGCACCACGTGAGCGGACGCCTCGAGGGCAAGGTCTGCGTGGTCACCGGAGCCTCCGGCGGGATCGGCGCCGCGACGTGCGAGCTGTTCGCGCGCGAGGGCGCGAGGGTCGCCGGGGCGGACGTCACGGAGAACGCGCCCGGCGACCTGTCGATGCAGGTCGACGTCACCCACGAGGGCCGCGTCATCGAGATGTACGAGCACGTGCTCCAGACCTACGGGCGCATCGACGTCCTGTTCAACAACGCCGGGATCGCGCCGCCCGACGACCGCTCGATCCTCGAGACGACGACCGAGGCCTGGCAGCGCGTCCAGGAGGTCGACCTCCTCTCGGTGTTCCTGTGCTGCAAGCACGGGATCCCGCACCTGCTCGCCGGCGGCGGTGGAAGCGTGATCAACACCGCGTCGTTCGTCGCGGTGCTTGGCGCGGCCACGTCGCAGATCTCCTACACGGCGGCCAAGGGCGGCGTGCTCGCCCTCTCGCGTGAGCTCGGCGTCGAGTTCGCCCGCCGCGGCGTGCGCGTCAACGCGCTGTGCCCCGGGCCCGTCGACACGCCGCTGCTGCGCGACCTCTTCGCCCGCGACCCCGAGGAGGCGGCGCGGCGCCTGGTCCACGTCCCGATGGGGCGCTTCGCGCGCCCGCAGGAGATCGCCGCCGCGGCGCTGTTCCTGGCCAGCGACGAGTCGAGCTTCATCACCGCGTCGACGTTCCTCGTCGACGGCGGGATCTCCGCGGCCTACGTGACGCCGCCAGGGTAGAGCGCGCGGTTGCGGCCGCGGGTCCGGGTGGGTCGCCTGGCCGCTGTCCGGGGTCGGCTGGCGACGGCCGGCGTGCGAAGGCGTGGCCCTGCCACGTCGAGCACCGACGGGTGGCGTCAGACGGCCGCGGACGGCGGCGAGAACCCGCCCGGTCCCGCGGCCGCGACCGCCAGCACCGTGTCGAGCGTGTCGGCCTCGCTCGCCGTCTTGTCGGTCCGGTAGCGCAGCACGCGGGCAAACCGCAGCGCGACGCCGCCGGAGTAGCGCGGGCTGGCCTGGACGCCGTCGAACGCGATCTCGACGACGAGCTCCGGTCGGACGTGCACGACGTGGCCCTCGCGGCCGACCTCGAGCGCGAGCAGGCGCTCGGTCTGCCACGCGAGCATCTCGTCGGTCAGGCCCTTGAAGGTCTTGCCGAGCATCACGCCCTCGCGCGTGCCCAGCCAGAGGTTGCTCAGCCGCCCGCGCCGGCGGCCGTGTCCCCACTCGGCGGCGAGCACGACCAGGTCGAGCGTGTGGCGCGGCTTGACCTTCAGCCAGGCGGAGCCGCGGCGGCCCGCCTCGTAGGGCGCGTCGAGCGCTTTGACCATCACGCCCTCGTGGCCGCGGGCGAGCGCATCGGCGAGCACGTCGGCGGCGGCCGCGGCATCGTCGGCCGTCGCGCGCGGGACGCGCAGGGCCTCGGGCACCACGGCGGCGAGCGCGTCGAAGCGCTCGGCGCCGGGGCGGTCGAGCAGGTCCTCGCCGTCGAGGTGCAGGACGTCGAAGAGGAACGGGCTCAGCGGCACCTCGCGCCGCTCGCGGCTGCCGAAGCGGCTGGCGGTGACCTGGAACGGCTGAGGGCGGCCGTCCTCGCGCAGGGCGATCGCCTCGCCGTCGAACACGACCGCGCGCGCAGGCAGCGCCAGCGCCGCTTCGACGACCTCGGGCAGGCGGGCGGTCACATCGTCGAGCGTGCGGGTGAAGATCGCGACCTCGCCGTCGGCGCGGTGGACCTGGATCCGCGCGCCGTCGAGCTTGAACTCGACCGCGGCCGGGCTGACGCGCGCGAACGCCGCGTCGAGGTCGGCCGCCGGCGAGGCGAGCATCGGCTGCAGCGGGCGCCCGACCTCGAGGCGGATCTCGCGCAGCCCGGGCGCGCCGTCGCGCAGCGCGATCGCGGCGACCGCCGGCAGGTCGCCGCGGAGCATCAGCGCGCGGCGCACGTCCGGGCGCGGCACCGCGGCCGCCTGCGCGATCGCATCGGCCATCACGCCGGCGAGCGCCCCCTGGCGCAGGTCCCCGAGCAGCAGCCGCATCAGCCAGTCCGCCTCGGGCGCGGTCGCCCGCGCGAGCAGGGCGCGCAGCGCCTCGCGGCGGGCGGACTGCGAGCCCGGTCCCCGGAGCGCGCCGATGTCGGCGAACGCGGCGGCGACCTCGGCGACCGTGAGTGAGGGCGAGGCGGCCGGCGCGGGCGCGTCGCGCAGAGCCGCCCAGCCCACGCCGATCTGGCGCTGGAGCAGCTCGCCCGAGAGGAACGCGACGCCGGCCGGGACCTCCTCGGGCGCTAGCCGGCGCAGCGCGTCGGCGAGCAGCGCGGTCTTCTGCGACCGCGCCGAGGTCGCGGCGACGGCGTCCGAGCATGCCACCAGATCGGCGAGCAGCACGGCTCGACGTTAGTGGGCCCACTACCGTCCCGGTCCGTGGTCGCCGCGGTCCCCGACTCCGCCCTCGAGGTCGTGCGCGCCTACGCGCCTGACGGCGTGGAGGTCCGCCCGGCCTCCGGCGGCCTGGACGGCGTGGCCTTCCTGGTCGTCTCGTGGGAGAACCGGCACGTCATGGAGCGGCTGCGCGAGCTGCCCGAGCTGCGCGTGGTGCAGGTGCTCTCGGCGGGCACCGACGCGGTCGAGCACCTCATCCCGCCCGGCGTGACGCTGTGCAACGCGCGCGGCGCGCGCGACGCGCCGGTCGCCGAGTGGGTCGTGGGCGCCCTGCTCGGCGACGCCAGCGGGCTGCTGCGCTCGGCCGCGGGCCAGCACGAGCGCGACTGGCGCCCGTACCGCCCCGCAGAGGTGGCGGGCTCGACCGTGCTCATCGTCGGGCACGGCTCGATCGGCGAGGCGGTCCGCCGCCGCGTCCAGGCGCTGCGCGCCGAGGTGATCGCCGTCGCCGCCCACGCGCGGCCCGGCGTCCACCCGGTCGAGGACCTGCCCGGCCTGCTGCCGACGGCGGACGCCGTCGTCGTCCTCGCGCCGCTGACGCCGCAGACGCGCGGGATGGTCGACGCCGAGTTCCTGGCCCGGATGCACGACGGCGCGGTGCTGCTCAACGCCGGCCGCGGGCCCGTCGTCGACACCGACGCGCTCCTGCGCGAGGTGCGCTCCGGGCGCCTGCGCGCGGTGCTCGACGTCGTCGACCCCGAGCCGCTGCCCGCCGATCACCCGCTGTGGACGACGCCGGGCGTGACGATCACGCCGCACGTGGCGGGCGACTCGCCGCCGGCCGAGCGGCGCGCCGAGCGCCTCGCGGCCGAGCAGCTCGCGCGCTTCGCCCGCGGCGAGCCGCTGCGCAACGTCGTCCGTTAGGCCGCCGCGCGAGGGCAGGGGTCCCCGGCACCCAGCGGTGCGGTCCACCGAGGACGCATCTGCCGGTGGCGCTCAGCCCACGTGCTCCATGACCCGGCACGGCAGCCGGTCGAGCCCGAACAGCCGGCCCGCGAACAGCCGGTGGTAGCCGTAGATCGCCGTGGCGTGCACGAATGTCCCGCGGTCCGCGTCGAAGACCAGCCTGCTCTCGCGCCCTCGCTCCTCGCCGGGCACGACGATCACCGGATCGAAGTCGTCGATCGCGCCGGGGCCGCCGGCGGCGATGCTGCGCGCCAGGTCGCAGTCGCGGTAGCGCAGGGTGGCGAGCAACAAGCCCGTCCGGCCCTCGGCGGGCTCCTCGCGGCGGAATCGCGCTCCGAGATAGCGCAGGTACGGATCGTCGCTGCGGACCTGGCCGCGCTCGTCGTAGAGGACGTAGCCGCGGACGAACAGCGTCCAGTACGACCACCCGCTCATTCCCCGGCGCGAGAGGTCGTTGAGGAGGCCGGGCCGCGGCACGGCGCCCCGCAGCCGGGCCACCCGGGTGAGGATCTCCTCGCCGGTGGCCGGCGCCATCGCGTCGAAGAACCGGTCACACCACGACGTGCGCGCTGGAACGACGTACCGCAAGCCCTGCCCCCTGGCCGTTGCCGATCCCCTTGAGAACGCGGCATCGGGCGCGGTGTTGGAACGTTGCGCGGTTTTCTACAGCCAGCGCACGCGCTTGAAGTAGGCGTAGAGCGCGACGCCGATGGCCAGCATCAGCACGATCGCCGCGGGATAGCCCGCCGCCCACTTCAGCTCGGGCATGTCGCGGAAGTTCATCCCGTAGACCGAGGCGACGAACGTCGGCACGGCGAGGATCGCCGCCCAGCCGGAGATCTTGCGCACCACGTCGTTCTGCTGGACCGAGATCACCGCCATGTTGGCCTCGAGGACCGTCGTCAGCAGGTCGCGCTGGGCGGCGACCTCCTCGTTGACGAGCTTGAGGTGGTCGTTGACGTCGCGGAAGAACTGGCGCAGCTCGGTCGTGGACACGCCGTAGCCACCGCGCTCGAGCGCATCGACCGGGCCGAGCAGCGGATGGACGGCGCGGTAGAAGTCGGTCACCTCGCGGCGCAGGAAGTACACGCGCTCGGTCGGCGCGACCGTGCCGGAGAAGACCGTCGCCTCGACCTCCTCGATGTCGCGCTCGAGCCCCTCGACGACGGGGACGTAGTCGTCGACGACCTGGTCGAGCACGGCCCACAGGACCGCGATCGTCCCCTCGCGCAGCAGCTCGGGCCGCTGCTCGAGGCGCAGGCGCGCGGGATGCAGATCGCTGCCCACGCCCTGGCGGACCGAGATGACGAAGCGCGGCCCGAGGAAGAGGCTGATCTCGCCGAACTGGACCTCCTCGGCCGAGTCGTCGTACCGCGCCGTGCGCAGGACGACGAAGAGGATGTCGCCGTCGTACTGCTCGAGCTTGGGTCGCAGGTGGTAGCTCTGCGCGTCCTCGACCGCAAGGTCGTGCAGGCCGAAGCTCTCCTGGACCTCGGCGAGCTCGTCGGGCGTCGGCTCGAACATGCCGAGCCACACGAAGCCCTCCCGCTGGGCGGTGCACGTGGCCGCCGCCTCGTCGACGCTCATCGGCGCCTCGTGCTGGCGGCGCCCCTCGTGGTAGTGGGCACAGTCGATGATCACGGCACACCTCCTGGGCCAATGGTCGCGTAGTCAGCGGAGGTCATGCGCCTTGTAGCCCGCGCCGGCGATCGCCGCGCGCACCGCCTGCGCGTGCTCGCGCCCGCGCGTCTCGAGCACGAGCTGGACGGCCGTCTCGCGGACGTGCAGATCCAGCCCCTCGCGGACGTGCTCGACCTCGAGGAGGTTGGCCCCCGTCTCGCCGATGAGCGTGAGCAGCCGGGCCAGCGAGCCCGGGCGGTCGGAGACCCGCGTGAGGAGCGCGAGACGGCGGCCGGCCTCGGTCTCGTGGCGGCGGGCGACGCTGGCCAGCAGGCCGGCGTCGACGTTGCCCCCGGAGAGCACCACGACCGTCGTGCCGCGCGGCGCCGGGGCGGCCTGCCCGCCCAGCAGGGCGGCGACGCCGACCGCCCCCGCGCCCTCGACGACGAGCTTCGCCTTCTCCATGAGCAGCACCATCGCCTCGGCGACGTCGTCCTCGGCGACGGCCACCATGTCGTCGACCCAGTCGCGCAGGAGGCTGAGCGTCAGGTCGCCGGGCCGCTTGACGGCGATGCCGTCCGCGATCGACAGCGCGGGCTCGAGCGTCACTGGAGCGCCCGCGCGCAGCGAGGCGGCGCACGCGGCGAGGACCTCGACCTCGACGCCGATCACGCTGACCTCCGGCCGCGCCGACTTGACCGCGATCGCGATCCCGGCGGCCAGCCCGCCGCCGCCGACGGGGATCACGATCCGGCCCAGATCCGGGACGTCCTCGAGCAGCTCGAGCCCGAGCGTCCCCTGGCCGGCGACGACGTCGGGATCGTCGAACGGGTGGACGAAGCCCATGCCGGTCTCGGCCGCGCGCTCGCGCGCCGCGGCGACGCACTCGTCGACGCTCTCGCCCACCAGGCGCACCTCCGCGCCGAGCGCCGCCGCGCCCTCGATCTTGGCGATCGGCGCGTTGACGGGCATGAACACCTCGCAGGGCACGCCGCGCGTCCGCGCGGCGGCGGCCAGCGCCTGAGCGTGGTTGCCCGCGCTGCCGGCCACCACGCCGGGGGCGCAGTCGTCGCCGAGCGCGTGGAGCTTGGCCAGCGCGCCGCGGATCTTGAACGAGCCGGTCCGCTGGAGGTTCTCCGCCTTGAGCTCCACGGGGGCGCCGAGCCGGTCGGTCAGCGTCGCCGACGGCAGGACCGGCGTGTGACGGACGACGTCGACGACCGCGCCGCGCGCCCGCTCGACGTCGGACGCGCTGGGATGGGCGGTCGTGGACACGCTCAGTCCGGGAGCGCCACGACCGCGTCGACCTCGACCTGCGCGTTGCGCGGCAGGGCGGCCACGCCGATCGCCACGCGGGCCGGCGGCTCGGCGGCGAAGAAGGTCTCGTAGACCTCGTTGACCTCGGCGAAGGCGGCCATGTTCGTCAGGTAGACCGTGATCCGGGCCGCGTCCGACAGGCTCGCGCCGGCCGCCGCGCACACCGTGCGCAGGTTCTCCAGGCACTGGCGCGCCTGCTCGCCCGGCGTGCCGCCGACGAGCTCGCCGGTGTCGGGATCGAGCGGGATCTGGCCGGAGCAGAACAGCAGCTGCCCGACCCGGACGGCGTGGCTGTACGGGCCGACCGCGGCGGGCGCGTCGAGGGCGGTGACGGCGTGGCGGTGGTGCGGCATCGGCGCAACGGTAGCGTGTGGCCGGCGTGTCGAACGCGCTCGCCCAGGAGACCTCGCCGTACCTGCGCCAGCACGCGCACAACCCCGTCGACTGGCTGCCGTGGGGTGAAGAGGCGCTGCGCCGCGCGCGCGAGCTGGATCGCCCGCTGCTGGTCTCCATCGGCTACAGCGCCTGCCACTGGTGCCACGTCATGGAGCGCGAGTCCTTCGAGGACGCCGCCACGGCGCGGGCGATGAACGAGAGCTTCGTGTGCGTGAAGGTCGATCGCGAGGAGCGCCCGGACGTCGACGCGCTGTACATGGAGGCCGTCCAGGCGATGACCGGCCAGGGCGGCTGGCCGTTGAACGTCTTCTGCACGCCCGAGCAGGTGCCGTTCTACGGCGGCACGTACTTCCCGCCCGATCAGCGCTTCGGGCTGCCGAGCTGGCGGCAGGTCCTGGCCGCGGTGGCCGACGCGTGGGAGCGCGAGCGCGACCGCATCCGCGCGGGCAGCGAGCAGGTGGCGGCGCGACTGCAGGGCGCCGCCGCGCTGCGTCCGTCCGAGGCGCCGTTCGAGCCCGCCGCCCTGGACCTCGCCGTGGCGGCGCTGCGCGAGGCCTACGACCCGGAGTGGGGCGGGTTCGGCGGCGCGCCGAAGTTCCCGCCGTCGTCGGTCCTCGAGTTCCTGTTCGCGCGCGGCGAGACAGACATGACGCTCGGGACGCTGCGGGCGATGGCGGCCGGCGGCATCCACGACCA
>VAWY01000064.1 GCA_005888335.1 Actinomycetota bacterium
GCCCGGCCGCCGTCGCCACGCTGGTCGCGGTCCTGATCATTCCGGTCGTGCTCACCGGCCATGACCGCCCGGCCGCCTTCGGCGCCACCAACCAGCGCTTCTCGAGCGCGAGCTCGAACCGCTACGACTACTGGCGCGTCGCCCTCGACATCGGCGCCGATCACCCACTCGCCGGCGTCGGGCCCGGCGGCTTCGCCGTGCACTGGCTGCGCCGCCGGCCGATCGACGAGCC
>VAWY01000065.1 GCA_005888335.1 Actinomycetota bacterium
GCCGCTAGCGGGCGGGTTGCTGGCTGCCGCGGCGGTCTGGGCGCTCGGCGCCGCCATCGACTGGAGCTGGGAGATGCCCGCGCTCACGCTCGTCGCCGTCGTGGCCGCGGGCGCGCTGGCGGGCCGCGCGGGCGCGGTCGACTGAGGCCGCGAGCCCGACGGCCGCGAGCACGACGAGACCCGGCTCGGCCGCCACGCGGAAGCGGGTGAAGCCGTAGGCGGTCAGCGAGACGACGGCGACGAGGCCGAACGGCGCCACGAGCAGCGCCCACGGCCCGCCGCGGCGGCGCAGGGTGACGAGGCCGATCGCGCCGAGGACGAGCAGCGCGTAGTACATCGCCACGCCGGCCTGCTCGACGCGCAGGTTGCGGCCCTCGTAGAACGCCTCCAACTGCGCCTGCTGGCGTACCCGGAAGGCCTCGAACGACCGGCCGAGCCGGGCCCCGAGCACGGCCGGGAGGCGCCCCGCGTGGTCGCGCGCGTAGCGCAAGCCGATCGCGCGCAGGCGCGCAGCCTCTCGGGCCTCGTCGGCGTGGCGCGGCGGCGGCAGGCACGCGAGCTCCCACTGCCCCAGCAGCGGCCCGTGATAGGTGCGATCGCAGTTGGCGCCGGCCAGCAGGCTGCCGACGTTGGTCGCGATCAGCACGGGCTGGTCGAAGACGATCCAGCAGCGGACAAGCCAGGGAGCGAGGACGAGCGCGCACGCGCCGGCGGCGAGGGCAGCGCGGCGCGGGCCCGCGCGCGCCAGCGCGAGGAGCCCGAGCAGCAGCACCGCCTCGCCGCGGGTCAGCGTGGCGAGCCCGACGAGCGCGCCGAACGCCACCGCGCGCCGCGTGGTCGCGCGCTCGCGCAGCGCCACCGCGGCGAGCAGGACGAGCGCGATCAGCAGCGCGTAGGGCGCCTCGCTGCGCAGCGACCCGTCGGTGGCGATCAGGAGCGGGTAGACCGCGGCGAGGCCGGCGGCGAGCAGGCCCGCGCGGCGCCCGCCGGCGCGCTCGCCGAGCAGGCCGGACGCCGCGATCGTCCCCGCGCCGCACGCGACCCCCACGAGCTGGTGCCACGCCCACGTGCGCCCGCCGAGGGCCGAGACGGCCGCCTCGAGCAGCGGGTACAGCGGCGGCTTGTCGGCGCTCGCCCGCGCGATCCCCTGCGAGCGGAACAGGAAGGGCTGGATGTACCCGTGCCCGTCGGCGAGGTCATTGGCCTGCAGGTGGAACTCGAGCGCGTCGCCGAGCAGCGGGTCGTCGCCGACGAGGACCCACGCGTAGACCGCGCGCAGCGCGAGGGCGGCGAGGACGATCGCGCCGAGTGCGAGGCGGAAGCGGCGGGTGGTCATGCGGCCGGCACGGCGTCGGCGGAGGCGGCCCGGCGCCGCGCTCGCCAGGTGGACGCCGCGGCCTGCAGGCCGACCGCGGCGAGGACGAGCACGGCCGGCTCGAAGGCGTGGCGCAGCCGCGGGATCCCGTAGCCGAGCACGCAGCCGACGCTCACCGCGACGGCCGGCGCGAGCAGGACGAGCAGCGGCTCGCCGCGCCGGCGCAGCGCGACCGCCCCGACCACCCCCGCGACGGCCAGCGCGAACCACGCCGCCACGCCCGCCTGCTCGACACGGACCTGGCGGCCCTCGGCGAAGATCACCTGGCGCCGCGGCTGCCACAGGTCCCACACGCGCAGCAGGCGCACGGCGGCGACGACGGGCAGCCGGGCGGCGTGGTCGCGGGCGTAGTCGAGGCCCTCGCGCCGCCAGATCGACCCCTGGGCGGCCTCGTTGTCGTCGCGGCGCCGCGAGATGCAGCGGATGTCCCAGCCGCCGAGGTTGACGCCGTGGTAGGTCAGCGGGCAGTTCGCGCCGGCGACGACGGTCGCGTCGTTGGTCGAGATGAGGACCGGGCGGCCGAACGCGACGTCGTTGCGGATCGCCCACGGCGCGATGACGATCCCGCAGGCGGCGACGACCGCCGCCCCGAGAGCGAGGCGCCGCCGCGGCGCGCGAAACGCGACGGGCAGCGCCAGCAGCGGCAGGAGGAGGAGCGCCTCCGAGCGCGTCAGCGCGGCGAGCCCGACGAGCGCGCCGAGCAGCACCGCCCGCCGGGCCCCCGGGCGGTCGAGCAGCCGGTAGGCGGCCAGCAGCGTGGCGGCGATCAGCGCGCCGTAGAGCGTCTCGCTCATCAGCGCGCCGTCGACGGCGATCATCAGCGGGTACGCGGCGCACAGCGCGGCCGCGAGCAGCCCCGTGCGCTCTCCCCCCACCCGGCGCCCGAGCAGCCCGACGAGCGCGATCGTGGCGGCGCCGAAGACGAGGCCGGCGCAGCGGTGCGCGAGCTCGCCGGTGCCGCCCAGCGCCGAGACCCCGGCCAGCGCGAGCGGATAGAGCGGCGGGTGGCCGGCCGAGGGCGAGAGCCGATGCTCGATGCGCCACTTGTACGGCTCGGCGAACCCGTGCCCGTCGGCGATCAGGTTGGCCTGCCAGTGGTAGAAGTGCCAGTCGCCGATCCCGGTGACGTGGCGGCCGATGGTGAAGAGGTACACCGCCCGCAGGGCGACGCCGGCGGCCACGATCGCGGCGAGCTTCGTCCTGAACGGCCACCCCCTCATCCGGCGACGGCACACTAGGCGACCCGCATGAACGCCCGTGCCGATCGCTTCCGCTCGCCGACGCGCTGCGCGCGCTCGCCGCGCTCGCAGTGCTACGCCGGCGCGTCACGCCCGGCGAGGCGCTGGTGGAGCCGGCGCCGGCGCGCCCCGGGGGTTGAGGAGGTGCGCGCGGGCCAGCGCGGCGCGCGAGCGAACCGGATCCGAGCGCTGCAGCAGGCGGCCGAGCGTCAGCCAGCCGACGTACGCGTCGGGGGACTGGCGAACGAGGCGCCGGGCGATCGCGGTGGCGGCATCGTGCGCGCCGGCGTGGTCGACGAACGCAACGGCGATCACCATCGCTCGCGGCTCGTCGCACGCGGCGGCGACGTGGCGAGCGACTCCACGTGCCGCCGCCGCCTGCCCCGGCTGCAACGCGGTCGCCGCGCGCATCGCCCCGGCGCAGTCGCCGTGGCGGGCGAGGCCGTGGACGGCCACTGCCAGGCAGACCCCGGCCAGGGCGAGCAGCGCGAAGCGGGCCGGCACGGCCCGCAACGCTACTCACGCTCAGCGCTTCAGGACCAGCCGCGCGCTGGTCGTGATCGTCGCCGTGATGCCGTGGGCGGTGACGGTCCGGCGCGCCCGGATCGTCAGGCGCAGGCGATTGATGTTCGGCCTGACCGTCCGCAGCCGGATCGAGGGCAGCGCCGACGTCCCGAAGCTCGTGAGGTCCGGGGCCGGGCAGCCGGTGGCAAACGGATCCTCGACCCCCGAGCGGGCGCGCGCCGCCCCGGCGCGCAGGAGCAGCCCGTGGGCGTCGCCGACGAAGAGCAGGCCGGCGGAGCGGCGCGCCACCTTCTCACGGCACTGGCGTCCGGCGACAAGGTCTCTGGCGCGCGCGGTCGCGGTCCCGCGGACCGGCAGCGCGACGAGGTCGCCGCGGACGCGCAGCCGCCGGCGCGAATCGAGCCGCAGCCGCGCGGTCACCGTGCCCGAGACGCCGCACGTGTCGGACTGCACGCAGGTGTCGGGATCGTTCTCGAACCGCATCGCGAAGTGCAGGGTGCCGCTCGCCCGCCCCGCCGCGGCCAGGGCCGCGAAGCGCTCGGCGTCGCGCGTCCTGGCCGCCGCCGAGGCCGGCACGGCGAGCACAAGCGCCACGACGACAACCGAAATCAGGTGCATTCGCATCTCGCCGCGACTCTACCCCGTGCGCCGCGCCCGTAGCAGCACGTACGGGCCGAAGCGCTGCGGCGCGCCGTAGTGCGCGCGCAGCCAGTCGTCGAGCAGCCTCACGCCGCTCGAGCGCCCGGAGCCGTTGGGCTCGGTGGCGAGCGCGCGCCGGTCGCGCCAGCGCACGAGCAGGCGCGGGCGAGCGCGCGCGAGGTCGCCGATCATCTCGCGCTGCACGTCCGCGGTCGTGACGACCCCGGGCTGCATGACGTCGTAGCGCGTCGGGTTCGGGCGGCCGGCGAGGACGTAGAGCAGCGGGTCGCCGAGGCGCACTCGGTCGAAGCGCGGGGGCGCGACGAAGATCGGCGCCCCAGGCCTGGTGAGCGCGTGCACGCGGGCGAGCACCGCGCGCAGGGCGCGGGCGTCAGCGGGCGAGGTCTTCACGCCGTCGGCGACCGGCGCCGGCACGGCGGCGAGCGCGGGCGGGTGCAGCGCCTGGCCGATGCGGCGCTCGAGGCCGTGCACGGCGACCAGCGCCAGCGCCGCGACGAGCGCGATCCGCCAGGCGCGCGAGCGCTCCCGCGCGGCGGCCAGGGCCAGTGCGATCGCGAGGATCACCGACAGCGGCGCCAGATGGAACTCGTCCGGGCGCCCGAGGAGGTAGAGCACGCCGGCAGCGATCAACGGGGCGAGCCACAGCGCGCGCCGGCGCACCAGCCACAGCGCCGACCCGCCCAGCAACACCAGGGGGAAGTAGAACTCGAGGACCTTGTTGGGGTCGACCGGGCCGTCGTAGTCGAGCGGCAGCGGCAGGCGCTGCAGGTGCTGCACGCGCAGGAACCCGGCCATGTCGTGCTCCACGTCGCCCGGGGCGACGGCGAGGAACGGCGCCCACAGCACGACGCCGGCGATCGCCGCCGCGACGATCGCCGCCACGCCGCCGCCGGCCAGCGCGACCGCCAGCGCGCCGGCCGCCCCGAGCTCGGGGCGAAACAGCGCCGCCAGCCCGCACAGCGCGCCCGCCACCACGCCCGAGCGCCGCACCACGAGCAGCGCCCAGAGGACGAGCGCGACCGCGGCGGGATTCGCGCCCGGCCCCGTCGGCCACGCCATCGCCGCCGCGACCGCCGCCCAGGCCAGCAGCGCGAGCCAGCCCGGGCTCTGCCGCCGGACGAGCGCCCAGGCCAGCACCGCGACCGTCGCGTCGAGCCCCACGCGCAGGATCCGCCAGCTCAGCAGCGAGGGGCCGAACGCCTTCCACAGCGCGCCCAGCACAAGCGGCTGGCCGGGCCCGTAGTTCCACCAGAAGTCGCGGTACGGCCACTGGCCGCCGGCCATGCGGGCGGCCGCCTGCAGCATGAGTCCCTCGTCGTGTGGCCCGATCTCGCGGAGGATCGTGAACGCCGACAGAGCGGCCGCCGCGGCGAAGAGCGCGACGGTCGCCCACGCTCGTGACACGCCCGCAACGTAGCTCTCACCGATTTCTCATGGCCCGTTCCGCAGACTTCCGGCATGACCGCGACCGCCAGCCTTTCCACCTTCCGCCTGTTCCCGCAGGCCCGCGGCGGGGAGCCCGCGCCCAGGCTCCTCGTCGCCTACGCCAGCGGGGTCCTGGCGACGGCCATCTCGCGCCGGCTGGCGCTCTGCGCCGACGTCGATCTCGTGCCCGTGCGCAAGGCGCCGCGCCGCCTGCGCGGGCGGCGCGCGTACGATGCCGTCGTGATCTGCCCGTACCTCAACGACGGCGAGTGGCGGCGCATGCGCGACGCGATCGCCGCCTCACCGGACCCGCCGGTGGTCCTCGACGTGCGCGAGGCCGTCGGCCGCATCGACACGACGGTCGAGGACTGGGGCGACGCGGCCCGCTCCGCCTTCCTGCGCCCGGTGGTCGAGGCGCTGACCGGGTGACGATGCGCGTCCTCGTCGTCGAGGACGAGAAGAAGATGGCGGACCTGTTGCGCCGCGGGCTCCGCGAGGCGGGCTTCGCGGTCGACCTCGCCGAGCGCGGCGAGGACGCGCTGTGGATGGCGGGCGCACGGGCCTACGACGCCATCGTCCTCGACCTCATGCTGCCGGGGATCGACGGCGTGCAGACCTGCCGGACGCTGCGCGAGCGCGACGTCTGGGCGCCCGTGCTGATGCTCACCGCCAAGGGCGAGACCCGCGACCGCGTCACGGGCCTCGACAGCGGGGCCGACGACTACCTCGTCAAGCCGTTCTCGTTCACCGAGCTCGCCGCGCGCCTGCGCGCCCTGATCCGCCGGCGGCCCGGCGAGCGTCCGACCATCCTGCAGGTCGGCGACCTCCGCCTCGACCCGGCCGGCCGCAGGGTCTGGCGCGGCGAGGCCGAGATCGCGCTGTCGCGGACCGAGTTCGCGCTGCTCGAGGTCCTCATGCGGTCGCCCGGGCGGGTCCTCTCGCGCTTCGACCTGCTCGAGCACGTCTGGGACGAGGAGTATGAAAACCGCTCCAACGTGGTCGACGCCTATGTCCGCTACCTGCGCAACAAGGTCGATCGCCCGTTCGGTGTCGAGACGATCGAGACCGTGCGCGGCCACGGCTACCGCCTGCGCGCCACGCCGGCATGAGCCGCCTGCCGATCCGCCTGCGCCTGACGCTCGCCGTCGCGGCGACGCTCGCCGTCGTGCTCGGCGCGGTCGGCGCGTTCGTCTACGCGCGCGTGCAGGCGGAGGTCGACGGCCAGATCAACGACGAGCAGCAAGATCACGTCGCGGCGGTCGCCAGCCGCCTGCACCGCGACGACCCCCGACCGCGGAGCGGCATCGACCCCCTCAACGCCCCGGGGCCAGAGGGGACGCAGGTGCTCGACGCGAGCGGCCGGCTCGTACGGTCGACGGCCGCGGCGGGCAGGCGGCCGCTGGTCGACGCGGCGATGCTGCACCGCGCGCTGGCCGAGCGGCGCGTCGGCCCGGTGGCCGACGCCGGCCGGCGCATGATCGTCGTGACCGGGCGCTTCCGCGGCCGGACTCTGGTCGTCGTCGCCAGCACGTCGCTGGCCCAGCGCAACCACGCGCTCGACCGGCTCGCCGCGCAGCTCGTCATCGGCGGTCTGGCCGGCCTGCTCGCCGCCGCGCTGGTGGCCTACCTCATCGCGGGGCGCGCGTTCCGCCCGTTCGAGACGATGCGCCGGCAGGCCGCCACGATCTCGGCCGCCGAGCCCGGCGGGCGGCTCGAGGTCCCGCGCTCGGACGACGAGCTCGCGCGGCTGGGGCGCACGCTCAACGAGATGCTCGAGCGCCTCCACCGCGCGCTCGAGCACGAGCGGCGCTTCGTCGCCGAGGCCAGTCACGAGCTGCGCACGCCGCTCGCCGTCCTGCGTGCGGAGCTCGAGCTGGCGCGCTCGCGCCCGCGGACGCGCGGCGAGCTGGAGGCCGCGCTCGACTCGGTCGCCGAGGAGGCCGACCGGCTGACGCGCCTGGCCGACGACCTGCTGCTGCTCGCCCGCGCCGACGAGGGCGTGCTGCAGCAGCGCGACGAGGTCGAGGTGGCGGAGCTGCTCGACGAGGTGGCGGCGGCGTTTTCGGCGCGCGCCCGCGGGCTCGGGCGAGCGATGGAGGTCGACGCTCCCGGCGGCGTGGCGGTCGCCGGCGACAGCGCCGCGCTGTACCGCGCGGTGACGAACCTCGTCGACAATGCCCTGCGCCACGGCGCGGGCACCATCCGCCTGCGGGCCGCCGAGCGCGGCGAGCAGGTCGACCTGCACGTCACCGACGAGGGTGAGGGCTTTCCGCCGGGCTTCCTGCCGGTCGCCTTCGAGCGTTTCAGCCGCGCCGGGCGCGCGCCCGACGGCGCGGGCCTCGGCCTCGCGCTCGTGCGCGCCGTCGCCGAGGCGCACGGCGGCGCCGCCGAGGCCGGCACCTCACCGGACGGCGGTGCCGACGTGTGGCTGTCGCTCCCGCGCGCGCCGGCGCCGGAGCGCCCGCGCACGCCCGTGGGCGTCTGACGTCAGACGTTCAGAACCCCGCCCGCGGGTGGCCGCCGGCGCGCGGTCCGCGCCACGGCCGCGCGGGGACGGCGTCCTCGATCGGCACCACGGCCCGCTCGCGCAGCGCACGGCGCTCGCGCACGAAGGCGGGCAGGAGCGGCGCCGCGGCGAGCGCGCCGCGCACGAAGGCGCCCAGCCGGCGCCCGCGCGCCGCCGCGACCAGCCAGGCGAACTGGCGGTACGCGACCGGGCCGGCCCACCAGCGCGCCGGAAAGGCGCGCGCGCAGAGCAGCAGCGTGTTGCGCTCGACCCACGTCGCGACGGGCCGGTCGAGGCCGGCCGCCGACCCGCCGCCCCAGTGGCGGGCGACCGCCGGCTCGTAGCGGCAGCGCCAGCCGGCGAGGCGCAGGCGCAGCCCGAGGTCGACGTCCTCGAGGTACGCGACGAAGCGCTCGTCGAAGCCGCCGACCGCCGCCACCGCCGCGCGGCGGTACAGCGCCGCCCCCGCGCACGCCGAGAACACCTCGCCGGGCGCGTCCCAGCGGCCGTCGTCGGGGCGGCCGTGGCCGCGCTGCTCGCAGACGCCGTCGCGGCGCAGGACGTCGCCGCAGTCGTCGAGCAGGGCCGGCGGGCCGGGTTCCCGCAGCGAGACCATCTTGCTGGCGACCGCCGCGGCGCCGGCGTCGGCCTCGAGCGCGGCCGCGGTGCGCGCCAGCCAGTCGGGCGCGAGCTCGACGTCGGTGTTGACGAGCGCCACGGCGTCGCAGTCCGGGGCGACCGCGGCGAGGCCCTCGTTCGCCGCGGCGGCGAACCCCCGCCGGCGGCCCAGCGCCAGCACCCGCACCGCCGGCCAGTCGCGCGCCAGCGCCTCCCGCGACCCGTCGGTCGAGCCGTCGTCGACGACGAGGACCGTGTCGAACGGACGCGTCTGCGCCGCCAGCGCGCGCAGGCAGCCGTCGAGCCAGCGCCGCCCGTTGTGGTTGGGGACGACCGCGGCGGCCTTCAACCTCAACTCGGCAGCGCGAGCCCGCGCGCCGGGCGCCGCCGCCGCTCGCGCGGCGCGCGCTCCGCGGCGCACGCCTCGGCGACGATCGCGCGCAGGCCGTGGCGGAAGTGGCCGACGTCGAAGCGCTCGGCGTTGGCCCGGCACGCCCCCGGGTCGACGGCGAGCGCGTCGAACGCCTCGACGACCTCCGCCAGCGCGCCGGGATCGGGGCGGTCGTAGAAGGCGCCCGTCAGGCCCTCGAGGACGGTCTCGCGCACGCCGCCCTCCGCGAGGGCGATGACCGGCCGTCCGGCCGCCTGCGCCTCGACGGCGGCGATCCCGAACTCCTCGGTCGCGGTCACGACGAGCGCCCGCCCGCGCGCGAGCAGCTCGGCGGCGCGCCCGTCGCTGACCCGGCCCTCGAAGCGCACGGTCGGGCCGGCGAGGCGCCGCAGCCGCCGCTCGTCGGGCCCGTTGCCGATCACGACGAGCGGCCGTCGCAACCGGTTGAACGCCTCGATCGCCAGGCCGATGCGCTTGTGGTGCATGAGCTCGGAGAGCACGACGTACTCCTCGCCGACCGACCCCGGCGCGCCCACGCGGAAGCGCTCGAGCTCGACCGGCGGATAGAGCACCGTCGCGTCGCGCGAGAAGTAGCGGCGCACCCGCCGCGCGGTCGTCAGCGAGTTCGCGATGTAGCGGTCCACCTTCTGGGCGGCGATCCAGTCCCACTGGCGCCAGCGCTGGAAGACGGCGCCGAGCGCCGCGCGCTCGAGCGCCCCGCGCTCGCGCAGCGTCTCCTCCCGCGCGTTCCAGGCGTAGCGGAACGGGTTGTGGCAGTAGCAGACGTGGACCGCCTCCTCGTCGACGATCACCCCGTGCGCCCACGCGCTCGAGCTCGAGATGACGAGGTCGTAGCCGCGCAGGTCGAGCGACTCCATCGCGTACGGGTAGAGCGGCAGCAGCGCCCGGAACGTGCGGGCGGTCGGCCGCAGCCGCTGCAGGAACGACGTCGTGACCCGGCGATGACCGAAGCGACCCTCGGTACCCGCCTCGTCGTAGACGGCGGTGAAAAGGTCGGCCTCGGGATAGAGGTCGCATATGGCGGCGAAGACCCGCTCCGCGCCGCGTATGTCGAGCAGGAAGTCGTGGACGAGCGCGACCCGGCGGTGCTTCATGCGCGCGGCACCCTATCCGGAGGCTAGGTTGGCAGGCGCCGTGCGCGCCCTGCTGCTCTGCGCCCTCGTTTTCCTCCTGACCGCCGCGCCCGCGGGGGCCGCCGGGCGCCAGGTGCCGCACGGGTTCTTCGGCGTCATGGCCGACGGCGTGCTGCTCGAGCGCACCGACGCCCAGCTGGCCCACGAGTTCGACGTCATGCGGGCCAGCGGCGTCGAGTCCGTGCGCATCGTCGTCTACTGGTCCGACCTGCAGCCGACCCCGCCCGGGTCGGCCGTGCCCGACGGGTGGCGAGCGGGCCGCGGCGGTGTCCCGACGACCTTCGCCGTCACCGACCGCCTCTTCGAGCAGGCCGCCCGGCACGGGATGACCGTCCTGCCCGTCGTGCTGCGCTCGCCCCAGTGGGCGCTCGAGAACCCCTGGTACACCGCGCCCCCGAAGCGCGACGTCGACTACACGAACTTCCTCGGCACGCTGATCGACCGCTACGGGCCGCACGGGTCGTTCTGGCGCGAGCACCGCGACGTCCCGCGCCGCCCCCAGCGCGACTGGCAGATCTGGAACGAGCCCAACATCGACCGGTACTGGGGCTCGCCGGTCCCGTTCCCCCACCGCTACGCGCAGCTGCTGCGCGCGTCCTACCGGGCGATCAAGAAGGCCGACCCCGGCGCCCGCGTCGTGCTCACCGGCTTCGCGAACTTCTCGTGGCGCGCGCTCGCCCAGGCCTATCGCGCCGGCATCAAGGGCTACTTCGACCTCGCCGCGGTGCACCCGTTCTCCGCCCACCTCAAGAACGTGCTCGAGATCGTGCGCCTGAACCGCGAGGTCATGGCGCGCTACGGCGATGCGCGCAAGGACATCGCGATCTCCGAGCTGACCTGGCCCTCGGCCAAGGGCAAGACGGTCAACCACGGCATCTGGGAGACGACCGAGGGCGGCCAGGCCGTGCGCCTGCGCGCCGCGTTCGACGCGCTGCTGCGGGAGCGCGTGCGCTGGCGCATCGAGCGCATGACCTGGTCGACGTGGCTGACGCCCGACGCCAACTCGCCGAACTCGTTCGACTGGTCGGGCCTGCGCAAGCTCGATCCCGCGGACCCGTCCGGCGAGCCGATCGACAAGCCCGCGCTGGCGGCCTACCGCGCGATCGCGCTGCGCATGGAGGGCCGCGCCCGCGGATGATCGTCGCCGTCGACGCGCGAGCGCTGGCGGGCGCGCCGCGCGGGGTCGCCCGCTACACGCGCGAGCTGGTCGGGGCGCTCGCGGCGGCTTTCCCCGACGACGAGTACCGCCTCGTCGTCCCCGGCCGCCGGGCCGTGGACGCCCTCGCCGCGGCCAACGTCGCGACCGTGCGCCCGCGCCCGCCCGGCCGCGTGGTGCACGGCGTGGCCGCCGTCGCGCGCCGGCCGCGGCTGGCGCGGCTCGCCGGGCGCGACGCCCGGGTCGCCTGGCTGCCGGCGCCCGCGCCGGTCGCCGTCGGTGACATCCCGTACGTCGTCACCGTCCACGACCTCTCGTGGGAGGAGCGCCCGGCCGACTTCACGGCTTACGAGCGCGCCTGGCACGCGCTCGCCCGCCCGCGCGCCCTGGCGCGAGGCGCCGCCGCCGTGGTCGCCGACGCCGAGCCCACGCGGGCGGCGCTGCTGGAGCGCTGGCGCCTCGACCCCGCGCGCGTCCGCGTCGTCAGCCCAGGCGTGCCGGCGCCCGCGGCGCCGCGCGGCGCGAACCGCTTCGGCCGCTACGTCCTCTACGTCGGGGCCCTCGAGCCGCGCAAGGCGCCCGAGCTCTTGCTCGGCGCGTTCGCCCGCGCCCGCGCCCGGGGACTGGACGCCGACCTCGTCGTCGCGGGCACCGGGCGCCGCGCGCGAGCCCTCGCCGGCCGGCCCGGCGTGCACCTGCTCGGAGCCGTCTCGGACGCCGAGCTCGAGGGGCTCTACACCCATGCCCTCGCGGTCGTGCTGCCGTCGTGGCTGGAGGGCTACGGGCTGCCGCCGCTCGAGGCGCTCGCTCGCGGGACCCCGGCGATCGTCGCCGACCTGCGGGTCTACGACGGGACGCTGGGCGGCGCTGCGCTGCGCTTCGCGCCCGGCGACGCGGCCGCGCTGGCCGACGCGCTCGTCCGGGTGGAGGGCGAGCGCGACCGGCTGCTCGCCGCGGCGCCGCCGCTGCCGGCGTGGGTCGACGCCGCCCGGGCGCTGCACGCGATCCTCGCCGACGCGGCCGGATGAGCGACTTCACGATCGTCTGCGTCCTGCACGACTCGCGCGACGACCTCGCGCGGCTGCTGGACTCGCTCGACCGCCACCTCGCGCAGCGGCCGCCGCTCGTGGTCGTCGACTCGGGGTCGCGCGACGGCGGCCCCGACCTCGCGCGCGAGCGCGGCGCCGAGGTGGTCGTCCTCGATGGCAACCCGGGCTTCGGCGCGGCCAACAACGCCGGGCTGGCGCGCGTGCAGACCGGCGTGACCGTGCTGCTCAACCCCGACGTCGAGCTGCTCGACGGCGGCTCCCTCGAGCGCCTGGCGTCGCGCGCCGCCGAGCGCGACGCGCTGGTCGCGCCGCGCCTGCTCAACCCCGACGGCAGCGTCCAGAAGACCGCGCATCGCGTGCCCGGGACCGCCGGCGCGCTGCTGCTCGTCGGCGCTCCGCTCCTCCCGCGGCCGGCGCGGCTCCGCGCCGAGCCGTGGCGCGCGCAGCGCCCGCGCGACGTCGGCTGGGCCGTGGCCGCCGCGCTCGCCGGGCGGACGGCCACGCTGCGCCGCCTCGGGCCGTTCGACCCGAGCGCGTTCCTGCTCTACGAGGACCTCGACCTCTGCCTGCGCGCCCGCGCCGCGGGCGTGCCGACCGAGCTGCGCCCCGAGCTCGTGCTGCGCCACCGCGGCGGCCACGCGGTCAACCGCGCGGGCGAGCCGCTCGGCGCGCACGCGCAACGCCGCCGGGAGGTCGTGCTCGCCCGGCTCGGCCGCCGCGCGCTCGCCCTCGACGACGCCGCCCAGGCGCTCACCTTCGCGACGCGTATCGGCGCGCGCGCCGCCCTGCGCCGCGACGCCACGCGCGAGCGCGGCCAGCTCGCCGCGCTGCGCAACGCCCGGCGCGGGTAGCGGTCCGCGGCGCGCGGCGGCCGACGTCACGGCGGCGCGCGCAGCGCGGCGAGGACCGCCTGCGTGCGCTCGCCGGTGCGCGCCACCCAGGCGGCCAGCGCCTCGCCGGTCCGCGGGTCGAGGCCGACCGTCGGCGTCGCGACCTCGCGGTACGGCGGGCTGACCGTCTCGGGCGGCCCGAAGTCGCTCCCGGCGGCTGCCCGGACCGCGGCGAAGACCTGCGGCGAGGGCGTGTCGAGCGGCGGTGACCAGACCGCCACCGCCGCGCCACCCGCGCCGGCGGCAGCGCCGCCGAGGACCGCGTCGGCGGCGGGGTCGGAGACCGTCTGGCCGACGCGCGAAGCGACGTCGACCTGCGCGCGCGCGCCGCCGACATGCGCTCGGCCGACGCGCGCGCCCAGGTCGGCGTGCGCGCGCGCGCCGCCGACATGCGCTCGGCCGACGCGTGCGCCCAGGTCGGCGTGCGCGCGCGCCGCCGACATGCGCTCGGCCAACGCGTGCGCCCAGGTCGGCGTGCGCGCGCGCGCCGCCGACATGCGCTCGGCCAACGCGCGCGCCCAGGTCGGCGTGCGCGCGCGCGCCGCCGACATGCGCTCGGCCAACGCGTGCGCCCAGGTCGGCGGCGCGGGCGACGAAGCGCCCGTCCTGGCGCCCGGTCCAGCCGGCGACGCCGGTGCCGTCGGGGGCCAGCGCCACGTGGACGGCGGCGCCCTGGGGCGCCCGCTCGGCGAACGTCTCGAGCGCGCGAGCCGTGTGGAACGACCGCCCGCCGGCGCTGCGCACCGCGAGGCGGACGACCGCCGGGCCGTTGCTCCCACCCTCGGTCAGCTCCTGCGCGAACCAGCCGACCGCGAAGCTGCCGTCGCCGCCGGCGGCGACGTCGATCTGGGTATGGCCCTCGGCCGCCGCGCCGAGGATCTGCGGCGGCGTCCACACGTGCCCGGGCACGCGCCGGCGGACCTCGAGGCGCCCGCCGCGCTCGTAGGCGACGACGATCTCCCCGCGCGGCCCGACCGCGGCGCCGACCGCCGTGGGGCTCGCCCGCCCGGCGATCGTCACCGGGCGGGCGAACGAGCCGCCCGCGGGGCGGCGCACCACGCGGACCACGCGCTTGCGCACGACCGGGCCCCGCCGGACGTTCTGCACGTAGGCGACGGCAGCGTCGCCGCGGGCGTCGACCGCCGGCGAGTAGCGAAGGACGTCCTCGCCCGGGGCGAGGCGCCGCACCGCCCCGAGGCCGGCGTCGAGGCTGCCGAAGCGGGCCCGCAGCTCGAACGGCAGGCCGCGCTGCGTCTGGCTGACGACGAGCAGGCGAGAGCCGGCGTACGTGAGCACCCGCGTGGCGGGGTCGGTGGTCGTGGTCTGCGTCGCCGCGAACGCCGCGTCCTGGCCCGGCCGGGCACGCGCGAGGCCGAGGACCGAGCCGCGCTCGATGCCGACGCCGTAGGCGACGACCGCGTCGCCGGCGCCCGCGAAGGCGACCTGCGGCCGGAAGACGAAGCGGGCGTCGCCGGTCAGCGACACGGGCGCGCTCCACTGCGCGGCAGCGCCGGCCGGGGAGGCGAACGCCGCGGCGACGGCGAGGACGAGGGCGGCGCGGAGCATGTGCCGCTGAAACGCCCCGCGGCGGCGAGGGTCGCGGCGCCCTCAGAACAGCCCGAGCTGGTGCGCCAGCGGCGCCTCGACCTCCGGCACCGCGCGCACCTCGGGCTCGACGGGCACGAGGACCGGCTCGGGCGGCGCCGGCTGCTCGGGAACCGGCAGGGCGAGCAGCTCGGGGATGCGCGCAAAGTCCTCGCGCAGCACCTCGAGCATGCGCGGCGTGTAGAGCGCCGCGGCGGGGTGATAGAGCGGGTACAGGCGCACCGTCCGGCGGCCGATCACGCGGACCTCCTCGCGCCCGTGCACGCGTGTGATGCCCGCGTTGTCGCCGCGCAGCAGCTTCGTCGCGAAGTTGCCGAGCGTGCACACCACGCGCGGCTCGAGGAGCTCGAGCTCGCGCATCAGGTAGTCCTGGCAGTTCTCGATCTCGACCGGGTGCGGATCGCGGTTGCCGGGAGGGCGGCACAGCAGGACGTTCGAGATGAAGACGTCCGCGCGCTCGAGCCCCACTTCGAGCAGCAGCTGGTCGAGCAGCTTGCCGGCCTGGCCGACGAATGGGCGGCCCATCCGGTCCTCGTTGGCGCCGGGCGCCTCGCCGACGAACATCAGGTCGGCGTCCGCGTTGCCCGCCCCGAACACGACCTGCGTGCGCGTCGCCGCCAGCTCCGGGCACTTCGCGCAGCCGCGCGCCTGCTCGTAGACCAGCTTGAGCGCCTCGCGGCGCTCCTCCTTCGACGGCATGCCCGGAGGGTAGACCGGCGGGCGGATGGGGTAACCCGCACGCCGCCGCGTGGTACCTTTTTCTGACGCGGCCGTCACCTTCGGGGCCGGACCGTTTCCGACGTTCTTCGCCGGGAGAAAGACCGACACCAGCAGATCGCGACCGGCATCCCCTTTCGGGAGCTGGACCGAGAGATGGACACCCAACCCCCTCCCCTGCGCTGCGCGGTCGTGGGCCGCGGAAGAATGGGCCGCGCGCTCAGTGCCGCGCTCGGCCTCGACGCCCCGCTGGGCCGCGGCGCCGACACCTCCGATGCAGACGTCGTCCTGCTCGCCGTGCCCGACGGCGAGATCGCCGCCGCCGCCGCTGCCGTCGCCCCCGGCCGTCTCGTCGGCCACCTCAGCGGCGCGACCACGCTCGCCCCGCTCGCCCCGCACGAGGCCTTCAGCCTGCACCCTCTGATGACGGTGAGCGGTGCGGGCGATCAGCAGCTCCTTCGCGGACGCGCTGCTGGCGCGGCGGGCGCCTCGTTCGCCGGCGCGACCGCGGCGATCGCCGGCAGCAGCGACCGCGCGCTCGGCCTCGCCCGCTCGCTGGCCGAGCGGCTCGGGATGCGCCCGGTCGAGGTCGCCGACGGCGACCGCGCCGCCTACCACGCCGCCGCGTCGATCGCCGCGAACTTCGTCGTGACGCTCGAGGGCGCGGCCGAGCGCCTCGCCGCGACCGCCGGCGTCGACCGCGCAGCGCTCGTCCCGCTCGTCCGCGCGGCGGTCGAGAACTGGGCGGCGCTTGGCGCCGAGCGCGCGCTCACCGGCCCCATCGCGCGCGGGGACGCGGCGACCGTGGAGCGCCAGCGCGAGGCCGTCGCCGAGCGATGTCCGGAGGCGCTCGAGCTGTTCGACGCGCTGGCGCAGGCGACCCACAACCTCGCGAGCGTGCGCGCGTGAGGACCCTGCGCACCGCCTCCGAGGTCCGCGCCGCGCTGGCCGGCCCGCGCCGCGAGGGCCGCGCCATCGGCCTGGTGCCGACGATGGGCGCGCTGCACGAGGGCCACCTCGCGCTGATCCGCGCCGCCCGCGCCGGGTGCGACGAGGTCGTCGTCTCGCTGTTCGTCAACCCCGCGCAGTTCAACGAGGCCGCCGACCTGGCCGCCTACCCGCGCGACGAGGCGCGCGACGCGGCGCTGGCCGCCGAGGCGGGCGCCGACCTCCTCTTCGCCCCGCCGGTCGACGAGATCTACCCGCCGGGCTTCGCCACGACGCTCCACGTCGGCGGTGTGAGCGAGCCGCTCGAGGGCGCGCACCGGCCCGGCCACTTCGACGGCGTGGCCACCGTCGTGACGAAGCTGCTGACCATCGTCGCGCCCGACGTCGCGTACTTCGGGCAGAAGGACGCCCAGCAGCTCGCCGTCGTGCGCCGGCTCGTGCGCGACCTCGACCTGCCGGCCCGCATCGAGGCGGTGCCAACGGTGCGCGAGCCCGACGGCCTCGCGCTGTCGAGCCGCAACGTCCGCCTGGGAGGCGACGAGCGCCGCCGCGCGCTCGCCCTCAAGCGCGGCCTCGACGCCGCCTCGCACGCCGCCCGCAACGGCGGCGACCTCGCCGCCGCGCGGACGGCCGGCATCGCGGCCATGCGTGAGCTCGGCGTCGAGCCCGAGTACCTCGCGCTCGTCGACCCCCAGACCTTTGCGCCGGCGGAGGCGCTCGACGGCGAGGTCCTCGTCGCCGTCGCCGCCCGCGTCGGCGAGACCCGGCTCATCGACAACACGATCATCGGGAGGCCCTGAACGCCATGCAGCGACTGATGCTCAAGTCCAAGATCCACCGCGCGACGGTGACCGACTGCGACCTGCACTACGTCGGCTCGATCACCATCGACCCTGACCTGCTCGAGGCGGCGGACATCCTCGAGCACGAGCAGGTCGCGGTCGTCGACGTCGACAACGGCGCCCGCTTCGAGACCTACACGATCCCCGGCGAGCGCGGCTCGGGCGAGATGAAGATCAACGGCGCGGCCGCGCGTCTCGTGCACCGCGGCGACACGATCATCGTCATCTCCTACGGCCAGTACGACACGGCCGAGATGGAGACCTACGCGCCGCGCGTCGTGCACGTTGAGAAGGACACCAACCGGATCATTGAAGTCGACGCCAAGGTGGCGACCCTCCTCACCTGAGGGCGCCAACCACCATAAGGAGACCCACGTTGTCCACCACCACCCCGCGGGTGCCCGGCGCGCTCGACGCCCTGCCCATGACGCTGCCGCGCCTGGCCGAGAAGAAGCGGCTGGGCGAGCCGATCGTCATGGTCACCGCCTATGACCACCCGTCGGCGCGCGTCGCTGACGCCACGGGCGTCGACCTCGTCCTGGTCGGCGACAGCGCCGCCAACGTCGTACTCGGCTACAGCTCGACCGTGCCGGTCAGCGTCGACGAGCTCATCATGCTCGGCGCCGCCGTCCGCCGCGGCCTGCGCACGCCGCTGATGATCAGCGACCTGCCGTTCGGCTCGTACGAGGCCAGCGACGAGCAGGCGATCGCCACCGCGCAGCGCTTCGTCAAGGAAGCCGGCGCCGACGCCGTCAAGCTCGAGGGCGGCGGCCGGATGGTCGATCGCGCGCGCGCCATCGTCGAGTCCGGCATCCCCGTGATGGGCCATGTCGGCCTGACCCCGCAGACCGCCACGGCGCTGGGCGGCTACAAGGCCCAGGGCCGCACGGCCGAGGCGGCCCTGCGCGTCGCTGAAGATGCCCTCGCGCTCCAGGCCGCCGGCTGTTTCTCGATCGTCTTCGAGGCCATCCCGGCCGCGGTCTCCGAGGAGCTCATGTTCAGCATGGAGATCCCGGTGATCGGCATCGGCGCGGGCGCGTCGACCGACGGCCAGGTGCTCGTCTTCCACGACCTGCTGGGCATCCGCGAGGGCGCGGGAGCCCGGTTCGTCAAGCGCTACGGCGACGTCATGGACGAGATGGTCCGCGGCGTGGGCGCCTTCGCCGACGACGTGCGCGCCAAGCGCTACCCCGCGCAGGAGCACACGTACTCGATCGACCCCGGGGAGCTCGCCGACTTCCGCCAGCGCCTGAAGACCTAGTGCAACGTCACCTGACGCAGCACTAGAACACCACCGTCCGGTTCTCGTGGACCAGCACCCGGTCCTCGAGGTGCCAGCGCACCGCGCGGGCGAGCACGACGCGCTCGACGTCGCGGCCGATGTGGGCGAGCGCCTTCGGGTTGTCGCGGTGCGAGACGCGCTCGATGTCCTGCTCGATGATCGGCCCGGCGTCGAGCTCCTCGGTGACGTAGTGCGCGGTCGCGCCGATGATCTTCACGCCGCGCTCGGCGGCGCGGCGATACGGGTCCGCGCCGGCGAAGGCCGGTAGGAACGAGTGGTGGATGTTGATGACCGGCGCGCCGACGCGCTCGAGGAAGTCGCCCGAGAGGATCTGCATGTAGCGCGCGAGCACGACGAGGTCGAAGCGCCCGGCGAGCAGCTCGAGCTGGCGGGCCTCGGCCTCCGGCTTGCGGCCGCGCTCGACCGGCACGTGCTCGTAGGGCAGCCCGAAGCCCTCGACGTCGGCGCGCAGGTCGGGATGGTTGGAGACGACCAGGCCGATCTGGCAGTCCAGCTCGGCGCGGCGCCAGCGCCAGAGCAGGTCGAGCAGGCAGTGGTCCTCGCGCGAGACCATGATCGCCACGCGCGGGACCTGGTCGAGGAAGCGCAGGCGCCACGACATGCCCAGCGGCTCGGCGACCTCGGCGGCGAACTCGCGCTCCAGCGCCTCGCGCGAGACCGTCAGGCGGTCGACGATGAACTCCATGCGCAGGAAGAACAGGCCGCCCTCGGGGTCGGTGGAGTGCTGGTCGGACGAGACGATGTTGGCCTCGCGCTCGTAGAGGAAGCGCGAGATCGCCGCGATGATCCCCGGCCGGTCCGGGCACGAGACGAGCAGGCGCGCCTCGGTGGCCATCAGGCCTCCGGCCCGAAGCGCCGCAGGACGCGCGCGGGCACGCCGGCGGCGATCGAGAACGGCGGCAGGTCGCCGGTCACGACGCTGTTGGCGCCGATCACGCAGCGCTCGCCGACGGTCACTCCGCTCGTGATCACCACGTTGGCGCCGCACCACACGTTGTCGCCGACGCGAGTCGGTCCCTTCGACGTGAAGCCCTGCCAGGTGACCGGCTTGTCGAGCTGGTCGAAGCGGTGGTTGGCGTCGGTGACGAAGCAGCCGTTGGCAAACATGCAGTGGTCGCCGATCTCCACCAGGTGCTGCGCGGCGACCATCACGCCGATGTTGAGGAACGTCCCGCCCCCGATGCGCACGCGCGCCTCGCCGGGGAGCGTCAGCCAGACGCAGGGCTCCAAGAGCGTGTGCTGACCCACCTCCAGGCGCCCCTCGCGGAAGGCCTCCAGCACGTTGCCGTGCACCGGCCAGCGGCAGAACGCCTGGCGGCGGGCGAACTCCCAATGGATGCGCGCGCGGTTCCACGGCAGGGCGTTGCGCTCGTACCAGCGCCATTTCTGCGTCCACAGGCGGACCTCGGCCAGCGTGTCCATGGCGCGGGAGCGTGCCAGATCCGGCCCCGCGTGATCTTTGCCGCGGCGGCGTGTTCCAGGCGCGACCCCAAACGCAGACCCCCAGGAGAAACGCCCCACCATGCCGAACCGCATCCTTGCCGCGGCGGTAGCGACGACCGCGCTGCTCGCGCTCCCCGCGAGCGGCTTCGCCAAGAGCGCCGACCGCAATCATGACGGCCTCCCCGATTCGTGGGAGCAGCGACATCACCTGTCGCTCAAGATCAACCAGGCGACCCAGGATCCCGACCACGACGGGCTCAACAACCGCGGCGAGTACCGCCAGAAGACCGACCCGCAGCGCGCCGACACCGACCGCGACGGCCTGAAGGACGGCGCCGAGGTGCGCACCGGCAACAACCCCCGCCGGCGCGACAGCGACGGCGACGGGACTCCGGACGGCAAGGAGAACGCGGGCAAGATCACCTCGCTGACCGACGGTGTGCTGACCATCACGCTCGCCGACGGCTCGGAGGTCTCCGGCAAGGTCGACGGCTCCACGCGCGTCTCCTGCTCCGGCCACAACGAGCAGGAGGTCGAGAACGAGACCACGACCGCCCATCACCGCCGCGGATCGCGCGACGCGAAGGCCGCGCGCAACGACCCGCAGCAGCCGTCAGGCGGTGGCTCCGGCTCGGGCTCGGGCTCGTCGACCGCCGCCGCACCCGCCGACGACCAGGCGCAGCACGGCAACGAGTCCGAGAACGAGAACGAGAACGAGAGCGCCGACAGCAACGAGAACGAGCACTCCGCCGGCGACGGCGAGCACAACGGCTCCGGCCGGTCGGGCAACTGCGCCGCGACCGAGCTGACCTCCGGCACTCCCGTCCACGAGGCCACGCTGACGGTCACGGCGGACGGCGCCGTCTTCCAGGAGGTCGAGGTCCTCAAGTGAAAGAGATCGCGGGCGGGTCTGCCAGAACTAGCACTGGTCGGCCCGCCCGGGGTCCGGTAGACGTGATCCGATGCAGCCCCGTCTCCTGCGCTCACCCGCTCGCCTCGCCGGCGCGTCGCTCCTGCGGGTGCAGACCGACGACCGACTCGTCGCGCTCGCCCGCGACGGCCACGAGCGGGCGTTCGCGGCGATCGTCGAGCGCTACCGCCCCGCGCTCGAGCGCTACGCCACCCGCCTGGTCGGCCCGAGCCGCGGCGAGGACGCCGTCCAGCAGGCCTTCGTCAACGCCCACGCCGCGCTGATTTCCAACTCCCCCGACAAGACCATCGAATTGCGTCCCTGGCTCTATCGCATCGTGCACAACGCCGCGCTGAACACGCTGCGCTCGTCGCGCGACGAGCAGCCGCTCGGCGACGCGGCCGAGCAGCTCTCGTTCGACGACGACGCGATCGAGCGCCGCGAGCGCCTGCGCGAGGCCCTGGACGCCCTCGCGGCGCTGCCGGCCAACCAGCGCGACGCGATCCTGCTGCGCGAGCTCGAGGGCCGCTCCCACGACGAGATCGCCGTCGCCCTCGGGCTCACGCCGGGCGCGGCGCGCCAGCAGATCTTCCGCGCGCGGGCCGCCCTGCGCGCCGCGGCGACCGCCATCACTCCGCAGCCGCTGCTCGTGCGCACGCTCGAGCTCGCCGCGAGCGGTGGCGGGTCGGGCGCGGCCGACGTCGCCGCCGGCGCGGGGGCCAGCCTGACGGCCGTGCTGGCCAAGGCCGGCGCGGGCGTGCTCGTGACCGGAGCCGTCGTCGGCGGCGCGGTCGGCACCGGCGTCGTCCACACGCCGCGACTCCATGAGCAGCGACCCCCCGCGGCCCGCGAGGCGGCGGCCCACCCGAAGCGCTCGGCACAGACCTCGTCGCACGGCTCGGCAAGCGCCGCAGCGGCGCCGGCCGGCGCCGGGCACCGCTCCACGGAGGCCGACCGCCGCTCGACCTCGCACCACAAGCGCTCGAGCGACCGCAAGCACACCGGCGATCGCAGCGGCACCGACCGCCGCGGTCAGGGCACCACAGCGCCGGCCTCGCGCCCCGTCAGCGAGCACCGCGGCCCGAGCCGCACGGGAAGCACGGTCCAGGAGGTCCACCACGGCGGCTCGACCAACGACGCCGCCGGCACCGAGCACAGCGGAAGCGGTCATCACGGACACCACGGCGGCCGCGGCGGAGGCGGCGACACCGTCGCCGGCGCGACGACCCAGCCAGAGTCGACCGAGGTCGAGACCGAGACGCCCGAGGCCGCGACCGAGACCGGCGGCGGTGGCGGCGGCGGCGCCAGCAGCGGCGGCGGCAGCCCCGGCGGCGGCGGCGGGGGCGGCGGCACCCAGACGACGACCGACGCTCAACCGCCCGCGACGACCACCGGCAGCACCGTGCCGACCGCGCCGACCAACGGCGGTGGTGGCGGCGCCGGCGGCGCGACGACAGCCCTCCCGCCCGGCTCGTTCGGCGGGAAGGGCAAGTAGCTCGCGGCCGAGCGAGGCACGCGGGCGGCCCCGGGCGCGGAGCGCCAATCCCGAACGGCGGGCGGGCTGCGGCGCGCAAGGTGTGCGCGCTAGACACTGCGCGTCCGCTCAGGGCGCAGAGAGAGAGAGAGAGAGAGAGAGAGCGGCGGGCAGCGCGCGGCTGCTCAAGAGCGAGGCCGCGAGTGCGCCCGGGCCGGGCGCGGCCACTCGGGGCGCGGGAAGAGCGCGGCCGGAGCACCGCGCGGCCACTCGAGCGCGGGAAGAGCGCTGCCGGACCACCGCGCCGCCGCTCGGGCGCGGGAAGAGTGCGCGGCGGGCACCGCGCGGCCGCTCGGGCGCGGGGACGGGGGACCTCGAGCAGAGGGCGATCACCTGAGCGCCCCACGCCGCCCACGGACAGCCCAGCGACAACCCTGGCGCGAACGCGGGCCCGCGCGAGAGGATCCCCCGGCGCCGCGCCCGCCACACACGCGCGGGCCCAACCGGAGCGAACGCCGGCACGAACGCGGGGCACGCGTGAGACGCGGCCGGCGGCGAGCGGAACTGCGCCGGCACCCCTGCGGGCGCTCAGGAGGCGAGGCGGGGAGTCCGGGCGGTCACTGGGGCGCGGGAAAGAGTGCGCGGCGTGCACCGCGCGGCCGCTCGGGCGCGGGGACGGGGGACCTCGAGCAGAGGGCGATCACCTGAGCGCCCCACGCCGCCCACGGACAGCCCAGCGACAATCAATGATCCGATCCGCCGTCTTGATCACGTCGAGGTTGTGCTCGATGACAACGACAGAGTTGCCCTGGTCGACGAGCCGATGCAGCACGTCGAGCAACCGCTGCACGTCCGCGAAGTGCAGCCCGGTCGTCGGCTCGTCGAGGATGTACAGCGTCGACCCGGTCGCCACCTTCGACAGCTCAGTCGCGAGCTTGACCCGCTGCGCCTCGCCACCCGACAACGTCGTCGCCGGCTGCCCGAGCCGGATGTAGCCCAGCCCCACGTCGTTCAACGTCTCGAGCCGCCGCCGGATCTTCGGGATGTGCTTGAAGAACTCGACCGCCTCCTCGACCGGCATGTCGAGCACGTCGGCGATCGTCTTGCCCTTGAAGCGGATGTCGAGCGTCTCGCGGTTGTAGCGCTTGCCGCCGCACTGCTCGCACGGCACGTAGACGTCGGGCAGGAAATGCATCTCGATCTTGATCTGGCCGTCGCCACGGCAGACCTCGCAGCGCCCGCCCTTGACGTTGAACGAGAACCGCCCCGGCTTGTAGCCGCGCGCCCGCGCCTCCTGCGTCTTGGAGAACAGGTCGCGTATGACGTCGAACAGCCCCGTGTAGGTCGCCGGGTTGGACCGCGGCGTCCGGCCGATCGGCGACTGGTCGATCTGGATGACCTTGTCGAGCTGGTCGATGCCGCGCACGCCGCGCGACGCCCCCGCCCGCTGGCGTGCCCGCGACAGCCGGTTGGCCACCGCTTTGTAGAGCACCTCGTTGACCAGCGTCGACTTCCCCGAGCCCGACACGCCGGTCACGCACGTGAGCACCCCGAGCGGCACCTTGACGTCGATCCTCTGCAGGTTGTTCTCCGCCGCGCCCAGCACCTCGAGGTAGCCCGACGGCGTCCGCCGCCCGTCCGACACCGGGATCGTCGCCGTCCCCGACAGGAACTGGCCGGTCAGCGACGTGTCCACGGCCATGACCTCGTCCGCGGTGCCCTCGGCGACCACCCAGCCGCCGTGCTCGCCCGCGCCCGGCCCGAGGTCGATCAGGTGGTCGGCCGCGCGCATCGTCTGCTCGTCGTGCTCGACGACGATCACCGTGTTGCCGAGGTCGCGCAGCCGCTCGAGGTTGGCGATCAGCTTGGAGTTGTCGCGCTGGTGCAGGCCGATCGACGGCTCGTCGAGGATGTAGAGGACGCCGACCAGCGACGAGCCGATCTGCGTGGCCAGCCGGATGCGCTGCGCCTCGCCGCCCGACAGCGTCGCCGCCGCGCGCGCCATCGAGAGGTAGCCGACGCCGACGTCGTCGAGGAAGCGCAGCCGCTCGTCGATCTCGCGCAGGACCAGCCGCGCCACCGCGCGGTCGTGCTCGCTGAGCTCCAGCTCGCGCAGCCACTGCAGCGCGCGCTTCGCGCTCAGCGCCGTGAACTCGTGGATCGCCGTCCCCGCGATGAGCACGGCACGCGACTCCGGCCGCAGCCGCGCGCCCTTGCACGCCGGGCACGGCCGCAGCGTCATGAACTCCTCGATCTTCTCGCGCGTCCACTCGGAGTCCGTCTCGCGGTAGCGGCGCTCGAGGTTGGGGATGATCCCCTCGAAGTTCGTCGCGTACGAGCGCCGGCGCCCGTACCGGTTGCGGTACGAGACGTGGATGCGCTCGCCGCCCGTCCCGTAGAGGAACAGCTCCTGCTGCTCGGCCGGCAGCTCCTCCCACGGGCACTCGAGGTTGACGCCGAACGTGTCGGCGATCCCCTGCGTGATCTGCTCGTAGTAGCCCGACGCGCTGTTGGCCCACGGCAGCAGCGCGCCCTCGCCGATCGTCAGCGTCGGGTCGGGCACGACGAGGTCGGGGTCGATCTCCATCTGCGATCCCAGGCCCGTGCACCGCTCGCACGCGCCGTGCGGCGAGTTGAACGAGAAGATCCGCGGCTCGAGCTCGGGGATCGACGGCCCGTGGTCGGGGCAGGCGAACTTCTCCGAGTACAGCAGGCGCTCCGCCGCGCCCTCCCCCTCGCGCGGCACGGTCTCCACCTCCACCATGCCGTCGGCCAGCGCGACCGCCGTCTCGATCGAGTCGGCGAGCCGCTTGCGCACCTCGGCGCGCATGACGAGGCGGTCGACGACGACCGAGACGTCGTGCTTGAACTTCTTGTCGAGGACGATCTCCTCGTCGAGCGTGCGCAGCTCGCCGTCGACGACCACGCGCGCGAAGCCCTCGGCCCGCAGGTCGGTGAAGAGCTTGCCGTACTCCCCCTTGCGCCCGCGCACCACCGGCGCGAGGACCATGAACCGCGTGGCCTCGGGCAGCTCCATGACCTGGTCGATGATCTGCTCCGCGCTCTGGCCGGCGATCGGCTTGCCACAGATGTGGCAGTGCGGCTGGCCGATGCGCGCCCACAGCAGGCGCAGGTAGTCGTAGATCTCGGTGACCGTGCCGACGGTCGACCGCGGGTTGCGCGACGTCGTCTTCTGGTCGATCGAGATGGCCGGCGAGAGACCCTCGATCGAGTCGACGTCGGGCTTGTCCATCTGGCCGAGGAACTGGCGCGCGTAGGCGCTCAGCGACTCCACGTAGCGGCGCTGACCCTCCGCGTAGATCGTGTCGAAGGCCAGCGAGGACTTGCCCGACCCCGACAGGCCGGTGATGACCACGAGCGCGTCGCGCGGGATGGCGACGGTGATGTCCTTGAGGTTGTGCTCGCGGGCGCCGGAGACCACCAGCGCGTCGGATCGGGCCATGACAACCAGTCTACGGAGGCGAACGGACGTTCCCCCGTCAGCGCTCAGACAGTTTGACCGTGAGCCGGCGGGGTATCGACCGCCGCGCAGCCCTGCAGCGGAAAGGCCCCGCATGACCACGTCGCGCCTCGCAGTCGCCGTGTCCGTCCTGGTGCTCGGCGCCGCGGCGCGGCCCGCCGCCGCGCAGGTGGCGCTGACCCCGTGCAAGGTCGCGGCGGGCGCCCGCTGCGGCACGCTCGCCGCGCCGCTCGACGCCTCGGGCGCGGTGCCCGGGGTCCAGCGGCTCGGCTTCGCGCTGCTGCCCGCGACCGGGACGCGCGCCGGGACGGTCGCCGTCCTGCTGGGCGGCCCCGGCCAGGCCGGCACGCCGCTCGCCCGCAGCCTCGACAAGCTGCTCGCCGGCGTCCGCGCCGACCACGACCTGCTCATCGTCGACCAGCGCGGCACCGGCCGCTCCGGCGCGCTGGCCTGCCCGGCGATGCGCCTGTCGCTCAGCCTGCGGGCCATCCGGCGCTGCGGCGAGCAGCTCGGCGTCCGGCGCGCGTTCCTCACCGCCCGCGCCGACGCGTTCGACCTCGAGGCCGTGCGCGCGGCGCTCGGCCTCGACCGCCTCTCGCTGCTCGGCATCTCGTACGGCACCGAGATCGCCGGGTACTACGCGCGCCTCTTCCCCGACCGCGTCGAGCGGATGGTCCTCGACTCGCCTGAGCCGATCGAGGGCCCCGACGCGCTCGACAGCCTGCGCCAGCTCGCGCTGCCCCGCGTCCTGCGCGAGGTCTGCTGGCCTCCCGGCTGCCGCAGCTTCCTGTCGGCCAACCCGGTGACCGGGATCGCGACGCTCACCGCCCGGCTGCGCCGGCGCCCGCTGGCGGGTGCGGTCATCTCCCCGGCCGGCCGCCGGATGCCCGCCCGCCTGACCGCGACGACGCTCTACGCGCTGGCCGCCTCCAGCGATCTCGACCCCTTCCTGCGCACGCGCCTGCTGTCCGCCGTCGCGTCGGGGCTGCGGGGCGACGCCGCGCCGCTGCTGCGCCTCGCCGCCGGGACGCCGAGCACCGATGTGGCGCAGAGCGAGGTCAACCCGCTGCGCCTGCTGGCCACCAACTGCGTCGACGACCGGCTCCCGTGGGACCCGGCCTCGCCGACGACGGGGCGCCCCGCCGCATTGCGCCGCGAGGTCGCCCGTCGGCCCGCGTCGGCGTGGGCGCCGTTCTCGGCGACGTCGGTGGTCGCTTTCAGCGTCGCCGCGGTCTGCACCGCCTGGCCGCCGACGCCGGCCGCCGAGCGCGTCCCCTCGGCCGGCCCGGACGTCCCCGTGCTGGTCGTCGCCGGCCGCGAGGACCTGCGCACGCCGCTGGAGGACGCCCGGCGCACGGCCGCCCAGTACCCGGACGCCGCCGTGCTCGCCATCCCCGACGTCGGCCACTCCGCGCTGGGCTCCGATCACAGCGGCTGCGCGAGCTCGGGGGTCACCGGCTTCTTCGCCGGCGAGCCGGCGTCGCGCTGCGCGCGCGGCGAGCCGCCGCTCGAGCTCTTCCCCTACGTCCCCGCCGACGCGCGGGACCTCCGGCGCGTCCCCGGCCTGCCCGGCGACGAGGGGCGCACGGCGACCGCGATCGGCGCCACGCTGCTCGACGCCGTCGGGCGCGCCGCGGCGCTGGCCGAGGCGGGCGGGCGGCGCAGCGGCGGCCTGCGGGCGGGCACGCTGCGGCTCGCGGGCCGGACGATCGTGCTGCGCGGCTACTCCGTCGTGCGCGGCGTGGCACTGACCGGCACGATCCCGCTGACGCGCTCGGGCACCGGCCGCCTCACCGTCGCCGGCCGCGCGGCGACGCCGGCGCGCCTGAGGATCCGCGGCAACCGGCTGACCGGCGAGCTGGGGAGCGACCGCGTGCGGCTGCGCGTGCGGCTTCCCTGAGACAGCCGTAGCGTCCGCCGGCGTGACCACCGTCGGCATCGTCGCCAATCCGGCCGCGGGCCGGGACATCCGGCGCCTCGTGGCCGGCGCCTCGGTGTCCGGTCACGCCGAGAAGGCGGGGATGGTGTTCCGCGTGCTGGCCGGGCTCGGCGCCGCCGGCGTCACCCGCGCGCTCATGATGCCCGCGCCCGGCGGGCTGTCGGCCACGCTGCACCGGCAGCTGCGCGCCCACGCCGCCGGGCAGGGGCATGAGGCCGCCCCGGCCGCGCTCGAGGAGCTCCCGATGCGGCTCGACGGCACAGCGGCCGACAGCATCCGGGCGGTCGAGGCGATGCGCCGCGCCGGAGCGGCGGCGATCGTCGTCCTGGGCGGCGACGGCACGCATCGCGTCGTGGCGAAGGCGTGCGCCGACGTCCCCGTCTGCGCCCTCTCCACCGGCACCAACAACGTGTTCCCCGAGATGCGTGAGGCGACGGTGGCGGGCCTGGCGACGGGTCTGGTCGCCACCGGCCGCGGCGGCCCGGGCGCGCTGCGGCGCGACGCGGCCCTGCGCGTCGAGGTCGACTGCGCCGAGCCCGACCTCGCGCTCGTCGACGTGGCCGCGAGCCGCGAGCCGTTCGTCGGCGCCCGCGCGCTGTGGCGGCCGGGAGGCATCAGCGATCTGCTCGTGACGTTCGCCAACCCCGCGGCGGTGGGGCTCTCCGCGGTCGCCGGGATGGTGTCGCCGCTCGAGCGCGGCGGCGGCCGCGGACTGCACGTGCGTCTCGCCGAGGCGCCCGAGGCGGCCGCGATCACCGTCCAGGTGCCGCTCGCGCCCGGCCTCGTGGTGCCGGTCGGCGTCGCCGCCTGGCGCGCGCTCGCCACGGGCGAGCAGGTCGACCTGCCGGCCGCCGGCGGCTCGCTGGCGCTCGACGGCGAGCGCGAGATCGAGCGCCGGCCGGGCGCCCGTGCGACCGTCCGGCTTGTCGCCGGGCCGCTCACCATCGACGTCGACGCGGTCATGCGCCACGCCGCGACGAAAGGGCTCACGCGGCTGCCACCACGGGTGTAGCGTCGGCCCTACCGCTGGGCCGAGACGCGAGGAGGGATTCCATGCCGGCGACCGCGCCACCAGGGACGGGGCAGCTGACGCGCGAGCAGCTGCTCGAGGGGTACCGCGTGATGCGCACCATCCGCGAGTTCGAGGAGCGGCTGCACGTCGAGTTCGCCACCGGGGAGATCCCCGGCTTCGTGCACCTGTACGCGGGCGAGGAGGCGATCGCCGCCGGCGTGTGCGCGCACCTGGGCGCCGACGACTACGTGGCGAGCACGCACCGCGGCCACGGTCACGCGATCGCCAAGGGCTGCGATGTCAAGGCGATGATGGCCGAGATCTACGGCAAGCAGACCGGCCTGTGCCACGGCAAGGGCGGCTCGATGCACATCGCCGACCTCGACAAGGGCATGCTCGGCGCGAACGGCATCGTGGGCGGCGGCCCGCCGCTCGCCTGCGGGGTCGGGCTCACCGCGCGCGTCAAGAACACCGACCAGGTCGCGGTCTCGTTCACGGGCGACGGGGGGTCCAACCAGGGCACCTTCCTCGAAAGCCTCAATCTCGCATCGGCCTGGCACCTGCCGTGCGTGTTCGTCGTCGAGAACAACGGCTACGCGGAGTCGACCCCGCCGGCGTATCACCAGAGCGGCGTCGACGTGGCCAAGCGCGCCGACGGCTTCGGCTTCCCGGGCGTCGTCGTCGACGGCTTCGACTTCTTCGCCGTGCACGAGGCGGCGGGCGAGGCGATCGCGCGCGCCCGCGCGGGCGGCGGCCCGTCGCTGCTGGAGTGCAAGACGCTGCGCTACTACGGCCACTTCGAGGGCGACCAGCAGACCTACCGCGGCGCCGGCGAGGTGGAGGAGGTCCGGCGCACCCGCGACTGCCTCGCGACGTTCGTGCAGCGCGTCACCAACGCCGGGATCCTCGACGCCGAGGACCTCGAGCGCGTCGACCAGGACGTCCGCGGGCTCATCGACGAGGCCGTCACGGAGGCCAAGGCCGGGCCCGACCCGACGCCCGCCGAGGTCGAGACCGACGTCTACGTGACCTACTAGGGGGCGACGATGGCGCGAAACATCACGTACCAGCAGGCCATCAACGAGGCGCTCGCCCAGGAGATGGAGCGCGACCCCACGGTCGTCGTGATGGGCGAGGACGTCGCGGGCGGCATGGAGGCGCCCGGCGAGGACGACGCGTGGGGCGGCGTGCTCGGCGTCACCAAGGGCCTGTACCCGCGCTTCCCCGACCGGGTCCTCGACACGCCGATCAGCGAGTCGGCGTACATCGGCGCCGCCGCGGGCGCGGCGGCCTCCGGGCTGCGCCCCGTCGCCGAGCTGATGTTCGTCGACTTCATGGGCGTCTGCTTCGACCAGATCTTCAACCAGGCGGCGAAGTTCCGCTACATGTTCGGCGGCCGAGCGGTGACGCCGCTCGTCATCCGGACGATGTACGGCGCGGGCATCCGCGCGGCGTCGCAGCACTCCCAGGCGCTCTACCCCCTGTTCACCCACATCCCGGGGCTCAAGGTCGTGATGCCGGCGACCCCGTACGACGCCAAGGGCCTGCTCATCGAGTCGATCCGCGACGACGACCCGGTGATCTTCCTCGAGCACAAGGTGCTCTACGGCACCGAGGGCGACGTCCCCGAGGAGCCGTACACGATCCCGTTCGGCGAGGCGAGCGTCGTCCGCGAGGGCTCCGACGTGACGGTGGTGGCGCTCGGGCGGATGGTCCTGCTCGCCGAACAGGCGGCGGCCGAGCTCGAGCGCGAGGGCATCTCGTGCGAGGTCATCGATCCGCGCACGACCTCGCCGCTGGACACCGAGACGATCCTCGAGAGCGTCGAGGCGACGGGGCGGCTCGTCGTGGTCGACGAGGCGGGGCCGCGCTGCGGCATGGCGGCCGACATCGTCGCCCGGGTGGCGCAGGACGCCTTCGGCGACCTCAAGGCGCCGCCGCGGATGGTCACGCCGCCGCACACCCCGGTGCCGTTCTCCCCCGTGCTCGAGGACGTCTACGTCCCGACGCCGGAGACGATCGCGGCCGCCGTCCGCGAGACCGCCGGCACGGAGGCGGCGGCCCCGGCATGAGCGGGCGCATCGAGAAGCTGGGCATGCCCAAGTGGGGGCTGTCCATGACCGAGGGCCGGCTCGTCGAGTGGCTCGTCGACGAGGGCGCGGAGATCTCGCCGGGCGACGAGGTCGCCGAGGTCGAGACCGACAAGCTCTCGGGTGGCGTCGAGGTGGCGGTCGGCGGCGTCCTGCGCCGCCGCGTCGCCGCCGTCGGCGACATCGTGCCGGTGGGCGGCCTGCTCGGGGTGATCGCCGACCCCGACGTGCCTGACGCCGACGTCGACGCCTTCGTGGCGGAGTTCCAGGCCGCCTTCGTCCCCGGCGCCGACGAGGAGGCGGGTCCCGCGTCGGAGACGGTGACCGTTGACGCGGGCACGCTGCACTTCCTGCGCCAGGGCGAGGGCGAGGAGCCGGTCGTGCTCCTGCACGGCTTCGGGGGCGACCTCGAGAACTGGATGTTCGCCGCGCCGGCGCTCGCGGCCGAGCGCACGGTCTACGCGCTCGACCTGCCGGGCCATGGGCGCTCGACGAAGGCGGTCGGCGCGGGCGACCCGGATGCGCTCGCCTCGGCGGTCGGGCAGTTCCTCGCGGCGCAGCAGATCGAGCGCGCGCACCTCGTCGGCCATTCGCTCGGCGGGCTCGTGGCCGCGACCCTCGCGCTGAGCGACCCGGCGCGCGTGCGGACGCTCACGCTGGTGGCGAGCGCCGGGCTCGGGCCCGAGATCAACCGCGAGTACATCGAGGGCTTCATCGCGGCCAAGAGCCGGCGCGAGCTCAAGCCCGTCCTCGAGCTGCTCTTCGCCGACCCGGGCCAGGTGACCCGCCGGCTCGTCGACGACGTCCTGAAGTACAAGCGGATCGACGGCGTCGACGAGGCCCTGCGCGCGATCGCCGGGCAGGTGTTCGGGCCCGAGGGCCAGCGGGTGCTGATCGCCGACCGGCTGCCGGCGCTCGACGTCCCGATCCTCGCGGTCTGGGGCGCCGGCGATCGGATCATCCCCGCCGCCCACGCCGAGAACCTGCCGGAGGCGGCCGACGTCCACGTGCTCGACGGGGCCGGCCACTCGCCCCACATGGAGGCGGCCGGCGAGGTCAACCGCCTGCTCGAGCGGTTTCTGGCGGGCGCTCGGGCCGGAGGCTAACCCTCGACCGAGGCGTAGACCTCGTCGAGCAGACGCTGGCGGTCGGGCAGGTCGAAGTTCTCGGCCAGGTAGCGGTCGGTCTCCTCGCGCGACTGGCCGTTGAGGGCCATGTTGAGCGCGATGAGCCGCGCGCCCTCGACGTCGGCGTCGTCCTCGGGCTCGACCTCGACCCCGCCGCTGAGGTCCTCGGCCCCCCTCACCGCGGGCTCGGGCTCGAGATCCTCGGCCGCGGGCGCGGCCGGCTCGGGCGCGGTGAACGGCTCGGGCGTGGGCGGCGCCGGCTCGGGCGCGGCGGGCGCCTCGGTCCTGGCACCCGCGGCGCTGTAGAGCTCGGCCATGTTGCCCTCGAGCAGCGCGAGATCGGCGCTGACGCGGTTCGCCCCGGTGCGGATCGACTCGACGAGCGTGTCGAGCTCGCTCTGCATGGCGCTGACGCGCTGGAGCATGGTCGCGGTGCCCTCGGAGACCTGGCCGACGTGGTCGCGCGCGCGCTCCACGGCGTCGGTGCGCGTGCGCTCGGCATCGCGCGCGGCGTCGGAGCGGATCTGGGAGGCCTCCTCCTCGGCGGCGCGCTCGATGTCGGCGGCGCTGGTCTCGGCGGCCTCGACGATCGCACGGACCTGCTCGGACGCGGCCTGGGCCAGCGACTCCGTCGTGCGCCGGCGCTGGGCGCGCTGGAGCCCCTCGACCTCGTCGGCGATCTGGGCCAGGAACGCGTCGACCGCCTCGGGCTCGTAGCCCCGGCGGCCGATGGGGAAGTCTCGCTTCTCGATGGATTGACGGTCGAGCGGCATGGGCGGGAAGCCTAAGGGAGGCGGAGGCCGGAAGCATCCAGGACCACCAGGCCGTCGCGCGCCAGTCCGTCGAGCACCCGCTGCAGCCGCCAAGATTCCAGCCCTTCGGGCAGCCGCTCGCCCGCCGCGAGCGCGGCGACGACGCGCCCGCGGGCCCAGCGGTCGGTGTCCTCGAAGCGCACGCGCGGGCGGCCCGGGCGGGCACGCGGCGCGACGGCGCCGCGCGAGCGACAGCTCTCGAGCGGGCACTCACCGCACCGCGGCGACCGCGCGGTGCACACGGTCGCCCCGAGGTCCATGAGCGCCTGGCCGACCACGGCGGCCTCGCCGCGCGGCCGCCCGCCGAGCCGCTCGAGCACCCGCGCCACGTTGGTGTCCACCGGCAGCTCGTCGCGGCCGAAGGCGAACGCGCCCACGGCCGCCGCGGTGTACGGCCCGACGCCCGGCAGCTCGCGCAGGTCGTCCGGCCAGCCGCGCTCGGCGACCAGGCGGCACGCCTCCCACAGCCGCACCGCGCGGCGGTTGTAGCCGAGGCCGACCCACGCCCGCAGGACCTCCGCGAGCGGCTCGGCGGCGACCGCGGCCGCCGACGGCCAGCGGGCCATCCACGCTTCCCAGCGCGGGACGACGCGCGCGACCTGCGTCTGCTGGAGCATGACCTCGCTGACGAGCACCGCGTACGGGTCGCGCGTGCGCCGCCACGGCAGGTCGCGGCCGTGCTCGCGGTACCAGCCGGCCAGCGCGGCGCCGCTGCTCAAGCCCCGGCGGCCGTGCGCAGGTTCTCGAGGTCGCGCCGCAGCTCGCGGATCTCGTCGCGCAGCCGCGCCGCGTACTCGAAGCGCAGCTCGTCGGCGGCGGCGAGCATCTCCTCCTCGAGCTCGACGATGAGCTTGCCGAGCTCCTCCTCGCCGAGCTCCTCGTCGCGCCGCTTGCGCCGGCGCTTCTGCGACGGGACCTTCGAGTCGCTCTGCAGGAACTCGGCGATGTCCGAGATGCCCTTGACGATCGTCTGCGGCGTGATTCCGTGCTCCTCGTTGTAGGCGACCTGGATCGCCCGGCGGCGGTCGGTCTCGCGGATCGCCGCGCGCATCGCCTCGGTCTCCTTGTCGGCGTACATCAGCACGGTGCCCTCCTGGTTGCGCGCCGCGCGCCCGATCGTCTGGATCAGCGACGTCTCGCCGCGCAGGAAGCCCTCCTTGTCGGCGTCGAGGATCGCCACGAGCGAGACCTCCGGGAGGTCGAGCCCCTCGCGCAGGAGGTTCACGCCGACGAGCACGTCGTACTCGCCGAGGCGCAGGTCGCGGATGATCTGGATCCGCTCCAGCGTGTCGATCTCCGAGTGCAGGTAGCGCACGCGAAAGCCCATCTCGAGCAGGTAGTCCGTGAGGTCCTCGCTCATCTTCTTCGTGAGCGTGGTGACCAGCACGCGCTCCTCGCGCTCGACGCGCGCGCGGATCTCGTTCATCAGGTCGTCGATCTGGTTGCGCGTCTCGCGCACGTCGACACGCGGATCGACGATGCCGGTCGGGCGCACGATCTGCTCGACGACGCGCCCCGAGCGCCTGCGCTCGTACTCGCCGGGCGTCGCCGAGACGTAGACGAGCTGGTTGGTGATCGCCATGAACTCGTCGAACGTCTGTGGGCGGTTGTCGAGCGCGCTGGGCAGCCGGAAGCCGTAGTCGACCAGCGTCTGCTTGCGCGAGCGGTCGCCCTCGTACATGCCGCCGATCTGCGGCACGGTCTGGTGGGACTCGTCGATGAAGCAGACGAAGTCGCTGGGGAAGTAGTCGAGCAGGCAGTACGGGCGCGAGCCGGGGGCGCGGCCGTCGAGGATCCGCGAGTAGTTCTCGATGCCGTTGCAGAAGCCCATCTCCCGCAGCATCTCCATGTCGTACTGCGTGCGCTGGCGCAGGCGATGCGCCTCGAGCAGCTTGCCCTGCGCCTCGAGCTCGGCACAGCGCTCGTTGAGCTCGCGGCCGATCTCGGCGACCGCGCGCTCCATCGTGCCCTCCTTGACGTTGTAGTGCGTCGCCGGCCAGACGGCGACGTGCTCGAGGTCGTCCTTGATGAGCTCTCCCGTCAGCGGGTCGAAGTGCTGCAGGCGCTCGACCTCGTCGCCGAACATCGTCACGCGGAAGGCGGTCTCCTCGTAGGCGGGGAAGACCTCGAGCGTCTCGCCGCGCACGCGGAACGTCCCGCGGCCGAGCGCCGTGTCGTTGCGGCTGTACTGGATCGAGACGAGCTTGCGCAGGAGGTCGTCGCGGTCGATCACGTCGCCCTTGCGCAGGACCTGCATGTTCATCTCGTAGGTCTCGGGCGAGCCGAGGCCGAAGATGGCGCTGACGCTGGCGACGATGACGACGTCGCGCCGGGCGAAGAGCGCGGCCGTCGCCGAGTGGCGCAGGCGGTCGATCTCCTGGTTGATGGCCGAGTCCTTCTCGATGTAGAGATCGCGGCTCGGGACGTAGGCCTCGGGCTGGTAGTAGTCGTAGTAGGAGACGAAGTACTCGACCGCGTTCTCCGGGAAGAACGTGCGGAACTCGTTGCACAACTGGGCGGCCAGCGTCTTGTTGTGCGCGAGGACGAGCGCGGGCTTCTGGACGGCCTCGATCGTCCCGGCCATCGTCATCGTCTTGCCGGTGCCCGTGGCGCCGAGCAGCGTCAGGGCGCGCTCGCCGGCCTCGAGGCCCTCGGCGAGCGCGACGATGGCGTCCGGCTGGTCGGCGGTCGGGGTGAAGGCGGAGTCGAGCTTGAACGGAGGCACCGGACCGCCAAGCGTATCCCGGCCGCTGGACGGAAGTACGACCCCAGAAAACCCCACAACGGGGGTCCGGCATGGAAAGAATGCGCCGTGGAGCATGCCCTGGCTCTCCGGGTGCTCAGCAACGAGCGCCTCGCCGCACTCGCCTCGCGCGGCGACGGCGGGGCGTTCGAGGTCCTCTACGAGCGCCACCGCGGCGCCCTGTACCGCTACTGCCACGGCATCCTGCGCCACCACGACGACGCCCAGGACGCCGTGCAGGCGACGATGACGCGAGCCCTCACCGGGCTGGGGGCACGCGACCCGGGCGCGTCGTGGAACGCCTGGCTGTTCCGCATCGCGCGCAACGAGTCGATCGACCAGCTGCGCCGCCGGCGCAGCTTCGAGCCGCTGGTGGAGTCACACGCGGCGCGCGACGCCTCGCCGCACGCGCGCGCGGAGCATCGCGAGCGGCTCGGCGCGGTGCTGCGAGACCTCGGCGAGCTGCCCGGCCGCCAGCGCGACGCGCTCGTCATGCGCGCGCTCGGCGGGGTGGCGCCCGCGGAGATCGGCGCCGCCCTGTCGCTCTCGCCCGCGGCGGCCCGGCAGGCGGTCTTCGAGGCGCGCGAGTCGCTGCAGGACTTCGCCGCCGGGCGCGAGCTTCCGTGCTCCACGGTGCGACAGACGATCGCCGGCGGCGACGCGCGGCGCCTGCGCGCGCGGCCGCTGCGCGCGCACCTGCGCTCGTGCGCGACGTGCCGGTCGTACCGCGCCGAGCAGCGCACCGGCGTGCGCGGCCGCCTCGCCGCGCTGGTGCCGCTGTCCTGGTGGCTGCCCGGCTGGGGCTCGGGCGCCGGCGAGACCGCGACCTCCCTCGCGGGCGGCTCGGTGGCCGCCAAGGCGCTGCTCGCGGCGCTGGCCACCACGCTGACCGTCGGGGTCGCGCACCGCGGCCTCGTCCCGTTCGGGGAGCCGGCCGCCACGGGACCGACGCCGCACCCGGCGCACAGCACCCGCCCGGGCGCTGACGTCCCGCGGGCCTTCTCGCCCTCCGTGGCGCCGAGGTCCGCCGCGCCCGGCGCCCCGCGCCCCGCCACGCCATCCGTTCGCACGGGCGACGCTCCGCCGCCCACGCGCCGCACGGCCGCCCGCGGCCACGCGCCCGCGGGCGCGCCGCCGATGCGCGGGCACGGACATGCGCCGGCGACACCGCGCGTCCCCGCCTCGCCGGCGCCGAGCCAGGCACTCGCGCCCTTCCCGGCGCCGGCGCCGGCACCGCCGCCGCTCGGCGCACCGGAGCACGCCACGGCGCCGGCGGCGGCGGACCTCCCCGCACCGGCGCCGCCCACCGGAAGCGAGCAGACCGCCGGCCCGGCATCGCCCACGACCACCGCGCCGACGACGGCCCCCGCCCCGGCTCCGGCGACGCCGCCCGCGCGGTCGCCGAAGCCCGCCGCCCGGCCGCCGCACGCCGCACCCGCGGCCGACGCGCCGGCGCCTCCCTCCCCTGCGCCGGCCGATCAGCCGCCCGCGCCGGTCGGCGAGGCCGCGCCGGCCGCGACGAACGCCCGGCCGAACGGCAAGGTCCCGCCCGGCCAGGCGGCCAAGCCCGACCCGAAGGCGCCGCCCGGGAAGGCCAAACGCGGTATCGCCGCTGATAGCGCCTGACAACGGGCTCGCCGGCGCGTCTGGAAGGACGTGAAACCAGAGCAGCTCTTCGAGATCGCCGCGACGCCGACCGGGCGCTTCGCCCGCCAGAAGCGCTGCCCGCGGATCTCGGTCGTCATCTGCTCGCACAACGCGGCGGCGACGATCGGCCGGACGCTCGACCACGTCCGGCGGCTCGACTACCCCGAGTACGAGGTCCTCGTCGTCGACAACGGCTCGACCGACGAGACGGTGTCGGTCGCCCGGGCGCACGGCGTGCGCCCGATCGTCGCCCCCGGCCGCGCCCGCGAGGTCGCCGCGGCCGAGGCCTCCGGCGAGATCGTCGCCTATCTCGAGGGCGACGCCTCCCCGGAGCCCGGCTGGCTCACGGAGCTGGCCGCGGCGCGCACAGCCTGAATCTCAGGCCGGCACCGCACCACTCCGCCGTGCGACGTGTTATGACTCGCCGCAAGAACTGATCCAGGCCGAATCCCCGCCGCTCCGCCCGGCGGGGAGCGGGGGACCCATCTGGGCCGAGGAACCTCGGCCCGCGGGGCGAATGGTCGTGTCAGCGACCTAGCGCGTCGTGTTCGCGCGAGCCCGTCAGCTCACCTCGTAGGCGTGAACACGAAAGGCAGGCATGGCAGGCACCCAGCGCGATCTCGCGTCCCACGATCTCTGGCTGCGCTCACTGGCGCGGTCGTACGCCCGGCGCGGCATGGACCACCCGGTCACCACCCCCACTGCCCGCGACCTCGCCGACGCCCGCCTGTGGCACGCCTCGCGCCACCGCTCGCTCGAGCGCCGGCACGCCGTCGTGGCGCGGCGCCGCCCCGGCCCGCCGAGCGCGGCCACGGCCTCGTTCGCGCTCGCCGTGACGGCGACCGCCGTGGCCGTGCCGGCGCTGGGCGGCGCGGTCGCGCCCGCCTCGGCGAGCACGGGCCTCGCGGCAGTGCAGCGCGCGCTGGGGGTCACCGCGGACGGCGTGATGGGCCCGCAGACGCGTGCGGCGCTGCGCCGCTTCCAGCGCGAGCACGGGCTGCCCGCCGTCGGCGTCGCAGGGCCGCGCACGCTCGCCGCGCTCAACCTCAACCGCGCCTCCGGCGACCGCTCGGAAGGCGCCACGCCGCGCGCCGCCACCGGCGTGGCGGGCACCTCCGTCGCCGCCGTGCAGCAACGGCTCGGGGTCGCCGCCGACGGCATCGCCGGCCCCCAGACCCGAGCGGCGATCACGTCCTTCCAGGGCGCCCACGGCCTCCCCGCGACCGGCCGCCTCGACGACGCCACACGCACCGCGATCCTGCAGTCCGACGCGACCGCGGCGCCGAAGCCCTCGACTGCAGCCGGAGGCGGCCAGGACGCCGCGCCCGCGCCGGCGCCGGCGGCCGCCTCGGGCGTTGACGCCGCGGTCGCGGCCGCCCGCGCGCAGATCGGCAAGCCGTACCGCTCCGCCGGCAGGGGCCCCGGCGGCTTCGACTGCTCGGGGCTGACCGCGTTCGCCTTCCGCGCCGCCGGCATCTCGCTCGGCGCGAGCAGCTTCGCCCAGTACGGCCAGGGCGCCGCGATCGACCGCTCGCAGGTCCAGGCCGGCGACCTCGTCTTCTTCAACACCAACGGGGGCGGCGCCTCGCACGTCGGCATCGCCACCGGCCCGGCGACGATGATCTCGGCCACGACGCACGGCGTGATGGAAGCGAGCTTCTCGTCGGGCTACTGGGCGGCGCACTACGTCGGCGCGCGGCGCCTCACGCCATCGTGAGGCCGCCGCTGACCGACAGCGTCTGCCCGGTGATGTAGCCCGCGCGCTCGGAGGCGAAGAAGGCGACCGCGGCCGCGACGTCGTCGGGCTCGCCGAGCCGGCGCATGGGCACGGCCCGCTCGAGCGCCTCGACGAGCCGCGGCTCCATCTCGGCGAGCATCGGCGTGCGCGTGGGACCCGGGCACACCGTGTTCGCCGTCACGCCCGTGCGCGCGAGCTCGCGGGCCAGCGTCTTGGTGAACGCGATCACCCCGCCCTTGGCGGCGGAGTAGACGGACTCGAGCGACGAGCCGACGCGCCCGGCGTCCGACCCGATGTTGACGACGCGCCCCCAGCCGCGCTCGACCATGCCTGGCGCAGTCGCCTTGATCATCCGCAGGCCGCCCTTGAGGTTGATGTCGAGGACGCGGTCCCAGAACGGCTCGTCGGTCTCGAGGAACGGCCGCATCTCGTCCCAGCCGGCGTTGTTGACGAGGATGTCGACCGGCCCGAGCGCCTCCTCGACCTCGCCGACCGCCCTCGCCACCGAGGCGGGATCGGTCACGTCGAGGCGGACGGCGAGCATCCCGTCGGCGTCGGCCTCCAGCAGGTCGCCGACCACCACGCGGCGGCCGTCCGCGGCCAGGGCCAGCGCGATGGCGCGGCCGATGCCGCGCGCTCCTCCAGTGACCAGGGCGACTCGCTCCTGCATCGAGGCGCGCCGTAGCGTACGCCCATGACCGAGCTCACCGATGTCCGCTACGAGGTCGAGGACGGCCTCGCCTGGATCACCATCGACCGCTCCGACCGGCTCAACGCGTTCCGCGCGCGCACGGTCGACGAGCTGATCGCCTGCTTCAAACGCGCCTGGGCGAGCGCCGACGTGGGCGTCGTCTGCCTCACGGGCGCCGGCGAGCGTGCGTTCTGCACCGGCGGCGACCAGAAGCAGCGCGCCGAGACCGGCGATTACGGCCCCTCGGCGAGCGGGCTCTTCGAGGTCGAGAACCTCCATCGCGCCATCCGCGAGATCCCCAAGCCCGTCATCGCCGCCGTCAACGGCTACGCGATCGGCGGCGGCCACGTGCTGCACGTGCTCTGCGACCTGACCATCGCCGCGGACACGGCGCGCTTCGGCCAGACCGGGCCGCGCGTGGGGTCCTTCGACGCGGGGTTCGGGTCGAGCTACCTGGCGCGCGTGGTCGGCGAGAAGCGCGCCCGCGAGATCTGGTTCTTGTGCCGGCAGTACGACGCGCAGACCGCCGAGCGCTGGGGCCTGGTCAACCGGGTCGTCCCGGCCGCCGAGCTGCGCGCCGAGGTACGCCGCTGGGCCGACGAGATCCTCGCCCTCTCCCCCACCGCCCTGCGCTTCCTCAAGCAGTCGTTCAACGCCGACACCGAGCACCTCGCCGGGGTCGGCCAGCTCGCGTTCAGCGGCCTGGGCGCGTTCCTGGAGTCCGACGAGGCGCGGGAGGGCGTGCGCGCCTTCGCCGAGAAGCGCCCGCCCGACTTCTCGCCCTACCGGGGCCGGGTATCTGTCTAGGCCCGCGCGAACGAAGTTCGCGCTGTGGATCGACGAAGTCGATCCTCGATCAGAGCCCGAGCTCGCGCGGGTAGGTGCGCCGGTACTCGGCGCGGGCCTTGAGCACCTTGTCCACGTAGGCGCGCGTCTCGGGGAACGGGAGGTCGTCGACGCTCATGCTGCCGCCGCCGCTCTGGATCAGCCAGCGATCGACGTTGCCCATGCCGGCGTTGTACGCGGCCAGGGCGAGCACCTCGTTGCCGCCGTAGTGGTCGAGCAGGTGGCGCAGATACCAGGCGCCGTACGAGATGTTGACCTGCGGCGTCGCGAGGTCCGCGTCGCGGAAGGCCACGCCGCCTGTGCGCTGCGCGATCGCGCGCGCCGTCTGCGGCGTGAGCTGCATCAGGCCCCGCGCGCCCGCCCGCGACGTGCGGTCGGCGAAGCGCGACTCGGCGTAGATCACGGCCGCGATCAACGAGGGATCGAGCCCCTTCTCGGCCGCCTGCTGGCGGATGACGTCCTCGTGGCGCAGCGGCAGGGTGATCTCGCGCGCCGCGTGGCGCAGCTGCGGCAGGGAGGTCACGAGCAGCGCGCCGGCCAGCGCCGCGAGCGCGATCGCCGCCAGGCGCTTGCGCGCGGAGGCGCGCGAGCGCGGCGCGCGCGCCCGGCGGCGGCGGACGTTGGCGGCGTGGGTGCTCATCGGTTCAGCGCGGACAGGATCTGCGACAGCTTGGCCTCCAGATCGGCGACCGATCCGGAGTTCTCGACCGTGTACGTGGCTCGCCGCGCCTTCTCCTCCTGCGGAAGCTGGCGCGCCGCGCGCTCGTCGACCGCCGCGTGCCCGCGCTCGGCGGCCCGGGCGGCGCGGATCCCCTCCGGAGCGACCACGGCCACCGTGGCATCGTAGAGACCTTCGAGCCCGGCTTCGAACAGCAACGGCGTCTCGACCACTGCCGCCGCGGGCGGCGGCTCGCGGCTCGCGACGTCCTCGCGCCACTCGGCGACGCGCCGCCCGACCCGCGGCCAGAGCAGCTCCTCCAGCCACCGGCGCTCGTCCTCCGAGGCGAACGCCTTCGCCGCCACCGCCGACCGATCCACCACGCCGCCGGGCGCCATCTCCGGGCCCCACCGCTCGACGACGGCGTCGCGCACCTCGTCGCCGGCGTACAGGTCGTGGACGACCGCGTCGGTCGAGAGCGTCGCCGCGCCCAGCCGCTCCAGGGCGGCCAGGGCGGTCGACTTGCCCGCCCCGAGGCCGCCCGTCAGACCGACGAATGGGACTCGCTGCTCCAGCTAGTTCTGCTGCTGCGGGTTGTCCGCGAAGACGTCCTCGGAGAGCCCGAGCGACGGCACGTCGTCGAGGTCGCCCGCCTCACCGGCGGGCGGCGGGCCGCCCTCGTCCTCGGGGCCGCCGGGGGGCGCGCCATCGCCCTCGTCGCCCTCGAAGCCCTCGAAGCCCTCGGGCGGCGGGCCGCCGCGGCGCTCGCTGGGCAGCACCTGGCCCTCCACGCGCTTGACCGAGAGCGAGAGCCGCCGGCGCTCGGAGTCGATCTCGAGGATCTTCACCCGGATCTCGTCGCCGGGCAGCACGACCTCGCGCGGGTTCTCGACGTGGTGCGGGGCCAGCTCCGAGATGTGCACCAGGCCCTCGACGCCGTCGAGGATCTCCACGAACGCGCCGAAGGTGACGACCTTGGTGACCTTGCCCTCGAGCTCGTCGCCGACGTGGTAGGTGTCGACGACCCGCTGCCACGGGTCCTCCTGGGTCTGCTTGAGCCCCAGCGAGATCCGCTGGCGGTCGCGGTCGATGTCGAGCACCTTGACCTGGACGGTCTGGCCGATCTCCAGGATCTCGCTCGGGTGGTTGACGTGTGACCACGACAGCTCGGAGATGTGGATGAGGCCGTCGATGCCGTTGAGGTCGACGAAGGCGCCGAAGTCGACGATGTTGGAGATCTGGCCCTCGACGATGAGGCCGGGCTGCAGGCGGTCGAGGATGCGCTCGCGGTCCTCGCGGCGCTGCTCCTCGAGCACGGCGCGGCGCGAGAGCACGACGTTGTTGCGCGACCGGTTGAGCTCGATGACCTTGCACTCGAGCGTCTGGCCGAGGAACTCGTCGAGGTTCGGGACGCGGCGGATGTCGACCAGCGAGGCGGGCAGGAAGCCGCGCACCCCGAGGTCGATGATCAGGCCGCCCTTGACGACCTCGATGACGGTGCCCGGGATCGGCTCCCCGGACTCCTGGGCGGCCTCGATGCGCCGCCATGCGCGCTCGAAGCGAGCGCGCTTCTTGGACATGATCAGGCGGCCGTCCTGATCCTCCTTGGTGAGGACCAGCGCGTCGACTTCCTCGCCGAGCTCGACCTCGTCGTGCGGGTCGACCGACTTGCGGATGGAAAGCTCGTTGGAGGGGATGACCCCCTCGCTCTTGTAGCCGATGTCGACGAGGACTTCGTCGTTGTCGATGCGGACGACCTTGCCGGTGACGACGTCGCCTTCGTCGAAGTGGCTGAGCGTGGCGTCGTAGTTGGGAACGACCTGCCCGTCGATCTCGAGCAGGAGGCCGTCGGAGCCCTCGACGACCTTGGCGTTCGCGGGCTGGGTGGACTCGGTTGTAGTGGTGGCCATGAGCGGGCAACAGCCTAGCGTCTGACACGCTCCCCGTAGACTCGGCCGGTCATGCCCAAGCGCGCGACGAAACGGGGCACCGACCGCACGCCGCTCGACGCCGACGCCGACGTTCTCGTCTGTGGTGCGAGCTTCGCCGGTCTCGCCGTCGCTCGCGAGCTGGCCGGCAGCGGCGCGCGCGTCCTCGTCGTCGACCGCTACGAGGTCGGCGAGCGCCAGACGTCGGCGTGCGCGGCGCCGACAGCGTGGTTGCACAACCTCGATCTGCACGACTCCGTGCAGCAGACGTTCGAGACGCTGCTCATCCACACGCCGCGCGGCGACGTGCGCTGGCGGCTGCCGTGGACGTTCTCGACGTTCGACTACCGCACGCTGTGCGCGGCGCTGTTCGCGCAGGGCGACGCGCGCTTCGAGATCGCCAAGGTGGAGGGACGCACCGAGCGCGGCGTCGCGACCGACCGCGGCGAGCTGCGCGCGCCACTCGTCGTCGACGCGCTGGGCTGGCGGCGCGTGCTCGGCGCCGGGGCGAACGTGCAGCCGCCCGAGGCGCGCCTGTCACGCGGCCTCGAGGTCCACCCCGACGGCAACGGCGCGGACCTCGAGCTCTGGCTCGATCCGAGCTACGTGCGCGCGGGGTACTCGTGGAGCTTCCCCGCCGACCGCGAGCTGCGCGTCGGCGTGGGCTCGTTCGACCCGCACGACAAGGTCAAGGAGCCCACGCTGCGGCTGGCCGCCGACGAGGGCGTGCCCGCCGTGCGCTTCCAGGGCAACTGGATCCCGCACCGGCTGCGGCCCGCCGTCGACGCTCGGACGTTCTTCGTCGGCGACAGCGCCGGGCACTGCCTGCCGACGACCGCTGAGGGCATCCGCCCCGCCCTCTACTTCGGTCTGGCCTGCGGACGCGAGCTGCGCGCGGTGCTAGGCGGCCGCTCGACGCGCGACCGCGCGCTGGCGCGCTACGGCGCCTTCTCGGCGGCGCACCGCTGGAAGTACGAGGCGCTCTTCCGCGTCCAGCAGCTGGTCGGGCGCGTCAACCCGCACCCGCGCGCGATGCGCGCGTGGCTGCGCGCGCTCTCGCCCGACCCCGTCACCGCATGGGCGTTCCGCCGCTACCTGGCGATCGCGCCGCCCGAGAATGCGCCGGCCGGGCGCCGGGTCACGGCGCCCGCCCAGCGTGAAGCGGCCTAGAAGCCGCGCCGCTCGCGCGCGCGGACCTCGCGCGGGTCGCGGCCGGCGGTGTGGCGGGCGACCCACCACGCGTGCGCCGCGTACAGGGCGCCGAGGGCGGCGACGATCATGGTCGCAACCCCGGCCGTCGACGGCTTGACGGCCCCCAGCATCAGGAAGAAGCCGAAGACCGCGACGATGCCGAGGACGGCGACCCAGAACGCCTCACGGACCGTGCGCGTCGAGTCGCTCAGGCGGTCGGCATGCGGCAGATGGAGGTGCATCCGTTCTTTCCTCCGATGTCAGGGACGATTCGTTCGGATCGTACCGAGCGGGGGCGCGCCCGCTCAAGGCGCGTCCCCGCTCGTTTGCGTGCTAGAAGCCGCGCCGCTCCCGCGCCTGGACGATGCGCGGGTCGCGTCCCTCGTTGTGGCGGCCCTGCAGCCACGCATGGACCACCCACAGCACCGCGAGCGCGAGCACCGCGATGCTCAGGCCGGCCACCTCCCCCGGCTTCAGCGCGCCGAGCATGAGGAAGAAGCCGAACACGAGCAGCACCCCGAGCGCGGCGATCCAGAACAGGTCGCGCCCAAGATCGAAGGCGCGCAACAGTCGTTCGAGCATCAAAACCCCCTCCCGCAGGATTCGTGCGGATCGTAGCGAGAGCCCAGGACCGATCGCGTCACCGAGCGCAACCAACCGCAGGCTCGCTCCGTTGCACGTCCATGCGCATGCGCCTCGGCGCGCTCGCCGCGGCGGCCGCTCTCGCGGTCGCGGCCCCGGCGAGCGCTGACACCACGACGATCATCGAGCCGCCCGCGCGGGCGCCCGTGACCATCCCGGGCTCTGGACTGCAGCGCGGCGACCAGCTCTCCGACGGTCAGCTGCTGCTGCGCCGCGTGGTCGCCGTCCGCGCGCCGCGCCCGCGCACCGCCACGCTGCGCTGCCCGGCGGACACGCGCCACGCCGGCCTCGGCGTCTTTCCCGACGCGAACGTCGGCTTCAGCGTCATCGGCCGCGGCAGCTACCTCGGCCGCCGCACCGTCCGCGTTCGCGCCTTCGCCGCGCCCGGCACGGAGCGCG
>VAWY01000194.1 GCA_005888335.1 Actinomycetota bacterium
CTCGGCGTGTCGGAGAGCCGCGTCTGCCAGATCCACGGGCAGATGAAGAAGACGCTGCGCCGCGCGCTGGCCGACGACGAGACGCTTTTCCAGCTGGTCGCCTAGCGGCCGCAAGACGTACCGACAGGACGGGACGGGACCGAGGGGCGCGGGCGACCGCGCCCCTCGTCGTGGGGATCGACTGCGTCGATGCGGATCGACTTCGTCGATCCGTCGCGCGAACTTCGTTCGCGCCTCTCTGTGTGCGCGATCTCGCCTTGACAGTGCCTCCGCCGCTCCAAGAGGGTCGCCCAGACCCCGACCAAGGAGACTGCTCGCCCCGCTGCGCGAGGTCGCCCAGCCGGTGATGGACATGGTCCAGCCCATGCCGTACACCGCGCTGCAGAGCATGCTCGACGCCGGCGGACCGACGGGGGTCAACGGCTACATGAAGGCGGAGTTCCTCGAGGAGCTCGACGACGCCGCGGTCGTCAAGCTCGCCGAGCACGGCGCGCGGCGGGCGGGACCTATGGACCAGCTGCTGCTCGAGCCGCTGGGCGGGGCGATCACCCGGACGGGCGAGGACGAGACTGCGCTGGGCCGCCGCGACGTGCCGTGGTGCTACCACGCGCTCGCGCTGTGGATGGAGCCCGACCAGGCGACCGCCGACACGCACCTGGCGTGGGCGCGGGGCCTGGCCGCGGACCTCGAGCCGCACACGACGACGGGCGTCTACCTCAACTACACGTCCGATGCCGGGGCCGAGCGCGTGCGCTCGTCCTACGGGCCGGACAAGTACGCGCGGCTGGTCGCGCTCAAGGACAAGTACGACCGGGGCAACCTGTTCCGGCTGAACCAGAACATCGCGCCGTCGCGCGCGTAGGTCGCCCGCGCGAGGGCGGGGGTCCCCGGCACCCAGCGGCGTGGGCCACCGTGGCGCCTCTGCCGGGGGCGCTCAAGCCGGTCGCTGGCGGGCCAGGATCAGGTCCGCCAGCGCGTCGGCGAGCTGCGCGCAGCGGTCGAAGCGCGCGTCGAAGGGCCCGGCGACCGCCTCGATGTCGCGCTGCGGCAGGCCGAAGTCGCGGGCCGCCTTGAGGATCGCCAGATAGCGCAGCACGGGGTTGCCCGCCACCATGGGTGACGGTGTACCCGGGCGCGGGGCGCCGCTATGCCGCGCGGCGCCCGAGGTCGCGCAGGTCGACGCGGTGGGCCCAGATGAGCGTCTCCGCGACGGCGAGCCAGAGCTCCTCCGGGATCTCGGCCTGCAGCTCGAGGCGCGCGAGGGCGTCGGCCAGCGCGGCGTCGTCGCGGATCGGCACGCCGGCGGCCCTGGCCTCCTCGATGATGCGCTTCGCGATCTCGCCGCGGCCGGCGGCGACGACCTTGGGCGCGCCGGTGCCGTCGTAGCGCAGGGCGGCCGCGCGCCGCTCGGCGTCAGGCCGAGACATCGAGCACCTCCGCGTGGGCGACGACGTCGACGGTCGCGGGACGGCCGAGCGCGCCGGTGAGCGCGGCGCGCAGGTCGCCGCTCGCCGCCCGCAGCCGCTGAGCGACCTCGCCGGCGGGCACATGGGCGACGGCGCGGACGGCGCCGCCCTCGAGCGTGAGCGCGAGGTCGACGCGCCCGAGACCGGCGCTCTCGTAGCGCAGCGTCACGGTCGAGCGCCCGCGCGCGGCCCGGGACGGGTCGGTCCCGCCGTCGGGGTCAGGCGCCTCCAGGAGCAGTCGGGCCGCTGCGCCGCCGGGCAGCGCGACCGCGACCGTCGGCACCGGCGCCGCCGGCGCGGCGGGCGCCTGAGCCGCCGGCGCCTCGGGCGCCTGGTCGACCACCTGGAGCACGAGCCGCTCGGCGCTCGCCTCGCGGACCTTGAGCCGCACGAGCGCGCCGGGCTCGAGCCCCGGCGGCAGCGTCGCCGCCAGACGGACGCCGGCGAGCATGATCGCGCCGCCCTTGAGCACGCGGCCGGGCAGCACCGCGCCCTCGCGCAGCGGCTGCTCCTGCGGCCGCGCGCCCATGCCGGCAAGCGCCTTCAGCAAGACAAGCTGGACGTCCATGTCGCCTCAAAGATCGGCCGCAACGGCCGACCACTGCAGTCGAGATGGACCGCGGCCTCTACATCGCCGCCTCGGGGATGCTCTCCGAGATGGCCCGCCAGGACCTCCTGGCCAACGACCTCGCCAACGCGTCGACGCCTGGCTACAAGGCCGACCGCGCCGAGCAGCGCTCGTTCGCCGACGTGCTGCTGAGCAACACGCGGACCGGCGCGCCGGTCGGCCCGATCGGGACCGGCTCGGCGATCGTCAAGCAGGGCACCGACCTCAGCGGCGCGCCGCTCAAGGACACCGGCGAGCCGCTCGACTTCGCCATCGCCGGCGACGGCTTCTTCGCCGTCCGCACCCCGCAGGGCCAGCGCTTCACGCGCAACGGCTCGTTCCAGACGGCGGCCAACGGGCAGCTGACCGACCAGCTCGGCAACGCCGTGCTCGACAAGCAGGGCCAGCCGATCACCGTCGGCGCCGACGGGACCGTCGCGCCGGCCAGCCTGGGCGTCTTCGCCGTCACCGGCCCGCGCAAGGCCGGCGACAACCTCTTCACGGGCACCGCCGCCGGCCAGGCCACCGGACAGGCGCGCTCGGGCGCGCTCGAGGACTCCGGCGTCGACCCCGCGCGGGCGATGATCGACATGATCGCCTCGCTGCGCGCCTTCGAGTCCGGCCAGAAGGCCATCCAGACCATCGACGCCACGCTCGATCAGGCGGCGACGAAGGTCGGCTCCACGGCGTAGCCGTGTCGAGTTCGCGAAGCGAACTCGCAAGCGACCGCGAAGCGGTCGCCCACGACGTAGGACGAGCGTCCAGTCGGCCCTCAACCAGGGCCCGGCGCGACCGACTACCGGGTTGACCAAGACCCGAGATCGGCTGGACCGCCTCGTGCGGAGGCCGGGCTCTCCAGGAGACCCATTGCTCGAAGGCATGTACTCCGCCGCGGCCGGGATGGCCGCGCAGCAGCAGCGCATCGACGCGCTGAGCAACGACCTCGCCAACGTCAACACGACGGGCTACAAGCGCGTGCGCGTCGCCTTCCGCGACCTGCTCTACACGCCGACCGGCCCGGGCGCCGCGCGCGGCGTGGGCTCGGGCGCCGGCGCCGCGGCCGTCCAGGTCGGACGCAGCTCGGAAGAGGGCACGATCCAGCAGACCGACCGTCCGCTCGACCTCGCCCTCGACGGCTCCGGCTACCTCGAGGTCACCGACGCCAACGGCCGCCGGCTGCTCACGCGCGACGGCTCGCTGCAGCGCCGCCCCAACGGTCGCCTGGTCACGAGCACCGGCGCCGACACCGGCATCACGGTCCCGGCGGGCGTCGCCGACGACCAGGTGAGCATCGGTCCCGACGGCACGGTGCGCGCCGGCAACCGCTCGCTCGGGCGCCTGCGCCTCGTCGACGTCCGCGCGCCCGAGGGCCTGCAGGCCCAGGGCGACAACCTCTTCCTCCCGACCGCGGCCAGCGGCGCCCCCGTGGCGGCGCGCGGCACCACGGTCCAGCAGCATGTCCTCGAGGGCGCCAACGTCGACCTCGCCGGCGCGATGACCGACCTCATCGACGCGCAGCGCGGCTACGAGATGGCCTCCAAGGCGATCACGACCCAGGACCGGCTGATGGAGATCGCCAACGGGGTCAAGCGATGAGCGTCTCCGGCCTGCCGCCGATCGACCGCAGCCTGCTGCCCGCCGACGTGCGCAACGGCTCGCCCGAGCGGCGCAAGACCTACACCGCGGCGCTCGGCTTCGAGCGCATGCTGGTGACCCAGCTCGCCAAGTCGCTCTCGCAGACCGCACAGGACGACGACGAGAGCGCCGACGCGGCGACGAGCACCTACCGCGACCTGCTTCCGGGCGCTCTGGCCGACGGCATCGTCGCCGGCGGCGGCCTCGGCCTGGCCCGCGAGCTCGTGCCGGCGGAGAAGACCGCATGAGCGCCCTCCTCGACTCGACGCTCGGCCCCGCCGTCCTCGGCCACCTCGACAGCCAGCTGGCCTCCGCCCGCAGGCTGCTCGACCTCGTCCTGCGCCAGGGCCAGGCCATCCGCGGCCAGGACGTCGAGAGCGTCCTCGCGCGGCTCGGCGAGATCCAGGGCGAGATGGAGGCCCGCGGCCGGCTCGAGGCCGACCGCACCCGCCTGCTCGGGCAGGCAGGCGCGGCGCTCGGCCTGCCCGCCCATGCCGTCACGCTCGACGCGCTGACCTCGCTGATGTCGCCCGCCGACGGCCGCGGCGCCCTGGAGCGCAGCGGCGAGCTGCGCGGCCTGCTCGGCGAGGTCGCCCGCGAGCACGGCGTCAACCGCGCCCTGATGCGCCAGGAGCTCGCCTTCCTCGACCACCTGACCCGGCTGATGGGCGCGGCCTCGGACACCGGCTACCGCCCGCCCGCCGAGGCCGGCGCCGCCCACCTGCCCGCCGCGACCCCGCGCGCCGCCGCGCTGCGGACGCTCGACCTCCAGGCGTGACGCGATGACCGCCGTCTCCAGCTTCTTCGGCCTGAACACCGCGCTGCGCGGCCTGCTGGCCCACCAGCGCGCGCTCGACACCACCGCGCACAACATCGGCAACGCCTCGACCGAGGGCTACAGCCGCCAGCAGACGCAGCTGGCCGCGGCCGACCCGCTGTCGCTGGCGAGCGTCACCGGCGGGAACGCGGCGATGCTCGGCGCCGGCGTCGACGTGGAGGGCTTCAAGCGCGTGCGCGACGCCTTCGCCGACCTGCAGTACCGCGCGCAGAACATGGCGTTCAACCAGCACCAGACGACGTCCGAGCTGCTCGGCTCGGCCGAGCTCTCGCTCAGCGAGCCCACCGACAACGGCATCGGGCAGGTGCTCGCCAAGTTCTGGAGCGCGTGGGACGACCTGGCCAACCACCCCGAGTCGCCGGCCACCCGCCAGGCGCTCGTCAATCAGGCGTCCCTGCTGACCGATCGCCTCAACACGCTCCAGGGCGACCTCACGGCGGTCCGCACGGAGGCGCAGACCCAGTACGGCCTGCTCACCGGCCCGACCGGCGACGTCCTGGCCGCCGCGCAGCAGATCGCCCAGCTCAACGCGTCGATCCGCTCCGCCGTCCAGCAGGGCGCGTCGCCCAACGACCTGCTCGACCGGCGCGACGTCGCGCTCGACAAGCTCAGCGGGCTGGCGCAGGTCTCGGTGACCGACCTCGGCGACGGGTCGATCCGCGTGAACTTCGGCGACGCCGCCACGCCGCTGGTCGACGACACGACGGTCACCTGGCCGCAGACACTGACCAGCCCGGGCGGCCGCCTCGGCGCCCTGCTGCAGGTCGCCGACACCAGCGCCTCGGGCAAGATCACCGGCTACCTCAGCGACCTCGACGCGGTCGCCTCGCAGCTCATCAGCTCGGTCAACTCGCTGCACGGCACCCCGTTCTTCTCGGGCACCAGCGCGGCGACGATCGGCGTGGCCGTGACGGCGAGCACCGTCCAGGCCGCGCCGGCCGGCTCGCCCGCCGGGGCCAACCAGATCGCGCTCGCCATCAGCGCGCTGCGCGGCGGCGCCGCCGACACGAGCTACGCGAACCTGGTCGCCCGCATCGGCGGCGAGTCGCGCGCGGCCCAGCAGCAGCAGACGACCACCCAGGCGCTCGTCAACGCCGCCGACGACCGGCGCCAGTCGGCCTCGGGGGTCTCGATGGACGAGGAGATGACGAACATGGTCCGCTTCCAGCGCGGCTACCAGGCCTCGGCGCGCGTGATGTCGACCATCGACGAGATGCTCGACACGCTGATCAACCGCACCGGCCACGTGGGGCTCTAGCGATGCTCGGCCGCGTCACCAACAACACGATGGCCCGCACGCTGCTCGGCGACATCACGTCGCTGACCTCGCGGATCGCCCGCACCCAGGAATCGATCTCCTCGGGCCGCCAGCTCACCGCGCCGTCCGACGACCCGCTCGGCACGCAGCGCTCGCTCGGCCTGCGCAGCGCCGTCGAGGGCGCCCAGCAGCACCAGCGCAACATCGACGAGGCGACGGGCTGGCTGGAGACGACCGACGACGCCCTCTCGGACGCCGCGTCGGTCATCAACCGCGCCCGCGAGCTGACCGTGCAAGGCGCCTCGGACTCGCTGGGACCCGACCAGCGGCAGGCGATCGCGCTCGAGATCGACCAGCTGATCGAGGCGGTCAAGGAGAGCGCGAACGCGACCTTCCAGGGGACCTACGTGTTCTCCGGCGCCGCGACGACGACCGCGCCGTACGCCGCCGGCAGCAACGTCTTCGGCGCCGACCCGAGCGGGACCGTCGCCCGCACGATCGGGCCCGGCGTCTCGGTGAAGATCAACACGAACGCCAACGACATCTTCGGGTCGGGCGCGCCCGCCGCGCCGGACGGCAAGCTCATCTCGACGCTGCAGTCGATCTCGGCGCACCTGAAGACCGACACGCCCGCCGCGCACGACGCGCTGCGCAACGGCGACCTCGCGGACCTGTCGGCCAACCTCGACACGCTCAGCCAGGCGCGCGCCACGGTCGGCGCGGTCATGAGCCGGCTCGACTCGGCGAAGAACCGCCTGGCCGACGTCGAGCTGACCACCACCAAGCTGCTCTCGGAGACCGAGGACACCGACCTCGCGAAGGCCGTCCTCGATCTCACCAACCAGCAGAACGTGTACCAGGCCGCCCTGCGGTCGGGCGCATCGATCATCCAGCCGTCGCTCCTCGACTTCCTGCGGTAGGAGGCCGTCACCACATCATGCAGAACCAGACCATCACCCTCGAGTCGACCCGCTTCGGGTCGGTCGAGATCCCGTCCGAGGCGGTCGTGGACTTCCCGGCCGGGCTCATCGGCCTCGGCGGGCGGCGCTACGCGATCGTCGCGCGCGACGAGGACGCCACCTTCGTGTGGCTGCACTCCCTGGAGGACCCCGACCTGGCCCTGCCGCTCACGAACCCGTGGCGCTTCTTCGCCAACTACGAGGTCGAGCTGGCCGACGACGAGGCCGAGAGGATCGGCGTCGACGAGGCCGAAGAGACGGCCGTCTACGTGACGGTTAGGGCGGCGGAATCGCTGGAAGACTTCAGTGCGAACCTCCGCGCGCCGATCTTGATCGCACACGGATCAGGTTTTCAGGTCATCAACCAGGCCCCCGACGCCCCCGTTCGCGCTCCCCTCTTCGCGAATGCGAGCGAAGTTGCAGCCTAGGACGACGCCCTAGAGGCTTCAATCCGAGAACAATCGCTCCAGTTCCCCACGGCTCCAAGGAGGAACCGTTCCCATGCTCATCATCACGCGACGGCCGGGCGAGAAGGTCATGCTCGGCGACGACGTTGTCAT
>VAWY01000066.1 GCA_005888335.1 Actinomycetota bacterium
CCTGCCCGAGGTTGGCCGGCTTCCCGAAGGGCACGATGTGGCGGATGCCGAGCCGCTGGTTGGGGCCGTCGAGGAACCCGCCGGTGCCCGGCGTGGAGGCCTCGACGAACGTGAGCGGGGAGACCAGCTGCGCGTTGCCGGTCGTCCTGAGCACCTGCGAGAGCGAGACGTGGTGGGCGCGCATGCGCCCCTGGTCGGCCTTGACGAGCAGCTGGCGGTCGCGGTAGCCCCAGATGGCGACGTTGGCCACGCCGGGCAGGCCGCTCAGGCGCGGCTTGATCGTCCAGCGCGCGAGCACCGAGAGCTCGACCGGCGAGAGCCTGTTCGTCGAGAGCCCGATCTCCATGACTCGGCTCGTCGACGACATCGGCTGGAGCATCTGCGGCGGCTTGCTCACGTTCGGCAGCGCGTGCGCCTGCGTGAGCCGCTCCTGCACGAGCTGGCGCGCCTGGAAGATGCTGGTCCCGCGCTCGAAGATCATCGTGATGTCCGAGAGGCCGGGAACCGAGTCCGAGCGGATCGTGTCGACGCCCATCACGCCGTTGAGCAGGTCCTGCTCCATCGGGACGGTGATCAGCTGCTCCACCTCGGGGGCGGAGAGCCCGAGGCTCTCGGTCTGGACCTCAACCGCCGGCAGCGTGTACTCCGGCAGGACATCCACCGGCGCCTTCCGGAGCTGCATCACGCCCGCGAAGATCAGTGCCGCGGCCAGCGGCACGACCAGCAGGCGGAACTTCAAGCTCGAACCAACGATCCATCGCACCATGCTCGAGTCCTTCCGAGGGTTGCCAGTCGACCGCACCGGACTGGTGAAAGACCAGTGCCGGTTATGCGTTTACCGCGTCCCCCGCAGTGGCGGGTACGCGGGACCCAGTGAGATTCCGTTCTTCTTTCGAGAACCCGTTTTTTGAGAGTTCTCTTAGAGGCGAGCCTACGGCCGGGTGCAAATCCTCGCAAGGGGTATTTCTGCCCCATGCTAGTGGGGTTAAATCTACCCACCGAAAGATGGGCGAACGGAGCGGCGGTCTGCGAGAGTTGACACGGGTAGACATGCGCCTCCTCGTGGTTGAAGACGACGTCAAGCTCGTGCGGGCTCTCGAGCGCGGGCTGGCGCGCGAGGGCTATACCGTCGACCTCGCGCGCAGCGGCGACGACGCGCTCGCGCGGGCGCGTGAACACGAGTACGACGCCGTCCTGCTCGACCTCATGCTCCCCGGCCTCGACGGCTTCTCGGTATGCGAGCGGCTGCGGCGCAGCGACGCCCTGGTCCCCGTCCTGATGCTCACCGCGCGCACGGAGGTCGACGACCGCATCCGCGGCCTCGACGCCGGCGCCGACGACTACCTCGTCAAGCCGTTCGACTTCGGCGAGCTGCTCGCGCGGCTGCGCGCGCTGATCCGCAGGGGCCCCACCGAGCGCCCGCCGGTGATGGAGCTCGCCGGTCTTCGCCTCGATCCCGTCGCGCGCAGCGTCACGTACGGCGGGCGCGAGGTCGAGCTTTCGGCGCGGGAGTTCGCCGTCCTGGAGTGCCTGGCCCGGCACGGCGGCGAACCGGTGTCGAGGACGCAGCTGCTCCAGCACGTCTGGAGCGAGGGCGACGTGTCACTCAACGTCGTGGACGTCTACGTCGGCTACCTGCGCAAGAAGCTCGAGGGCGCGGACGGGCCGCCGCTGATCCGCACGGTCCGCGGCGTCGGGTTCATGCTGGAGGCCGCGTGAGGCTGCCGATCCGCGCCCGGCTGACCGCGTGGTACGCCGCCCTGCTGGCGGCGATCGTCGTGGCCCTCGGGGCGTTCCTCGTGCTGCAGCTCGGCTCGGACCTGCAGGCGGCGGTCGACCGCCACGTGCGCGACAGCGCGATCCACATCGCCCGCGCCTACGCAGCGGAGGGACCGGGGGACTTCCGCGACGCGAGCCGGACCGCGCTGGCCGCCGACGGGATCGCCCAGGTGCTCGACCCGACGGGTCGCGTGCTGCACGTGTCCGGCCCGCTGGCCAGGCGGCGCGCGCTCGCCGGTGCCGGCGATCGTGCGCAGGCGCTGCGGGCGGGCCTGCACGTCGTGACGGTCCAGCTCGGGCCCAATCAGCAGGAGTATCGCGCCGCGGTAATGCCCGTCCGGCGCCTGGGCCAGGTCCGCGTCCTCGTCGTGGGGGAGTCGCTGAACGAGGCGCAAGAGTCCGTGGAGCGTGTGCTGCTGCTGCTGCTGTTCGCCGGCCCCGCGGCGCTCGCCGCGACCGCACTCGGCGGCTGGTGGCTCGCCCGCAAGGCGCTGCGGCCCGTCGAGCGGATGACCTCCGAGGCCGGCCAGATCGGCATCGACCGGCTCAGCGACCGCATCGCGGTGCCGCGCGTGGCCGACGAGGTCGGCCGCCTCGCGGTCACCCTCAACGCGATGCTCGATCGCCTCGAGCAGGGCGTCAGGGAGAAGCACCGGCTCATCGCCGACGCGTCGCACGAGCTGCGCACCCCGCTCGCCGTCATGCGCGCCGAGATCGACGTCAGCCTGCGCGGCGACTACCTCCCGCCGGCCGCGTGCGCGGTGCTGGAGAGCGCGCGCGAGGAGGTCGACCGGATGAGCCGCACCGTCGACAACCTGCTGACGCTGGCGCAGGTCGACGAGGGCCGCCTCGAGCTGCTGGTCACGCCGGTGAGCCTGATCGACGCGATCGACGCGGCGGCGCGCCCGCTGCGGCCGCTCGCCGCCGCCAAGGACGTCGAGCTCACGGTCGACGGCGAGTCCTTCGAGGTCCAGGCTGATCCGCAGCGGCTGCACCAGGCGCTCACCAACTTCGTCGAGAACGCGATCAAGTTCACCCAGCCCGGCGGCGAGGTCCGCGTCACCACGTGGCGCGGCCGCAACGAGGTGGGCGTCACCGTGACCGACAACGGACCGGGCATGCCGGCGGCCGCCCGCGTGCACGTCTTCGACCGCTTCTACCGCGTCGACCACGCGCGCGGGCGCGGGGCGGGGGGCAGCGGCCTCGGCCTCGCCATCTGCCGCGAGGTCGCCACCGCCCACGGCGGCCGGGTGTGGGTCGACAGCGAGGAGGGAAAGGGGAGCGAGTTCTCGCTTGCCCTTCCCCTCTAATTCGCTGAGCTAGGTACCAGGTACTACTCCACAGAAAGTACCGCGCGGTATGAGCCGGTCAGCGGACCGGCTTCACCTGAGCGATCAGGCTTCGGTTCTCCTGGCGGAACTGATTCTGGTAGTGCGTCCGGACGACTTCCTCCACCCCGGTGATGTACTTGTGCTCGCAGTCGTAGTCGGCCACCGCGATCGAGACCTCGTCGCGCTGCAGCTGCGCGAGCGCCGCGTGGTCATACGGCGGGGGCTTCACGCCCGGCTCGGGGCCGGTCGCGAACTGCCCGGGGACCGGTCCGACGATCTGCTCGGTTCGCTTGAAGAGGTCGCTGTCGATGGCCTCGGGCTCCTCGTACTGGTAGCCGGCCTTGGACATGCACGACGACCACTTCTCGACCGCGCGGACCAGCCGCTGGTCCTGGAAGATGCGCTCCTCGAGCTGGTCGAGCTTGCTCGAGAGCTGGCTGAGCACCTGGGCGCCGCCGAAGACCTGCTCGGTCCCCTTGAGGGTGCAGCCGCCGAGCTTGGTGAAGTCCCCGGTGTCGACGGCCGCGGTGAACGTCCCGCCCGGGTTGTCGCCGCCCAGCGCGCGGTCGTACGCCCGGCGGTCGGCGGGGCTGAGGCTCGCACGCATCCGCAGGTTGGGGTCGGCCGTCGCGCTGACGTGCCCCCAGAGCGTGCTGATGCCGTAGCCGAACTGCTTGGCGAAGTCGAGGTCGCTCAGGCGGCTGGAGCCGAACAGCGCGGCGCGCTGGGCGACCGGGTCGACCGGAACGTAGTCGAAGCCCTGGTTCTTCATGCAGTCGCGGATGTCCGCCTCGACGCGGCTCTGCCGCGCGAGGATGCCGGCCTGGTCGAAGCCGAGCTGGTCCTCGATGTCGCCCTTGGGCTGGTCCGCGGACTTGTTGCCGCCTCCGCCGCAGGCGGCCAGGGCAAGCGTCATGCCCAGCAGCAGGACGGCACTGAGGGGACGGATGTGACGCATGCGAGCCTCCATGCTCAGGTCGATGTCATCATGGGTCAGGTGCCGGCGCGCAGCGCCTCGACGGGCTCGAGCGAGGCTGCGCGCAGCGCGGGGTACGTTCCGGAGAGCAGGCCGATGACCGCTCCGAGGGCCGGCGCGCCGAGCGGGACCCACGGGTCGAGCACGGGCGTCCAGGTGTTGCTGGCCGAGACGCCGACGATGACCAGCGTCCCGACGCTCGAGCCCGCGATGCCCCCGGCGAGGCCCATCGCGGTGCTCTCGAGCAGGAACTGCGCCGCGATGTGGCGGCGGGCCGCGCCGAGCGCCCGGCGCAGGCCGATCTCGCCGACGCGCTCGAGCACGGACACGAGGGTCACGTTGGCGATGCCGATCGCGCCGACCAGCAGCGACACGCCGCCGAGCAGCAGGAAGAGCGCGTTGAGGTCCTTCTTCACCTCGCCGCGCAGCGCGCGCGGGTCGGGCGGGGCGGCGACCTTGAGCAGGCTCGGGTCGGTCGGGCTGAGTGCGCGCGGCGCCTGGCGCGAGATGAGGTCGATCGCGCCGACGCGCGTCTCGACCTGCGCGAGCGCTGGCGCGGGCAGGTCGAACTCCCGCCGGGCGGTGCCCTCGGGCATGATCGCCGCCCCGAGCAGCGAGGCCTGGCGGCTCGCTCCGCGCAGGATGCCGATGACGTCGTAGAGGCGGTCGCCGAGGAACACGGCGGGCTGGTCGTCGACGCGCGTGATGTGCAGGCGCCGTGCGGCGTTGGGGCCCAGCACGAGCACGCGATCGCCGCGCTGCGAGTGGCCGGCGTCGAAGTAGCGCCCGGCGGCCAGCTTTGAGCGGACCGCGCGGAACAGCCCCGGCGACGCGGCCTTCATCGGCAGCTGGATCGCCCCGGCGGCGAGCGGATCGTTGACGGGGACCGAGCGCACCAGGGCGCCGCGGACGTCGACGTCGGAGAGCGTCCCCGCGGCCGCCACCCCGTTGAGCCGCTTGAGTCGCGACTCGGCGTCCCAGGGCAGCGCCACGGCGCCGGCGCCGCCGGCGCGGGCCGAGGGGCTGACCACGATGTCGGTCGCCGAGACGGCGTCGAAGTGCCCGACGATCTGGCTCGCCGCGGTCTTCGACAGGCCGAGCGTCGCGACCAGCGCGCCGACGCCGATGACCGTCCCGAGAATCGTCAGGATGACGCGCGCCGGGCGGGCGATGAGGCCAGCGACCGCTTCGCTCGTCAGGTCGCGCGCTCGGACGCGGCCGAGCACGGAGCTGATCCGCGGGCGCCGCAGGCGCGGGCGCCTCATCGCTCCTCTCTCAGGACGCCGTCGATCATCCGGACCTGCCGGCGCATCCGCTCGGCGACGTGGTCCTCGTGCGTGACGATGACCAGCGTGATCCCCGACGCGGCGAGCTCCGCGAAGAGCGCGAGGATCGACTCGCTGTTCTTGGAGTCCAGATTGCCGGTCGGCTCGTCGCAGAGCAGCAGGCTGTGATCGCCCATGAGCGCGCGGGCGACCGCCACGCGCTGCTGCTCGCCGCCCGAGAGCTTGGTCGGCAGGAAGCCCGCTCGGTGGGTCATGCCCACGCGCTCGAGCGTCGCCATCGCGCGCTCGGCGCGGCCCTCGCGGCTGCTGCCCCGGTAGACCTCGGCGAGCATCACGTTCTCGAGCACCGTCCGGTGCGCGAGCAGGTGGAAGCTCTGGAAGACGAAGCCGATCCGGTCGGCGCGCAGCGCGGCGCGCTCGCCGTCGGTCAGCGCGCCGGTGTCGATGCCCTCGAACAGGTAGGTCCCCGAGGTCGGCCGGTCGAGGCAGCCGAGGATGTTCAGCAGCGTCGACTTGCCTGAGCCGGACGGTCCGACGATCGCCAGCGACGTCATCGGCGGCAGCGTGAGATTCACGTCACGCAGGGCCCGGACCGGCGAGTCGCTGCCGAAGGTCCGCTTGACGTCGCGCAGCTCCACGAGCCCGACGGCCCGCGCCGGCGCCGGCGCCGAGCGCGGCACGCCGAGCATGGGGGCGCCCGAGTCGACGCGGCGGAGCGCGAACGGCCTCACGGGGTGCGGCCGCCCGACGGCGTCTCGGTCGAGCCGACGATCACGAGGTCGCCGGCGCGCAGCTCCTGCCCGCGCTCCGGCTTGACCTCGACCAGGCCTTCGGCGGCGAGCCCCGGCACGACGGTCACGGTCACCGTCCGGCCGCCGCGGAGCACCTGGAGGCGCGAGTTGCCGTCGCCCCCGATCGACAGGGCGCTGGGCGGGACGGCGAGCACCTTGCCCTTGGTGCTCTTGACCGAGATCGTCAGCTTGACCGAGGTGCCGACCAGCTGCGGGAAGCCCACCTCCGGGACGACCGCGAAGTAGAAGCGCGACGGGTCGACCCGGTTGGTCCCCGGGGCGTCGGCCACCTGGCTCACCCGGCCGCGCGCTCGGACGCCGAGGTCCTGCTCCTCGATCGCCACCGGGTCGCCGGCGCGCACCAGCTTGGCGTCGGAGACGTCGAGCGAGGAGTCGACGGCGAGGCGCGAGTTCGTCACCTTCATCACGGGGCCGGTGACGGCGCTGCCGCGCTTGGCCCTGACGGTGTCGACGCGGACCGGGAGCGAGCGGAAGAACAGCAGCTCGTTGGCCGGGACCTGCACGCCCGCCTGCCGCGAGAGGTGATCGACCACCGCCTGCGTGCGGCGCGCCTCGCGGCGTCCCGAGTCGCTGATCGCGCGCAGCGTGCCCTCGTCGGCGCGGCTCGTGAGGACGAGGACCTTCTGGCGCGTGATCCTCGCCTGCTGGCGGGCCGTGCTCACGCCGAGCCGGGCGCGCCGCAGCTCGACGGCGGCGGCGTGCACGTCGCGCCGCGCCTGGGCGGCGTCCGAGCGGGCCTTCGCGACGGCGGCCTTGGCGTCGGCGCGGACCGACTGGGCGGTGGTGATCGACGCGTTGAGCTCCGCCTGGGTGCGCTTGACGGCGTCCTGCGCCTGGCGCAGGGCGGCTCCGGCGGCGATCTGGTCCGACGCCGGGGCGTCGCGCGGCACCTCGCCGAGCTTCGTGCGCGCGATCTCCTGGTCGTCCAGCGCGGCCTTGAACGCCGCGCGCTTGCCGTTGACGTCCGCGTCGGCGGTGGCCCGGTCCCTGCGGCTGGTCGCCAGGGCGGTCGCGACGGCGCCGCGCGCGGTCGACGCGGCCGAGCGGGCGGTATCGAGCTTCTCCTTGGCGCTCGAGACCGCGAGCACCGCGGTGTTGAGCGCGTCGCGGGCGGTCACCGCGTCGTTGCGGGCCTGGTTGACGTCGGTCGGGTGCGTCTGGACGAGCGTGTTGACCGTCTGCAGGTACGCGTCGCGCGCCGTCGCCGCCGCGGACTCGGCGGTGCGCAGCTGGTCGAGCTGCGTGTCGGTCGCGCCGAACGGGTCCCAGCCGCGGTGCAGGTAGAACGCCGACACGGCGCCGGCCGTGGCCGAGTCGTAGTGGCCGTCGACGGCGCCGGGGTTGAAGCCGAGGTTCTTGAGCGCCCGCTCGAGCTGGCGGACGTCCTGACCGTGGTCACCCGGACGCAGGTCCCGGTGCATCGGGATGGCTCCGGGCAGCACGAAGACCGGACGGCCGTCGACGGTCATCGCCACGTGGCCGGCGGCCAGTCGCAGGCCCCGCCGGGGCGGGCGGGTGACGATGTCGCTGCTGTTGGTGCCGCTCGCCTGCTTGAGCTTCGACACCCCCAGGACGACCGCCTGGGGGTCGCCGTAGCGCACCGTGCCGCGGACGATCACCTCGGTCGAGAGGGTCCTGCGCACGACCGGCACGGTGATCGCGGAAGGTTTCGGCGGCGCTGTGTCGGCGGCGATCTGGGCGGGCGAGCGGATCTGCCGGGCCGCCGCCCAGCCGACGAGCGCGAGCCCGATCAGTACTGCGAACACCAGAACCGCGGTTCGCTTGCTCCTGCCTGAAATCGCGGAAATGGCCCGCATCCGTGCTCCGTTAGGTCCTCACCGTGGACGAGACAAAGCCAATACTGCACGTGGCGGCTCTCCTGGGGAAAGGGGGCTTTTCTCCCCAATTGGGTTGGTTGGGATTTCCCCCGGCTCTGCGGAGAGACCATCATCCGGAGGCTCGATTGGCGGAAATATCCGCCCCAAATCGCACCGTTTCCGGGTCTTTCCGTGCCCTACGACGGCCCGGGCACGCGGCGCTCGGGGGGCCGCCTCACGCTGGTGCTGGACGAAGCTGCACCGGACGAATCACTTGCGTGGGCAGGCGCTTACCCACTACGGTCGTCCGGCACCGAACCCCAAAGAGGTGGTCATGTCAAGGACGATAGGTCGCCGGCTCATCCCCTCGCCGTCGATGGTCGTAGCGTTCACCGCGCTGGCGGTGTCGATCGGCGGGACGTCATACGCGGTCGTGCGATTGCCGGCCAAGAGCGTCGGCACGGTCAACCTGAAGTCGGGCGCGGTCGGCCGGGCCAACATCAAGAACAACGCGGTCGACGGTTCGAAGGTCCAGAACCACTCGCTGACCAGCGACGACCTCGACGAGTCGGCCCTGACGGACCTCAAGGCGGCGGGCGTCGACAAGATCTTCTACAAGACGGGCGGCACGACCCTGCCCCCGGCGGCGGGCATCGACTCGCCGTCCATCGGCGCGAGCTCGGCGGTCTGCGACCCGGGCACCAAGGCGATGGCCGGCGGCGCCAGGCTCGATGCGCCTGAGCAGGGCGAGCTCATCGCGAGCTTCCCGGATGCCGGTGGAAGCGTGTGGACGGTCTACGTGGCCAACGGCGACCTGGCCAGCGCCCACAGCTTCACCGTCTACGCCGTCTGCGTGCCGATCAACTCGACCGGCTGAGCTGACCTGATCGACTCGTCTCGCGCGTCACCCTGACGGTGGCGCGCTTGACGGTCGTGAGCGCGACCGCGACCTTCGGCGCCCTCGCGGGTTCTGCAGCGACGTGTGCGCCTGGCGCCGTGTCGCCTTGCTCTGCGTCGCCGCCGTCCTCGCGGCGGCCGCCCCCGCGGCGGCCGGCTGCCCGGGCGCGGCGCCCTCGTGCCCGTACACGGGCTCGTTCTCGATCGGGCAGCGCAGCGGCGGCGTGCTGCGCTTCCCGCAGGCGGTGGCCGTCGGGCCCGACGGCTCGGTGTACGTCGGCGACCAGGGCTCGCACACCGTGCAGGTCTTCGGGCCCGACGGCGCGTTCCGCGGCGACATCGGCGCCGCCGGGACCCGCCCGGGCCAGCTGACGTCGGTCGGCGCGGTGGCGGCCGCTCCGGACGGGACCGTCCTCGTCGGCGACGGCGCCAACCGGATCGACCGCTTCGGCGCGTCGGGCGCCCTCGTGAACTCGTGGGGCCGGAGCGGAACCGGCGTGGGCGAGCTCTTCTTCGGGGCGGGTGCGGGCAACGCGGCCGGGGCGGGCGGCGGGCTGGCCGTCTCCGGCGACACGGTCTACGTCGCCGACACGGGCAACGACCGCATCCAGCGCTTCACGCTCGACGGCGGGCACGGCGCGCAGGTCGTCGCGCCGGGGACCCTGGCGGCGCCGCAGGGGATCGCGGTCCGCGGCACGCGACTGCTCGTCGCCGACGACCAGCATCACCGCGTCGCCGTCTTCGATACCGGGGGACATCCCCTGGCCAGCGTCGGCGCCGGCCCGGGCTCGAGTCCGGGTCAGCTCAGCAACCCGTACGACGTCGCCGCCGATCCGGCCGGCCGCGTCTTCGTCGCCGACGACCTCAACCAGCGGATCGTGCGCTTCAGCAGCCCGCCGGCCTACCCGTACAAGGCGCGCTGGGGCGCGTACGGCACGCAGCCCGGGCAGCTCGCCTACCCGCGCGGGATCGCCGTCGACGGGCAGGGGCTCGTCTACGTCGCCGACACCGGCAACGACCGCATCGACGTCTTCGACGCCTCGGGCAACCTGCTGCGCAGCTTCGGCGCCTCGGGGCGGGCGCCCGGCCAGTTCGACGAGCCGGTCGGCGTCGCCGCCGACGCCGGCGGGCTGCGGGCGGTGACCGACGCGGTCAACGGGCGCGTGCAGCTGCTCAACCCAGACGGCTCGCTGGCGGCCGTGTGGGGATCGCCGGCGCCGGGGCCGACGATCCTGCCCGACCCGGTCGCGGTCGCCTTCACGCCCTCGGGCGACGCGGCCGTCCTCGACCGGCGCCGCGGCCGGATCGTGGTCTTCTCGCGCGGGACCGGCATGCCGGCGCAGACCATCGGGTCGCCCGGAAGCGGTCCCGGCCGGCTGCTGGCGCCGTCCGCGCTGGCCGTCGACGGCTCGGGGACGATCGACGTCGCCGACAGCGGCAACGAGCGCATCGCGCGCTTCGCCGCCGACGGGTCCTACCTCGGCGCGATCACCGACGTCGGGGACGTGCGCGGCATCGCGGTGACGCCCGACGGCAGCCGCATCTACGTCTCGGACACCGACAGCCGCATCACGGTCTACGGCGCGGACGGCGAGCAGCTCGAGCAGTTCGGCGGCCGTGGCTCCAAGCTCGGCAAGCTCAACGCGCCGGCCCAGCTCGCGCTCGACGCCGGCGGCGACCTGTGGGTCGCCGATCGCGGCAACAACCGGGTGCAGCGCTTCGGGCCCGACGGCGAGCGCCTGTCGACGTTCGGCGAGCGCGGGACCGGCGAAGGCCAGTTCATCCACCCGAGCGCCGTGAGCGTCGACTGCCACGGGACCCTCACCGTCACCGACAGCGACAACAACCGCCTGCAGCAGTTCGCGCTCGCCGCGCCGGCGGCGGCGAGCTGCGCCGCGCTGGGCCCCGTCGGCAACCCGCCGCCGCCGAAGCTGCCGACCCTTCCGGCGCCGGCCGGCCCGCAGCTCACCGTCAGGCTGCTGCGGACCACCGCGCTCCTGACGAGCCGCACCCTCCCGCTGCGCGTCGGCTGCGACACCGCCTGCGACCTCACGGCCACCGGCACGCTGCGGCCGACCGCGCGGCCCGCCAAGCAGCACGAGCCCGTCACCGCCGCGCTCGGCACGATCCAGCGCCGGCTCGGCGCCGGGCAGAGCGCGATCGTGCGGCTCACGCTCTCGCGCGAGTCCGTCGCGCGGCTGCGCCGCGCGCTGCGCGGGCACCGGCAGCTGTCGGCCGACCTGCAGGTCACCGCGGCGTCGGGACAGGGCTCGCCGACGAGCGTGATCAGGCGCCTCAAGACGACGGCCTAACACAGCGGCCCTTGCAAGGCGGCCGACTTTCGCCGATACATCCTTTATGGCGCCCCCCGAGCGCCGCCGAACGCGCCCGTCCTGGCCTCCCCGCGCCGCCGTCCTCGGCGGCCTGCTCGTGGTTGGCGCCGTGTGGCTGGTCATCTGGCTGGCCGTCGCCGGGCTGGGGCACGACCTGTTGCGCGGACCCGGTCCCACGGTCATCGCGGCCCCCGCGCCGACGCCGCTGCCGGAGCTGCCCGGGCCGCTGCCCTTCAGCGGCGGCGCCGCGCCGCCCGCCGCCGGCGGCGTCGGACACCGGCCCAGGGGCCGGCCGGCGCGAACGGTCGCGCCCGGTGTCGTGTCCATGCTGCTCGACCACGTCCACGCCGGGCTGCCGCGCGGCGCGAAGGTGCGCGTCGAGCCCTCGCCGCAGGTCGCCGCCGTGCCGGCGAGCGCGGCGGCCCCGGCGCAGCCCAGCCTTCGGCTGACCACGCTCAGGCGCGCGGGCGCGCCGCATACCGCGCCCGGCGTCCCGGTCCCGGACACCATGCCGCCGGCGGTCACCTGCCAGACGATCGACCCGGGCTGGCACGCCGACAACGTCTCGATCAGCTGCTCGGCCGAGGACGCCGGGTCGGGGCTCGCCGACCCCACCGACGCGCACTTCGTGCTGTCCACCCAGGTTCCGGACGGAAGCGAGGACTCCCAGGCGCAGACGAACTCGCACGAGCTCTGCGACGCCGCGGGCAACTGCGCGCTCGCCGGCGCCGTCGCGCTCGCCGTCGACCGCGAGGCGCCCGATGTCTCGTGCGATCCGCCGGACCGTTCGTGGCAGTCGTCCAACGAGACGATCGGCTGCACCGCGACCGACGCCGGCTCCGGGCTCGCCGACGAAGGCGACAGCCGGCTGACGCTGAGCACGAGCGTGGCCGCCGGCACTGAGGACGCGGCCGCCGGCACCGATACGGAGAAGGTCTGCGACGCCGTCGGCAACTGCACGACCGCCGGCCCGGTGACCGGCCTGCACGTCGATCGCCGGGGGCCCCGGGTGCACCTCGCGCAGCAGCCCGACGGCGCCGACGGCTGGTTCACCCACGCTCCGGCCGAGCTCGACGCGGTCGGCGTGGACGACGAGCTCGCCCATGTGACGTGCGCCGCCGACGCCGCCGGAGCGGCTCGAGGCCCGAGCGCGTCGGGGGCGAAGGGCGCGACGCTGCAGTTCACCGACGACGGCACCTACGACGTCACCTGCACGGCGCTCGATCAGGCCGGCAACGCGACGACCGCCTCGGCGACGGTCCGCCTCGACACGGGCCCGCCCGCGCTCAGCCTCGCGACCGACCAGCGCAGCTACGGCGTCGACGATACGGTGACGGTGACTTGCGCCGCCACCGACCCCGTGTCGGGGATCGCCGCCAAGGACTGCCCGCCGCGCTCGGCGCCCGCCTCGTCGTTCGCGCCCGGGACCAACACGATCGACGCGTCGGCGACCGATGCCGCGGGGAACCAGGCCACGGCGACGGCCTCGTTCGACGTCACCGTGACCGTTGCCGGCCTCTCCGCCGTGACGCGCCGGCTGGTCACCGACGCCCAGGCTGCCGACACGCTGGTGGCCGACCTCAAGGCCGTCGGCGACGCCGCGGACGCCGCGGCGAAGGACCAGGCCGTGCAGGCCTACGAGGACGACGTCCGCGCGCTGCCCGGCCAGGTCCTCAGCCCCGCCGACACCGCGACCCTGCTCCGCCTGGCCGCCGGCCTGTAGGCCCGTGCGCGCGCTCGCTCGCGTCCTGAACCAGGAGGCCGAGCTGGTCCGCTCGGCGGTCGAGCTGGGGGAGGAGGAGGGACGGCGCGTCGCGCGGCGCGATCCGTTCTGGCCCGCCCAGCTGACCGCCTTGACGGCGATCGCGCTGTACCTCGCGCTCCCCGAGAAGCTGACGATCGGCCCGAGGTGGCTGCTGCCGTCGGTCGAGGGCCTGCTCGTCCTCGGGCTCATCATCGCGATGCCGAACCCGGCGATGCAGTACTCGCCCCGCAGGCGCCACTTCGCGATCTCACTGATCGGCCTCGTGAGCGCGGCGACCCTCGTGTCGCTGGTGCTGCTCGTCCACTACCTGATCCAGGGCGGGAAGGCGGGTGGGCACGCGCTGATCCTGTCCGGCGTGGTGCTGTGGGTCACCAACGTGCTGATCTTCGCGCTCTGGTACTGGGAGATCGACCGCGGCGGGCCGATCGCCCGGGTCATCGACGGCTCGGCGTGCCCCGACTTCCTGTTCCCGCAGATGAGCGATCCGCGCTGGGCCCCGGATGGCTGGACGCCCGGGTTCGTCGACTACCTGTACGTGTCCGTCACGAACGCGACCGCGTTCAGCCCGACCGACACGATGCCGCTGTCGCCGGCGGTCAAGCTGCTCATGACCGTCCAGGCGCTCTCGTCCCTGGTGACGATCGGGCTCGTCGTCGCCCGCGCGGTCAACATCCTCGCCTGAGCTGGGCGCGCGCGGGCTGCCCCGCGCGCGCCGCCGCAGTGGTCTTGCCTAGCGCCTGACGGTCAGGCGCTTGACGGTCTTGTTCCCCGCGGGGTCGGTGACGACGATGACCAGGAGGTAGCGGCCCGGGCGGACGAGCCGTCCGCGACGGTTGCGCCCGTTCCAGCTGACCGTCACGATGCCGGGGTCCTCGAGCTTGATCGTGGCGAGCTTGCGGACGCCCTCGATCCTCGCCCTGACCGTGGCCGGCTCGTTGACCGTGAAGCGGATGCGGTTGACGCCGCCGCGGCGGCTCGTCGTGAGCGACCGCACGCGCGGGGCCCGGCGGTCGACGACGATCGTGCCGGTCTTCGGAGTCAGCTGGTTGCCCGCCGCGTCCTTGCCGGTGATGCGCCAGGTGTAGACGCCGCTCACCGCCTGGCTCGCGGCGGCGGTCAGGCCGTTCCAGCTGGGGCGCGCGACGGTGCCCTGGCCGATCTGGGTGAAGATCGCGTTGTTCCCGGACAGGACCTCGAACGTCCATGACGTCGGCTCGGAGAAGCGGGCCACGATGTCGAGCGTGTCCTGAACGCCGTCGCCATTGGGCGAGATCCGCGTCTCGTTGACCGTGATGCCCGTGATCGACGGAGCCGTCAGGTCGGGAGCCGGCGCCGGGGGCGGGAACGCGGGCGGGGGCGGACGCAGCGAGTTCTCGACGTCGGGCAGCACGTTGTCGAACTCGTTCGGCTGGCCGTCGTTGGCGACGCCGTCGAGCGTGACCGACACCTGCAGCTCGCGAGCGTGGTAGTCGACGACGTCGATCCCGTTGCCGCCGCTGAAAACGTCCGACCCGTTGAGCAGGTCGCCCTCGTCGAAGCGGTCGTTGCCGTCCTCGCCGTTCTCGGTGTCGTTGCCGAACCCGCCGTTGATCACGTCGTTGCCGGCGCCGCCGTTGATGACGTTGTTGAGGTCGTTGCCGGTCAGCGTGTCGTCGAAGGCCGAGCCGTTGATGTTCTCGATGCCGAAGATCGTGTCGGTGCCGGCGCCGCCGCAGGCGTTGGTGCCGCCGCAGAGGTCGGTGCTCCCGAGGTCGACCGTGACCTTGGTGTCAGCGTCGGAGTAGTCGACGACGTCGGTGCCCGGCCCGCCGTAGATCTCGTCGCTGCCGTTGCCGCCGCTCAGGACGTCGTCGCCGTCCCCGCCGGCCACCGAGTCGGCGCCTTCGCCGCCGAACACCCTGTCGTTGCCGTCGTCGCCGGCCAGAGCATCGTTCCCGTCGCCGCCATCGATGACGTCGTCGCCGTGACCGCCGCCGATGCTGTCCTCGCCCTGACCGCCGTCGACGACGTCGTTCCCATCGCCGCCGGACATCCTGTCGTTGTTGTCGCCGCCGTCGACGTGGTCGTTGCCGTCGCCGCCGGAGACGCTGTCCTCGCCCTGGCCCGCGTCGATGTCGTCGTTGCCGTCGCCGCCGCCGATCTGGTCGTCGCCCTGGCCACCGTCGATCTCGTCGTTCCCGTCGTTGCCCGAGATGGTGTCGCTGCCGTCGCCACCGCTGATGTGGTCGTCACCCTCGTCGCCGGCCAGGGTGTCGTCGCCCGAGCCGCCACGGATGGTGTCGCTCCCGGCGCCACCCGAGATCTCGTCGTTGCCGTCGCCGCCGTCGATGACATCATCGCCTTCGTCGCCGGCGAGGTTGTCGTCGCCCGCGCCGCCGGTGATGGTGTCGTTGCCGTCGCCGCCAGAGATCTCGTCGTTGCCGTCGCCACCGTCGATGACGTCGTTGTCGTCTCCGGCGAAGATCTGATCGTCGCCGGCGCCGCCCTCGATGGTGTCGCTGCCGCTGCTGGCGGCCTGCACGATCACGCCGCTCGCCGTGACGGTCCCACTCGAGTCGCCGCTATAGAGCGTGTCCGAACCGGCGCCGCCGTCGAGATCGTCGCTGCCGCTTCCGCCGAAGATGGTGTCGTTGCCGGCGTCGCCGTCGATGTTGTCCTCGCCGTCTTCGCCGTACAGCGTGTCGTCGCCGTCACCGCCCGAGATCTGATCGTCGGCCTGCCCGCCGAAGATCTGGTCGGCTCCGGTGCCGCCGTCGATGTCGGCAGGGATGTCCTTCAGCCCGGCCGCGCTGATGATGTCGTCCTTGTCGAGGGCGTCGACCTCGACCTTCGTGACGTTGGGGCAGAAGAACTGCTGCTCGCCGGTCGTGCGGTTGTCGGGGGCCGGGGCGGGGCCGCTTGGGACCTCCGCGCACTGGTCCGCCGCGAGGTTCGGCTCGTCAGCCGGGGGAGCCTCGTCGATCGGGTCTTCGTCCGAGAAGCGCGTGACGCAGACACCCTCGAAGGCATTCGGGTCGTTCGGGTCCTCGAACTCGCAGGTCGTCTGGTCCGCGACCGGAGTGGGGTTGGGGTCGATGAACCCGAGGTCCTCGTCGAAGCTCACGTCGTTGAACCTGCCGGGATCGGCCTTGAAGTGCAGCGTCCCGTCCGCGGTGATGAACAGGTCCGCCGCGTTGGCGGCCGGAGCGCTGCAGAGCAGCAGCCCGAAGACGAGGGCGATGAGGGTGAGCGGCTTGCGTGAAGGTCGAAGCGAAGGCATGGAGAGCCGTGGACCGGTGGCGGCGGGTGACATGTGCAGCAGGATCGCTGCGGCCCGGGGAGCGCCGCTATCGAGCAATCCGCCAAAACCGGTGCGTCAGCGCGCAGTTTGGTTGCGCGATCTTGCAACCCTGCAACTGCACTACGCAGCGGCGAGGAAGTCGCGCGCGAGCGGCAGCAGCTCGGCCGGCCCGACCGCAGCGACAGGGCAACCCTCACCGTCGACTTGAGGTAGAGAGCGGCCCTCGGGAGGCTCAGGGCGCCGTGAAGGAGACCGGGACCGGCTCGCGTTCCGCGGCCGTCTCGATCTCGAAGTACTCGCGCGCAGTGAAGCCGCCGAAGCCGGCGACGATCGAGTTCGGGAAGATCTGGATCCGGGTGTTGTACGTGCGCGCGTTGGCGTTGTAGATCCGCCGCGACGCCTGGATCTCGTCCTCGACCTCGGCGAGGTCGGCCTGCAGGTGCTGGAAGTTCTCCGTCGCGCGCAGCGCCGGATAGTTCTCGGCGATCGCGCGCAAATCGGCGATCGTCGCCGAGACCCGCTGCTCCGCGGCCTCGGTCTCCTTCAGGCCGGTCGCGCGCAGCGCGTCCGCGCGGGCTCGTGTGACCTCGTCGAAGACGCGATGCTCGTGTGCGGCGTAGCCCTTCACGGTCTCGACGAGGTTGGGGATGAGATCGCGGCGGCGCTTGAGCTGGACGTCGATCCCTGACCAGGCCTCGTCGACCCGGTTGCGCGCGGCGATGATCGAGTTGCGGATGAGGACGAAGGCGAGCGCCGCGAGGACGATCGCGCCGACGACGATCGCGGCGGTGAGGTCCATCCGGGCCGATTCTCTTCGCCGCCCGCGGGCTTGGCAAGGCCGCGCCGGTCGGCGAGGATCGGGCCGTGCCGGAGCCGCTCCCGGACCCTCCTGTCGACCGGACGGGGTGGTGGAGGAGCCCTCCTCCGCCGAGCAATCCGGACGACGTCGTCCCCGGTGGCCGCCGGCGGCTCTCGGCCATGCGACTCGTCGCGATCGGGTGGGGGATCGGCCTGCTCGTCCTCGTCGCGCTCGTCGCCCTGATCGCGCTCGACGGCCCGCTGGCCGGCCAGGCGCAGTCGGCCCTGGTCGCCTTCATCCCGCTCCTCGCGCTCGGGATGCTCGCGTCGGTCGTGGTCGTCTTCGGCTCGAGCCTCCTCGAGGGCTTCGGGCGGTCGCGGCGCGAGCAGGCGGCGCGCGAGCGGATCGCGGCCTGGGCCGGCGGCGCCGGGCTGCGCTACAAGCCGAGCGGCGACCTGCCCGAGGCGACGCCGCTCCTGCGCCGCGGCGACAGCCGCTTCGCCCGCAACCTCGCCACCGGCGACCTTCCGGGCGGCCTGCCGGGCGTGCTCGCCGGCTACGTCTACGAGGTCGACCGCGGCGAGCAGGAGTCGGCCTCGTATCCGCACACCGTCGTCGTCGCGCGCCTGCCCGAGACGCTCGGGTTCCTGACCGAGCTGACGGTCGAGCCGCGCTCGGGCTGGCGCGTCTTCGACCGGCTCGAGGACGTCGCGCGCCGGCGGCGGCGCGTCGAGGTCGAGAGCCTGGCGGTCGCCCGCCGCTTCGAGATCTTCGTGGCGCGCGACCAGGACGAGAACTGGGTGCGCCAGCTCCTGACGCCGAGCTTCGTCGACTGGCTCGCCGAGCGCGCGCCGCGCGGACTCGGCTTCGAGCTGCGCGAGGGTGTCCTCTGCGTGGCCGTGCAGCGCGAGGTCACCGACCCCGCCTACCTCGAGGCGTTCTGCCGCACGGCGTCGTACGTCGCCGCCCGTTTCCGCCAGGAGGCGCTGGAGGCGGCGCGACGGCCGGCGGCCACGCGGTTCGCCGAGCGCCCGCGGGCGGCGGCGCCGTCGGCGCCGGTCGCGGCGCACGACCGGGGCGGCGCACCGCCGCCGGACGTCACGACCGCCGCCCGGCCGTTCGTCGGAACCGCGGCCCGCGAGGCGCGCACATGGCTCGGGCCGCTTGCCTGGACGGCGGTGGCCTTCGCCGCCACCGTCGGCTGGCTGTCCGACGACGACAGCTCGTCCTCGGCGATCTCGCTGACCGCCAGGCTGGTGATCGCCGCTGTGGTCGCGCTTGTCGTGCTCGCGCTCGCCGCGCGGGCCGCGATCCGCCGTCGCGCCGGGGAGTACGGCAAGGAGGCGTTCCTGCGCGCCTACGGACGCGCGCGCGATCTCGTCGCCGAGGAGCCGCGGGCCTTCCACGCCCGCCAGGTCGGCGCCAACCTGCCCGGCGCGGCGGAGTTCGTGCTGACCGGCCCGGTCCCGGGCCTCGGCCTGCCGGGCAGCCTCGTGTTGTGCGGCGACCAGGCCCGGTGGTCGAAGACCGCGGAGTACGCGGCGCTCGTCGCGCCGGCGGGCGACGAGCGGGCGGCGACGCTGCGCCTGGGCGCCGGGGCGCCGCTGCCCGCCGAGCTCGCCGCGGCACTGGGCCCCGACGCGCTGCGGCGCGGCGATGGCGTGGGCCCGCTCACGCTCTGCCGCGAGGGCGGCGCGATCGTCATCTGCGCCGAGCGCTCGCGCAAGGCCGCGCTCACCGCCTCCGAGCTCGACGCCTTCGTCGTGCGCGCCGCCCGCGTCGCGTGGGCGGCGCGTCAGCCGATCAGGCCCGCGTAGGTCGCGGTGCCCTTGCCGTAGCCGCCCTTCGTCGCCAGCTTCGCGCCGTGGGCGTGCCGGCACGAGCCGATCCGCTTGCCGACGTAGGGCGTGATGTTCAGGGCGGGCTTGCCGGCCGACTTGACCGTGGTCGTCCCGCGGGGCTGATCGCGCGTGTTGCCGTAGAACAGGGCGCGGCCGATCGACGTCAGCTGCTTGGGGTCGGCGAGCTTGCGCTCGACCGTGAAGCCGATCTTCCACGGGCCGGCCGCGAGCGGGTTGAACAGGCCCTCCTCGCTCTCGACGCCGCCGGGGCCCTTCGCGGCGGTCTCGACCTCGAGCCGGCCGGTCAGGAGCAGGATCGACGGCTTCAGCGCGCGGTCGCTCTTGGAGAAGCGGTAGCTGTGCAGCGCGAAGTTGGTGCCGTCGCTCATCCGGTAGGTGGTCCCGCCGAAGTGCACGACCGCGGTCACGCCCGCGAGCTCGTAGACGTGGCGGGCATCGAGCTTCGTCCCAGCGAGCGGCGCGCCGTCGGGGTGCTCGTTGCCGTACGCGATGACGTGACCGGAGCCGACGACGTCGGCGAGCTGGGCCGAGCGCGGCGCCGCGGCGGCGGCGGTCGCGGGGACGAGGAGGAGGGCGGCGGCGGCGGCGGCCAGCGCCGCGCGCGACGAGCGTGCGTTCATGCTCGAGCTGATCGGCACGGCGCACCGGAGAGTTGAGCGCCGGCACCGCGACCCTGGGCCGCGTGGCGTGTTCGTGGGGGTGATGCGGCTTCTCGTCGGCCTGCTCTGCGCGCTCGCCGTCCCGGCACTGGCGCTCGCCGCGCCCACGCCGCCGGCGGCGACGACCGGCGCGGCCAAGGACGTCACCAGGACCTCGGCGACGCTGACGGCGACCGTCAATCCCAACGGCGGTCCGACGACCGTGCGCTTCGAGTACGGCACCTCGTCGTCCTACGGGCTGACCAGCGCGCAGAAGTCGGTCGACGGCACGGACCCCGTCGCGGTCGAGATCGCGGCGAGCGGCCTGACCGAAGCGACGACCTACCACTACCGCGCGGTCGCGACGAACGCCGCCGGCGAGACGCGCGGCGCCGACCGCACGTTCAAGACCGCGTCGGCGCCCGTGGCCCCCGGAGTGACGACCGGCGGGGTGCACGACGTCACGTCAAGCAGCGCGACGCTGACCGGCCAGGTCAACCCCAACGGCGCGGCGACGCGCTACCACTTCGAGTACGGGACGACGTCGCGCCTGGGGTCGCGCACCCCGGACCAGGACGCCGGGACCGGCAAGAGCGCGTCGCGCGTCTCGGCGCCCGTCTCGGGCCTGGCGGCCAACGACCGCATCTCCTACCGGCTCGTCGCCACCAACGCCGCCGGAACCCGCCGCGGCGCGATCCGCTCGTTCACGACCGACCGCGCGCTGCTCTCGGCCTCGATCCAGCTCAGCGCGACGCGCGTGCTCTACGGCGACGGAGTCACGGTGAAGGGCCGGCTCTCAGGGACCGGCGTCTCGCGCGTGCCCGTCGTCCTCGAGTACCAGCCGCACCCGTTCGCCGAGCCCTTCCGCCAGCTCGGCCTGCCCGTGGGCACGCGGCGCGACGGCTCGTATCGCTTCACGATCGACCCGTTGCTGCTGACCGCCCGCCTGCGCGTGGTCTCGCGGACGCGGACGGCGGTCGCCAGCCCGGTCGCGGTCGTGCACTGCGCGGCGCGCGTCGGCCTGATCGCCGAGCGCCTCCGCGGCCGGCGGGTGCGCTTCCGCGGGACGGTGCGGCCCGCTGCGCCGAACGGCACCGCCTCGCTCCAGCGGCAGGCTCCGGGCGGCCGGTGGGTGACCGTCCGGCGCGTCCGGGTGACGCCCGACGGCGCGCGCTCGCGCTACGCGATCCAGGTGCGCGCGCGCCGCGCCGGCGGGGTCTACCGGGTGCTCGTCGCGCCGCGCGACGGCGGGGCGCGCGCGCGCGGGATGAGCCGCGAGCGGGTGATCGCCCCGCTTCGCGGCTGAACTTGAGCTCCGGCTAAAGCCACCCCTTGGAGGGTCAGTCCAGCGAGAGCCCGCCGGCCTTGCTCAGGGCCGCCATGCGGGCGGCGTAGTAGCCGCCGTCGTCGTCGGCCGATGTCGAGGGCGTGGAGTACTTGCCGCCGTTCGTCGTCCCATCGTGCTTGGCGTCGCACGGGCACGTCTCGTCCGCCCCCGAGCCGACGCCGAACATCACGCCGATCACACCGGCGTCGCGCAGCTTCCGCAGCCCGCTGAAGCGATCGTCTCCGACGAGCCACTGCACCCAGGTGTCGTGCCAGTGGTAGGGCTTGTCGGTGATCGCCTTGGAGACGGTGTTGCCCAGCGGCACGCCCTCGAGGACCACCCGGACGTGGGCGCGGGCCGAGAACTCGCGCACGTAGGTGACCACGGCCGCCTTCTCGGCCGGCGAGTAGTTGTTCGTCGGGCTCGGGTCCTCGCCCTCCTCGGCGAGCCCGTTGATGGTCAGCGCCGCGAAGTCGAGGTCGCCGGCGGCGACCGTCTCGTAGAACTGGCCGGCCAGCCGCGCCGCCTGGACGACCGTCTGCTCGGGCGGGTTGTCCGAGCGCGAGATGTCGAGCGTGTCGGAGGCGTAGTCGTCGAACTCGTAGCCGAGCCGGACCTTCGGCGCGTAGCGGTCGCGCAGCTCGCGCCAGCCCGCAGCGATGTACTGGAGGTTGTCGGGGATGCCCTTGAGCTCGGGGAGGCCGGTGCCGCCGACCCACGCCTGCACGCTGGCCGGGCTCGCGCCCTGCGGGACGAGCTGCTTCTCGAGGTAGGACCAGAAGTTGGAGTCCAGGCTGACCGCCGCGGTCTGCCGCGTCGAGCCGACATCCTGCAGGAAGGCCTTGACGTTGCGCCAGTAGATCCGCATCAGCCGGACGTTCCCCAGCGTCTGGCGCAGCTCGGGCGCCTGGGCGTCGTCGCCGGCGCGCGACTGGCCGAGCGAGCGCAGCGAGTAGAAGCTCAGGTAGGGGAACAGCCCGAGGCGGTGCGCGGTGCGCACGAACTGTCCGGGGCGCGTCTCGCCCGGCTGGTGCGACCAGTCCTTCTTGGCTGCAGCGTCACCGCCGTACACCGCGAAGGTCGTGCCGCCCCGGCCCACGCGCTGCGCGACGCCGGCGGGTCCCTTGACCTGGTCGATGAACCCGGAGGTCACTTTCGTGGGCCACCCGAGCGGGGCCGCCGGCAGCGTCGGCGTTCCGGCGCCACCCGAGGACAGGACCAGCACGGCGACCGCGGCGACCGCAGCCACCGCCACCCCGGCAAGCGCGCCGAGCACCCGCCCGCGCGCGGGCGCGACCGGGAGCGTCGTCGTCAGGGTCTCGTGCTCGACGAGCGCCGGCCGCTCGGTGAGCGACGTGCGATGCAGGACGATGCCCGTCGCCGCGAGCCCGCCCGTGGCGAGCGTGCGGTCCGCGGCCGGCTCGAGCGCCGCCGCGAACATGCCCGGCGTTGCATAGCGCTCCGCCGGGTCGCGCCGCAGCGCCTGCATGACCACCTCGGCGAGCTCGGGCGCGAGGTCCGGCGCGACCTCCTGCAGCGCCGGCACGTCCTCGGTCACGCGCCGGAACAGGACGTCGCCGAGATCGCCGGTCAGGGGGAACGGCGGCTGCCCGGCGAGGATCTCGTAGAGCACGGCGCCCGCGGCCCAGACGTCGGTGGCCGACGAGAGCGGCCCCGCGCTCCGCGTGACCTGCTCGGGCGCCATGTAGGCCGGGGTGCCGATCGCGGCCGCGGTGGCCGTCAGCCGCGCGCCCTGGGCGCCGACGACCTTGGCGATCCCGAAGTCGGCGACCTTGACCTGGGACGCGTCGCCGAACAGCAGGTTCTCGGGCTTGACGTCGCGGTGCAGGACGCCCTGGCGGTGCGCGTGCTCGAGCCCGTGCAGCGCGCCGAGCATGACCGCGATCGCCCACGGGTGGGCGACGGGCCCGCGTGCGAGGCGGTCACCAAGCGTGCCGCCGCGCAGGCGCTCCATGACGAACGCGCAGACGTCCTCCTCCTGTGGACGCGCACGATGTGCGGATGGTCGAGCGAGGCCAGCAGGCGCGCCTCGGCGGCGAAGCGCTCGCGTGCGTCGGCCTCGACCAGGAGCACGGGCGACAGGCGCTTGATGGCGACCTCGCGGTCCAGGCGGCGGTGGCGGGCGGCGTAGACGACCGCGAACGAGCCGCGCCCGAGCACCGCGCCGATCTCGTACGCGGGCAACGCGGTCGCGAGCTGATCGCGCTCGCGGTCCCGGGGGACTGTCTCTCTGGTCTCGCGCACTCCTTGCGCTCCCCTTCGCTCGTTGGGACGCTACCGCTGATGGGGGGCAGCGATCCACCCCTATTGGGCATTGCGTCGCACCGGCCGGGCAGGCGAGAATCGGCCCATGCCCGCGACGAGCGCCCCTTTCGGCCCCCATTGGGCCTCGGCGGCCGAGCTGAAAGAGCAGCTCGAGGCCGAGCGCCGGGGCGAGCCGTTCCTGGTCTACCGCGACGGCGAGGGCGTCCAGCGCATCGTCACGCTCCCGCCGACGGCCGGCTGCCTCACGGTCGGGCGCGACCCCGCCACCGACATCTGCCTGTTCTGGGACGACGAGGTCTCGCGCGTCCACGCCGAGCTCGAGCGGCTGGGCCCCGACTGGACCGTCGCCGATCACGGGCTGTCGCGCAACGGCACGTTCGTCAACGGCCACCGGATCGCCGGCCGCCTGCGGCTGCGCGGGGGAGACGTCATCGACTTCGGGTCCACGCAGGTCGGCTTCCGCTCCCCGCGCGCGCCGCTCGACGCCACCTCCGACGCCCGCTCCCGCGTGCGGCCGTCGATCAGCGACGCGCAGCGCCGGGTGCTCGTCGCCCTCTGCCGTCCCTACCGCGGCCGCGCGGGCCACGCCGCGCCCGCCTCGAACCGGCAGATCGCCGAGGAGCTGTTCCTCAGCGTCGAGGGCGTCAAGACGCAGATCCGCGGGCTCTTCGAACGCTTCGCGGTCGAGGACCTGCCGCAGAACCGCAAGCGGGCGCGGCTCGTCGAGCTCGCGTTCTCCAGCGGCACGATCACCGAGCGCGACCTCGAGGACTGAGCCCCAGTCGCTCAGCGCGCCGCGAGCCACGCCGTCGGGGCGCTGAAGGCGAGCCGGCCGAGGTCGAGGGCGACCGTCGTGCCGACCGGTGGGCGCGGCGTGCCGCGGGTATCGGCGATGAGGCTGTAGGCCGTGCCGCCGTGGCACGAGTAGCGGCCGTCCGGGAGCACCCACTCCCAGGCGAGGTAGCCGACCCCATGGCGATCGGCCCAGTCGATGAAGCGGGCGACGTGGCCGGCGCGGCAGCCGTCGTCGCCGATCTCGGTGGCGACGACGGGGACCTGCGCGGCGACCGGCGCGACCTCGGCGTCCCAGCAGGCCGGCGCGTCGCAGCCTTGGCCGGGATAGCTGTGCAGGCTCGCGACGAGCTGGTCGTCGGCGGGCCGGTTCGCGAGCCAGCCGGTCAGGTCGTTGGCGTAGTTGCGCCCGGCGAGCAGGATCGGCTGCCGTGCGCCGGCGCCGCGGATCGCATCGACAAGCGCCTGCATGCCCGCCACGGTGTAGGTCCGGCGGTTCAGCGGGCTGGTGTCGTTGGCCGTCGGCGCCCGGCAGCCGCCGCCCGACCAGCAGCCCCACGTCAGGTCGAAGGCCGGCGCGTCGCCGTTCCAGCGCGAGTAGGGCTCGTTGAAGACGTCGAACATGACCGCGGGGTCGGTGCGGAACCGAGAGGCCACCGACGCCCAGAAGGCGACCGAGCGCTCATCGGCCATCGCTCGCTGGCCCTCGGCCGGCACGCCGTCGGGGCCGCTCCAGTGCAGGTCGAGGATCACCGCCAGGCCGTGGTGGTGCAGGCGCTCGACCCACGCGCGCACCGCCCGTCGGTAGCCGCGGGCCGTGCGGTGCGTCGAGCTGTCCGACCGGGGCAGCCCGTCGTCGCCCAGCCAGCAGTCCTGGTTGAGCGGGATCCGCACGGTGTTGACCTGCCAGCGCGCGATGTTCGCCGCGTCGGCGTCGTCGGGGCCGACGCTCGTGCGGCTGCGCGCGTTGGAGTAGCCGTAGCCGTAGAGGCAGGCGTACTCGAAGCTCGGCCAGTTCACGCCGCGCGGGACGAACGGCGTGCCCGTCCGCGCGTCGACCAGCGCGTTGCCGCTGACGTGCGGGGCGGGTGGCGCGGCCACGGCGGCGGGCGCGACCGCGAGCGCGCAGACGAGGGCGACGGCCGCCAGGGGCCTTCTCCACCGGCGCATCACGACGCTCCCGGGTCAGCGCACCAGCCTCACCGCGCGCCGGAGCGTCGCGTTGGCGGCGGTGATGGTGATCGTTGCGGTGACCGATCCGCGGCGGCGCAGGGCGGCCGCCGCCGCTCGCCTCGCCGCCCCGGGCAGCCGCAGCTTGAGGGTCCGGGTCACGCCGGCGGCGACCCTTGCGGTGGCCGAGCGCAGCGCGTAGCGGTGCCGCCGGCCGCTCCGCCGCTGCGTGACGAGGAGCCGGCCCGCCGCGCGAGCCCGGCAGCGCGCGGCGCACGTCACGGTCACCTCGACGGCGCCGTCGAGCCGCTGACGCCGCAGTCCGCCGATCGCCAGCGAAGGCGTGCGGCCGTGCGTCTGGCTCGCCGGCGTCGTATCCGTCGGGACGGGCGTGGGGAGCGTCGGCCCGGCGGAGTTGGCCGGACCGGTCGGGTTGCCCGGCTGCTGGGGGAGGGCGTCGAGGTGGGCCTTGAACGCGGTGCCGTTCGGCGACTTCGGCGAGCCCTTGACGTCGGCGAGCATGCCGTACTCCGTGCAAGCGGTCGTGTCGGGCACGAACCACCCAAGGATCGTGTAGCCGACGCCGTGGGCGTCGCCCCAGTCCATGACCGACTTGATGTGCTGGTCGCTGCAGTCGTTCGAGCCGAACTCGCTGATGATGACGGGCGCCTGGGCGGCGACCGGGACGATCGTGGAGTCCCAGCACGCGCTCTGGCACAGCTGCCCCTTGTAGAGGTGGACGCTCGCGACGAGTTGCGCATCGCTGGGGCGATTGGCGAGCCACCCGTTCAGGTCGTTGGCGTAGTCGCGCCCGGCGAGCAGGATGGGCTGGGTCGCGCCCGCCGCGCGGATGGCGTCGACGAGCTGGCGCATGCCGACGGTCACGTACGTGGTCCCGTCGAAGGGCTGCGCGTCGTTGGCCTTCGGCGCGTTGCACCCGCCGTCGCGCCAGCACGCCCAGGTGAGGTCGAAGACCACGGTGCCGTTGTTCTCGGTGCGCGAGTACGGCTCGTTGAACGCGTCGAACATCACCGCCGGGTCGTCCTTGAACGTCGACGCGACCGAGGTCCAGAAGGCGGTGGACGTGCTGTCGGGCTGCGCGCGCTGCCCCTCGGCCACGACGCCGCCGGGCGCCGACCAATGGAGGTCGAGGATCACGGCCAGGCCGGCGGCCTCCAGAGTCCGCACCCAGTCGCGCACGGCAGCGCGATAGCCGTCGACGGTGCCGAACGCCGGCATGCCGTCCTCGCCGAGCCAGCAGTCCTCGTTGAGCGGGATGCGGACCGTGTTGATGTGCCAGCCGGCCATCAGAGCGGCGTCGGCGGCGTCCGGGCCGACGGCGGTGGCGCCGGCCGTGTTCGAGTAGCCGTACGCGTAGACGCAGGCGTACTCGAAGCTCGGCCAGTTGACCCCGCGCGGCATGAAGGTCTGGCCCGTCGCCGCGTCGACCAGGCGGTTGCCGTCGACCCGCAGCAGGGGCGCCGCGGCCTGAGCGCTGGTCGCCGCGCCGAGGCAGGCGGCGGCGAGGAGGACACAGATCGCGATGTGGCGCACGGGCATGACGAATCCCTCCGCGGCTGCCGCCCGCCTCAGGCAACCCTACGCCGCCCACCGCGCGCCGTCAGCCCCCAGAGGGATGCTTGGGGCCACCCCTCGGGCGGCGTCCGGTCATCGCACTGGCCGCGCCTGTTGACAAGCGCGGACCCGAGGACTATCGCTTCCGACATACGGCGGCAGCGCCGAACGCTGCCAGGACGTCGAGAGGATCAAGGCCGTGTGCCTGGCGATTCCAGGCCAGATCCTTGAGGTCGTCGACGAGCCGAACCGGCTTGCCCGCGTCGCCGTCGCCGGTGTCCACCGAACCGTCAACGTGGGCCTGCTCGACGGCATCGAGCCCGGCGACTGGGTGCTCATCCACGTGGGGTTCGCCATCTCGAAGGTCGACGAGGACGAGGCCCAGGCCACCCTCGGCCTCCTGCGCGGCATGGGCACGGAGTACGAGCAGGAGATCGAGGAGCTCAAGGCGAGCGCAATCGAATGAGCGACGTCGAGCGGGCGTGCGAGCTTGGGGCCACGGGAGGGCCGAACGCCTTCTCCTGCATCACCTGCTCCGACGAGGGCCGCCCGGCGCGGATCCACGAGCTCGACGAGGCGACCGGCCTGGCGTTCTGCGAGGACGAGGACGGGCGCTGCGAGGAGGCCGACGTGTCGCTCGTCGCGCCGGTGCAGGTGGGCGACACGGTGCTGGTCCACGCCGGGGTCGCGCTGGTGCGGCTATGAGGTTCGTCGACGAGTACCGCGACGCCGAGCTCGGGCGCGTCCTCGCCGGCGAGATCCTCGCCTCGGTCGAGCCGGGCCGCCACTACAAGGTCATGGAGGTCTGCGGCGGCCACACGCATTCGATCTACAAGTACGGCGTCGACGACCTCCTGCCGGCCAACGTCGAGCTCGTCCACGGGCCCGGCTGCCCGGTGTGCGTGATCCCGATGGGCCGGGTCGACGACGGGATCGCCATCGCCCACGAGCCGGGCGTGATCTTCGCCTGCTTCGGCGACATGCTCCGCGTCCCCGGCTCGAACGGCAGCCTGCTCGAGGCCAAGGCGCAGGGCGCCGACGTGCGGATGGTCTACTCGCCGCTCGACGCGCTGCGGATCGCCCGCCAGAACCCCGCCCGCGAGGTCGTCTTCTTCGCGATCGGGTTCGAGACGACCGCGCCCTCCACGGCGCTGACGCTCAAGCGCGCCAAGGCCGAGCGCGTCCCCAACTTCTCGGTGATGTGCAACCACGTCACGATCGTCCCGCCGCTGCGCGCGCTGCTCGAGTCCCCGGACCTGCGCCTCGACGGCTTCATCGGCCCGGGCCACGTCTCGACGGTCGTCGGCGCCCGGCCGTTCGAGTTCATCCCCGCCGACTACGGCAAGCCGGTCGTCGTCTCGGGCTTCGAGCCGCTCGACATCCTGCAGTCGATCCACATGATCCTGCGCCAGCTCGCCGAGGGGCGCTGCGAGGTCGAGAACCAGTACCGCCGCGTCGTCCCGTACGACGGCAACGTGGCGGCGCTGCGCGTGCTGGCCGAGGTCTTCGAGCTGCGCCCGCACTTCGAGTGGCGCGGGCTGGGCTTCATCTCGCAGAGCGCGCTCAAGCTCAGCGCCGCCTACGCGGACCTCGACGCCGAGCTGCGCTTCAGCGTCCCCGGCGTGCGCGTGGCCGACCCGAAGGCCTGCCAGTGCGGCGAGGTCCTCAAGGGCGTCATCAAGCCGTGGGAGTGCAAGGTCTTCGGCACCGCGTGCACGCCCGAGCGGCCTATCGGGACGTGCATGGTCTCGCCCGAGGGCGCGTGCGCGGCGTACTACAACTACGGGCGCTTCGCCCGGGAGCGCGAGGTCGTGTGAGCGGGGCGCCGGTCACCGATCGTGAGCAGAGGATCCTCGGGATCATCGAGACCGCGCGGGGCAAGCGGCCGAAGTTCCGCGACGCGCAGATCACGATGGCGCACGGCGCCGGCGGCAAGGCGACGCAGAGCCTGATCGAGGGCGTGCTCGTCCCGGCGCTCGGCAACGGCGCGCTGGAGGAGCTCGGCGACGCGGGCTTCGTCGGCGACGTCGCGCTGACGACCGACAGCTTCGTCGTCAAGCCGATCCGCTTCCCCGGCGGGTCGATCGGCGAGCTGGCGGTCAACGGGACGGTCAACGATCTCGCGGTCGCGGGCGCCCGCCCCGAGGCGCTGACGCTCTCGCTCGTGCTCGAGGAGGGCCTGGAGGCCGAGACGCTGCGCGCGGAGGTCGACGCGATCGCCGCCGCCGCCCGCGCGGCCGGCGTCGAGGTGGTGGCCGGCGACACGAAGGTCGTCGAGCGCGGCCACTGCGACCAGATGTACATCTGCACGACGGGGCTGGGGCGGCGCGACCCGCGCGCGCGCCTGTCGCCGCGGGCGCTGCGCCCGGGCGACCGCGTCCTCGTGTCGGGCGCGGTCGGCGAGCACGGCATGGCGGTCATGCTCGCGCGCGGCGAGTTCGAGCTCGAGGCGCCGATCGAGTCCGACACGCGCTCGCTGTGGCCGGCGATGGACGCCCTGCTCGACGCGGCGGGGCCGGCGCTGCGCTGCGTGCGCGACGCCACGCGCGGCGGCGTCGCCTCGGTCCTCAACGAGCTCGCCCGCGCGTCCGGCGTGGCCATGATCGTCCGCGAGGGCGACGTCCCGGTCGCGCCCGCTGTCGCCGGCGCGGCGGAGCTGCTGGGGATCGACCCGATGTACGTGGCCAACGAGGGCAAGCTGGTCGCCTTCGTCGCGCCCGAGGCCGCCGAGGCCGCCCTCGCCGCGCTGCGCGGCGCGCCGGGCGGCGAGCAGGCGGCCGAGATCGGCGAGGTCCGCACCGAGCCGCCGGGCATGGTGCTGATCCAGACGAGCTTCGGCGGGCGCCGCGTGATGGACCAGCTCGTCGGCGACCCGCTCCCGAGGATCTGTTAGCGATGCACGAGCTCTCGATCGCCGAGGCCATCGTTGCGATCGCGAGCCGGCACGCGGACGGGCGGGCCGTGTCGCGCGTCGAGGTGAAGGTCGGGCACCTCCGGCAGGTCGTGCCGAGCGCGCTGACGTTCGCCTTCGAGCTCGTCGCCCAGGGCACGCCCGTCGAGGGCGCCGAGCTGGACATCGAAGCCGTGCCGGCGACCGGGCGCTGCCGCGGCTGCGGCGCCGAGTCCGTGCTGGGCGACTTCCCGCTGCAGTGCTCGGCCTGCGGCGGGCTGGACCTCGAGCTGCTCAGCGGCGAGGAGCTGCTCGTGGACGCACTGGAGCTTGAAGAGGCCTTGACGACGAAGGGAGGAACGGGCCATGGCGGCTGAGTCCAAGCCCGCGGGGGTCGAGGAGGTTCACATCCTCTGGATCTCGGAGGGCATGAGCTGCGACGGCGACTCGGTGTCGGTCACCGCCGCCGGACAGCCGGGGATCGAGGACGTCGTGCTCGGCGCGATCCCGGGCCTGCCCAAGGTCCACCTCCACAACAAGGTCCTGGACCCGTCGCTCGGCGGCGAGGAGTTCCTCAAGCCGTTCCGCGAGGCGGTCGAGGGCACGCTCGACGCCCCGTTCGTGCTCGTCATCGAGGGCTCGATCCCCAACGAGAAGATCAACGGCGACGGCTACTGGACGTCGTTCGGCAACGACGAGGCGACGGGCGAGCCGCTGCCGATCAACTGGTGGATCGACCGCCTGGCGCCCAAGGCGTGGGGCGTGATCGCCATCGGGACGTGCGCGACGTACGGCGGCATCCACGCGATGGCCGGCAACCCGACGGGCTGCATGGGCCTGGCCGACTACCTGGGCTGGGACTTCCGCTCCGCCGGCGGCCTGCCGATCGTCAACGTGCCGGGCTGCCCGGTGCAGCCGGAGAACTTCATGGAGACGGTGACCTGGCTGCTCTACCAGGCGGCCGGGCTCGCGCCGGTCATCCCGCTCGACGAGCAGCTGCGCCCGCAGTGGATCTTCGGCAAGACGGTCCACGAGGGCTGCGACCGCGCCGGCTACTACGAGCAGGGCGACTTCGCCAAGGACTACAACTCGCCCAAGTGCCTCGTGAAGGTCGGCTGCTGGGGGCCGGTCGTCAACTGCAACGTCCCCAAGCGCGGCTGGATGGCCGGCATCGGAGGCTGCCCGAACGTCGGCGGCATCTGCATCGGCTGCACGATGCCGGGCTTCCCGGACAAGTTCATGCCCTTCATGGACGCGCCGCCCGGCGGCGGTGTCTCGTCAGCGCTCATCAGCCCCTACGGGGCGTTCATCCGCAAGCTGCGCGGGATCACCAACAAGACGGTCAACAAGGAACCGAAGTGGCGTCACAACCGCCCCGAGCTGACCACCGGCTACACGCCGCGGTGGGGGAACTAGAGAGGAGACCCGCATGGCTGTTCGGGAGAAGGTGAAGCCTGAGGCCGGCAAGGTCGTCGACATGGCGTGGGACCCCATCACGCGCATCGTCGGCAACCTCGGGATCTACACCAAGATCGACTTCGACAACCGCGAGGTGGTGTCGTGCAAGTCCACCTCCTCGCTGTTCCGCGGCTACAGCGTGTTCATGAAGGGCAAGGACCCGCGTGACGCGCACTTCATCACCAGCCGCATCTGCGGGATCTGCGGCGACAACCACGCGGTCTGCTCGTGCTACGCCCAGCAGATGGCCTACGGCGTCAAGCCGCCGCCGCTGGGCGAGTGGATCGTCAACCTCGGCGAGGCGGCCGAGTACATCTTCGATCACATCATCTTCCAGGACAATCTCGTCTTCGTGGACTTCTGCGAGCAGATGGTCCGCGACACCAACCCGACCCTCTGGGACAAGGCCGAGAAGACCGAGGCCCGCAACGCCGGCGTCCACGGCTACCGCACGATCGGCGACATCATGCGCTCGTACAACCCCTTCACCGGGGAGACGTACAAAGAGGCGCTGCACATGAGCCGCATCGGGCGGGAGATGATCTGCCTGATGGAGGGCCGCCACGTGCATCCCTCCACCATCTATCCGGGCGGCGTGGGGACGGTCGCGACGCCCACCCTGCTGACCGACTACCTCAGCCGGCTGCTGCGGTGCCTGGACTTCATCAAGAAGGCCGTCGCGATGAACGACGACGTCTTCGACTTCTTCTACGAGGCCTTGCCGGGCTACGAGGAGGTCGGCCGGCGGCGGATCCTGCTCGGGTGCTGGGGCGCGTTCAACAACCCCGACCACGTCGACTACGAGTACCGCAACATGGACCACTGGGGCAACGAGATGTTCGTCACCCCGGGCGTGGTCGTCGACGGCGAGCTCATCACCCACGACCTGGTGGACATCAACCTGGGCATCCGGATCCTGCTCGGCAGCTCGTACTACAAGGACTGGGTCGACGAGGAGACGTTCGTCACCAAGGACCCGCTCGGCAACCCGGTCGACAAGCGCCACCCGTGGAACCAGACGACGATCCCCAAGCCACAGAAGCGCGACCTGGAGGGCGGCAACTACAGCTGGGTCATGAGCCCCCGCTGGTTCGACAAGCGCACCGGCGACCACCTGGCGCTTGACACCGGCGGCGGCCCGCTGGCCCGACTGTGGGTGACGGCGCTGGCCAACAAGGTCGACACGCCGTACGTCAAGGCGACGGGCAACAGCGTGCTGATCAACCTGCCCCAGACGCCGAACACGCCGGAGACCAACCTGGAGTGGAAGATCCCGCAGTGGTCCAACGCGATCGAGCGCGACCGCGCGCGGATCTACTTCATCGCCTACGCGGCGGGGATGGCGCTGCACTTCGTCGACCGCGCCTTCACCGAGGTGCGTGCCGGACGCACGAAGACCTTCGAGGACTTCGACGTCCCCGACGAGGCCATCGGCTGCGGCTTCCACGAGGCGGTGCGCGGCGTGCTCTCGCACCACCTGGTCATCCGCGACGGCAAGATCGCCAACTACCACCCGTATCCGCCGACGCCGTGGAACGGCAGCCCGACGGACTCCTACGGCACGCCCGGACCCTACGAGGACGCGGTCATGGGCCAGCCGATCTTCGAGGAGAACCCCCAGGACAGCTTCCGCGGCATCGACATCATGCGGGCGGTGCGCAGTTTCGACCCGTGCCTGCCCTGCGGCGTGCACATGTACCTGGGCAAGGGCCGGACGATCAGGCAGGTGCACAGCCCGATGTTCGGGGCCCAGCACGGCTGAGGCGCGGCGCGTTGGACGACACCCAGGCACGCGAGCGGGTCGCGAGGGTCGACAGCCTCCTCGAGGAGCTGGAGACCCTCCCCGACCCGCTCGCGCGCCAGACGGCGACCGAGGTCGTGGAGGCGCTGCTCGACCTCTACGGCGAGGGGCTCGCGCGGCTCGTCGGCTTCGTCGCCGAGCACGACGACGGCGCGCTTGCCGAGGCGCTGGCCGGCGACGAGCTCGTCGGCCACCTGCTGTTGCTGCACGGGCTGCACCCGATGCCGCTCGCGGCGCGCGTGCAGCAGGCCCTCGACGGCGTGCGGCCCTACCTCGACTCGCACGGCGGCGACGTCGAGCTGCTCGGCGTCGACGAGGGCGTCGTCCGGCTGCGCCTCGAGGGCAGCTGCAGCGGTTGCCCGTCGTCGGCGGTCACGCTCAAGCACGCGATCGAGGACGCCATCCACAAGGCGGCCCCCGACGTCGAGCGCATCGAGGCCGACGGCGCCGTCGAGCCGCCGGTCGGCGTGCCGCTGCCGATCGTCTGTGAGATCCCCGGAGTCCGCGCAGGGTGACCCAGACGCTCGCCTCGTCTCGGCTGGGCCGGCTCGCCCAGCGCTCCGCCACCGACCGCGAGGCGGCCCTCGAGCGCTGCGAGCTGTGCGGCGAGCCCATCCCGCGCGAGCACCGCCACCTGCTCGATCTCGTCGGCCGCGAGCTGATGTGCGCCTGCCGCGCCTGCTCGCTGCTCTTCGACAGCCACGCGGCCGGCGCGGGGCACTACCGGCTCGTCCCCGACCGGCGGCTGCGGATCGCCGACCTCGACCTCGACGACGCGGCGTGGGAAGAGCTGCGCGTCCCGGTCGACATGGCGTTCTTCTTCCACAGCTCGCCGGCCGGGCGCGTCCAGGCGTTCTATCCGGGGCCGATGGGGGCGACCGAGTCGCTGCTCGGCCTGGAGGCGTGGGCGGACCTCGAAGCGGCCAACCCGGTGCTGCAGACGCTCGAGCCCGACGTCGAGGCGCTGCTCGTGAACCGCGCGCGCGGCGCCCGCCAGCAGTGGATCGTGCCGATCGACGAGTGCTACGCGCTCGTCGGGCTGATCCGCAGCCACTGGAGAGGCCTGACGGGCGGCAAGGAGGTCTGGGTCGAGATCGCCCGCTTCTACGAGGAGCTCGACCGGCGCTCGCGGCCGGCGAGCAGAAGGGACACGAGATGACCGAGAACCCCAGGCCCGACCTGCCCGCGCACGTCAAGGGCATCAAGCAGGGCAACTCCAGGGGCAACTACGAGGCGATGAAGGGCCACAACCCCGACGGCACGTCGACCTCCGAGCGCTCGACCGGCGTCAACCCCAAGGCGCACAACCCGATCGACCCGCGCATGCCGAACCTCTCGCCGGCGTAGGGCATGGCGACGGCGGCCGTCATCCCCAGCCTCGGCTTCGCGGTGCAGGACGCCGCGCGGGTCGAGTACGCGGCGGCGCCGACCCTGCGCTTCGCGCTGCATATCGAGCGCGTCGGCGGCGGGCCGATCCGGTCGATCCTGCTCGACACGCAGATCCAGATCGCCGCCCGCCGGCGCTCCTACGAGGACGCCGACCGCGACAAGCTGTTCGACCTCTTCGGCCGCCGCGAGGACTGGGGCACGACGCTGCGCACGCTGCTGTGGACGCGCACGACGCTCGTCGTGCCGCCCTTCGAGCACGACACGGTCGCCGACCTCGACATCCCGTGCACCTACGACCTCGACGTCGTCGCCTCGCGCTACTTCGACGCGCTCGGCGACGGCGAGGTGCCGCTCGAGTTCCTCTTCAGCGGCAGCGTGTTCTACGCGGGGCCGGAGGGCGCGCTGCAGACCGCGCGGATCTCATGGGAGCAGGAGGCCGAGTACCGGCTGCCGGTACGCGTGTGGAAGGAGACGATGGAGGGCCACTTCCCGGGCACGGCGTGGCTGCGGCTGCCGAAGCGCAGCTACGACCGGCTGTGCGCGTACAAGGCGCGCAGCGCGCTCGCCAGCTGGGACGACGTCGTCGACGGCCTGCTCGAGGGGCGCTGATGGACGCGGTGCGCCGGATCGCCGACGCGATCCTCTACGAGGGCTATCTGCTGTGGCCGTACCGGCGCTCGGCGCTCAAGAACCAGCGGCGCTGGACGTTCGGCGGCGTCTTCCCGCGCGCCCACAGCGAGCGCCACCCCGACGATCGCTGGATCATGCGCACCGAGTGCCTGCTCGAGGGCGACGACGAGGTCGACGTGCGCGTGCGCTTCCTGCAGGTCGTCGAGCGCGACGGGTGGGAGGAGGGGATC
>VAWY01000325.1 GCA_005888335.1 Actinomycetota bacterium
CCGCGGAGCCGACACCGGCCTTGGCCTTGGGTACGACGCCCATGATCGCCTCGGTCGCGGGCGCGCTCGTCAGTCCCATGCCGGTTCCGAGCACCACCATCTGGGCGGCGATGGTCGCGTAGCCGGTGCTTGCGGCCAGCGTCGTGACCCACAGGTAGAACGCGGCCATCAAGAACAGCCCGGACGCGACGACGAGCTTCGTGCCGATGCGCACGGCCAGCCTCGCACCGAGGACCGAGGAGAGCGCGACGCAGCTCGCCACCGGGAGCAGCCGCACGCCCGTCGACAGTGCCCCGTAGCCCTTGAGGAACTGGAAGTACTGGGTGACCAGGAAGATGAACCCGGACAGCGCGAAGAACGAGATCGCGACCGACGCGCTGGCGGCGGTGAATCGGAGGTTGGCGAACAGGCTCAGGTCGAGCATCGGTTCCTCGGTCCGCAGCTCCCGGATCACGAATCCGGCGGCGAGCAGCGCGGTGAGCCCGAAGCTGGCGACGGTACGAGCGCTTCCCCACCCGTACGTGGGGGCCTCGATGATCGTGTAGACGAGCAGGCCGATCATCGCGGTCGACAGCACGAAGCCCGCGCGGTCGAGCCGGGGCGCGCGCGGGTCGCGCGACGTCGGGACATAGCCGGCGACGAAGATGCCCGCGAGCACGCTGATCGGAGCCATCGCGTAGAAGATGCTGCGCCAGTCGAAGGCCTCGAGCAGCCACCCGCCGACGATCGGCCCAAGAGCGATCGCCGCCCCGGTGCTCGCACCCCACAGGCCGATCGCCAGCGCGCGCTCGCGCACCATCGCCGCGCCCACGCCCATCACCGCGCGCGCCGCGATCAGCTGGCCGGGACTGCCGGTGAGCCCACCGGCGAGGCTCGCCAGGCCGAAGACCGCCAGACCGGCGAGCAGCATGCCCTTGCGCCCGAACCTGTCGGAGAGGCTGCCGAAGGCGAGCACCGATCCCGCGAACAGCAGGTTGAACGCGTCGACGACCCACTGCAGCTGGGCATTGGAGGCATCCAGCTGGCGCACCAGCGTGGGAAGCGCGACGTTGACGATCGTCGTGTCGAGGTTGATCGCAAACGCCGCCAGCAGCAGCGAGACGAGGACAAATGGCTTGCGCACGTGCACGGCTCCACCAGAGCTAACTTGCGTCATGCAAGGCAACCTACGAGCGGGTCTGGCTTTTGTCAAGCAAGTTAGCTACGCTCTTGCTCGTGCTTCAACGCGACTATCCAGGCCAGGTCTGCTCGATCGCCCGAGCGCTGGAAGTCGTTGGAGAGCGCTGGACGCTGCTGATCCTGCGCGACGCCGTGCTCGGCCTGACGCGGTTCGAGGACTTCCAAGAGAGCCTCGGGATCGCCTCGAACACGCTCACCAGCCGCCTCAAGCTGCTCTGCGACGAGGAGGTACTCGAACGCGTTCCAGATCCGCAGCGCCCAGGGCGACCGAAGTACATCCTCATGGAGAAGGGGCGCGAGCTCGGCCCGGCCCTGATCGTCCTGCTCAAATGGGGCGACCGCCACTACCCGACGCCCGACGGGCCCCCGAGGCTCGCCCTCCACGCCGCCTGCGGCGGCAGCGTCGGCCCAGACCTCCGCTGCGACCGCTGCGGCCAGCCGGTCACACCCGGCGAGATCGACCTCCAGCCCGGACCAGGCGCGCCACGAACCCAGCGCGTGCCACGGTGACAGGCGCGCGCTGCCCACTCACGACACGCTCGCGCTGCTGAGGTCGGGCGGATGGCCCGGCGACGCAGCGCTCCTCGTCGCGCAATACGGACGACGAGGGTCGCGAAGGCCCGTACCTGACGCGGCCGCTGGGCGCCTGCTCGTTCACCGATTGACCGGCACCTAGCGACGGCGGGCGCTGCGGTCTGACGGCGACGTCAAGCGAGCGTGCGCTCTCCGAGGCG